>DASUFZ010000133.1:0-2750 GCA_036274295.1 Myxococcota bacterium
GGTCCATCCGATGGACTTCCTGCACGCCGTGGTAGCTCGACGCGTCGGCCTTCTCGGAGCGGGTCACCTCGAGCACGCTCTCCGGCATCTTCCTTGTTCGGGAGCGGGCCCTTCAACGTGCCGATCGCCGCCCTCACGCCCCAGCGCATGAGCCGCGAGCTCACCGCCGAGACGGGCCACCCCGAGTACTACGAGATGAGCGCGGCGCTCGAGGAGCTGATGTTCGAGCGCAAGGGGCCGATCCCGAACGTCGACTTCTACTCGGCCTCCGTCTACTACAGCATGGGCATCCCGATCGATCTCTTCACGCCGATCTTCGGTGCCTACCTGGCGGGCGCAGGGGCCGTCTCGCTCGCCAGCAAGGTCGAGACGCGCGCAGCGATCGGCTCGAGCGAGCGCTCGAGGCCGTCGGCGTGATCGACGACCACGCCCTCCCGGTCGAGCACGTGAATGCGGATGGTGTGGCTGTACTGGCCGGTGCCGGTGGGCCGGTACTTGAAGCCGAGCACGTTCGCCAGCACGCGCACCTGCTCGGGCGGCCCGTTGAGCAGGGTCCAACGCGCCAGGTCCAGGTCGTGCTTCTCGGCGTAGGCATGCAGCTTCTCCGGCGTGTCGACCTTCGGGTCGATCGTCACCAGCACGAAGCGGGTGCGGCGGCGGTCGTCCGGCGAGAGCATCGCCTCCACCTTCTGCATGTCGCGCACCACCACGGGACAGATGGAGTCGCAGGTTCCGTAGAAGAGCACGAGCAGCACCGGACTGCCGCGCAGCGATCCCAGCTCGAAGGGCCGGGCGTTCTGATCGGACCAGCTCCCCGGCAATCCGTAGAGCGAGCGGTCGCTCGGCGCGGCGCCCTCGAGCGCATGCCCGGCGTGTTCGTGGTGCTCGTCGTGCGCGTCGTCGTCCGCTCGAGCGAACGCGAGCGGCGCCGCGGCCAGCAGGGTGCCGACGGCCAGCAGGAGCAGACGTCGTCTCATGGCAGATCCCTCGCGCAGCGGAACCCGAGGTGGTGCAGGGCGTACGTCGCCTGCAGGCTCGAGCGGAACGCGGTGCGCATGAAGGTGGCATAGCGGCTCACGTCGGCCGCGCCGATCGCCCCGCCGCCGCAGATGTTCTCGAGCTCGCGCTCGCGGTCGCTGCGGGCGTCCGCTGCGGCGAAGCTCGCGTTGAAATCCTCCACCCATTCCCAGATCACGCCGTGGAGATCGCGGAGTCCGTAGGCATTCGGCGGCGTCGAGCCGACGCGGGGCAGCGGTCCGCGCGGGCGCGCGTAGAAGGCGAGGATGCGGCGCTCGTTCTCCGCGCGCGCGGCCGCGTCCTCGATCGGCGGCGCCGCCGCCAGCTCCCACTCGGCCTCGGTCGGCAGGCGCTTGCCCTCGTACCGGCACCAGGCGTCGGCGGCGAACCACGAGACGAAGGTGGCCGGCGCATCGGGCGGGGCGTCGGCGCCGAGCTCGAGATCGCCGGCCCAGTGCGAGAGGTAGGCCGCGTCGGCCATCAGAGGCGACACCCTCGAGCGTCGCCAGGCCGGCTCCGCGCGCACGAACGCCAGCATCTGCGCGTTGGAGACGGGCAGGACGTCCAGGTAGAAGGGAGCGATCTCGGCGGGCTGCTCGTTCTTCACGGGGTAGAAGGGCGTGTAGCGTCCGCCCGGCACGAGCCGCATGTCGGGCGGGGGCTGCGCCTCGCGCGCCGCGCCCGCCGACGCCAGCGCGATGCAGAGCAGCGCCGCGAAGCGCTTCGCCGCGCGCGCCTGCGCGCGCATGGCGCTACGGATGTCCGCCCTGCTGCGGCTTCGGCAGCGAGGCGCGAACCGCCGCGACCTCCGCGTCCGTCACCGGATCGCCCTGATTGCCGAAGCTGCTCCTCACGTAGCTGAGGACGTTCGCGATCTCGTGATCGGTGAGATGCGCCCATGCCGGCATCACGTTGTTGTAGGGCTGGCCGTTCACCGTGATCGGGCCCGACAGCCCGGCGAGCACGACGTGGATCGAGCGCTGCTTGTCGGCCATCAGGTAGTCGGACTTCGCGAGCGGCGGGAACACGCTCGCGAGGCCCTGTCCCTCCGCCTGGTGGCAGGTCGAGCAGGTGCCCTGGTACGTGGCCTTGCCGCGGGCGAGCTGCGCCTCGAGCGATTCCCCGCCCGCCGACGCGGCTGCCGCCGCTCGCTTCGCCTCCAGCGCGGCCGCCGAGTACTCCGCCAGGTAGGCCTCGTCCACCTCCTTGCCGGAGTAGATCTGCTTGTCCTCGGGACCGTCGACCTTGAGCATGCCGAGGGCGCCCTTGTTGAAGGCGCGGATCAGCGAGTGGTCGACCAGCACGAACGTGCCGGGCACCTCGAGCGCGAAGTCGACGATCGCGGAGCCGCCGGCGGGAATCAAGGTCGTCTGCACGTCGTGCGTGACCTCGCGTGCGCCCTCGTGGCGCACTTCGTCGAAGATCTCGCCGATGACGTGGAACGAGCTCACCAGGTTCGGTCCGCCGTTGCCGACGAACAGGCGCACCCGCTCGCCGACCTTCGCGGTCAGCGCGTGCTCGCCGACCAGCGCGCCGTTGCGCCCGTTGAAGAGCACGTAGGTCGGCTGCTCGAGGATCTGCTTGTCCATGTCGAAGGGCTGGAGGCCCGGCTCGCGGTAGCCGCCGCGCGTGTAGAAATCGCCCTGCACGACGTAGTACTCGCGGTCGACCTTCGGCAGACCCGACTCGGGCTCGACGACGATCAGGCCGTACATGCCGTTGGCGACGTGCAT
>DASUFZ010000134.1:0-4855 GCA_036274295.1 Myxococcota bacterium
AGCTCGCCGTCCTTGACGGTGAAGCCGCACCAGCTCCGCTCCAGCGCGAGCGAGAGCGCGACCTGCGCGCCCTGCGAAGCCAGCCACTGGCGCGCCGCGCCGACGCTGCCGGGATCCGCGCGCATCACGCGCGCCTCGGGCAGGCGCACGGCCAGCCGCTCGACCAGCACGCGCTCGAGATCCGGCGCCGGCCATGCGGGCGGGCTCTCCGGCGTGCCGGCCTCCGCCGGCACGATCGCGACGAGCGTGCCGGCCCCGCGTCCCGGCAGCGCCTCCTGCGGGAGCGGAGGCGCGGGGGGCGCGAGCGCGTCGGCGCGCGCCCACGCAGCCGCTGCATCCTCGGTGCGCCCCTGCGCCTCGAGCGCGCGCGCCAGCGCGCCTTGCAAGCGCGCGTTCTCGGGGTCGTCGGCGACACCGCTCTGGAGCACGCCCACCGCGTCGTCGGCGCGCCCCTCGCGCAGCAGCGCGCGTCCCTGCTCGAGCACGTGGCGCGAGACCAGCGGATCGGGCTCGGTGGGCGTTGCGGGCGCGGCGTCTCGCGAGGTCTGGCACGCGGCGAGGAGCGACGCCAGACCGGCGAGCGCGCGACGCGCCCGGCGCGGCATCAGCGGCGCACCAGGGTGTCCCGACGGAAGCGGACGTCGTCGCGCTCCGGGTGGTCGACGTTCGAGTGCAGGCCGCGGCTCTCCAGGCGCTTGCGCGCGCACTCGATCACGAGCTGCGCGACGGTTGCGAGGTTGCGCAGCTCGACGAGGTCCGGCGTCACCTTCACGTTCCAGTAGTACTCGGTGATCTCGGCCTGGAGCAGGTCGATGCGGTGCTGCGCGCGCGCCAGCCGCTTGTCGCTGCGCACGATGCCGACGTAGTTCCACATCATGCGCCGGATCTCGTCCCAGTTCTGCGTGATCACGACGGCCTCGTCGGAGGGGCTCGCATCGCCCTCCTGCCAGGGCTCGGCGTCGAGGTCCTCGGCGGAGAGCTCGGGCAGGCGCTGCGCCGTCGCCTGCGCGGCGGCGTCGGCGTAGACGAGCGCCTCCAGCAGCGAATTGGAGGCGAGGCGGTTGGCGCCGTGCAGGCCCGTGCACGAAACCTCGCCGGCGGCGAAGAGGTTCATGAGGTCCGTCTCGCCGGACGCGTCGGTGCGCACGCCGCCGCAGCAGTAGTGCGCCGCGGGCACGACCGGGATCGGCTCGCGCGTGATGTCGATGCCGAACTCGAGGCAGCGCTCGTAGATGTTCGGGAAGCGCTCGCGCACGAACGCCGGATCGCGGTGGGTAATGTCGAGCAGCACCCACTCATCGCCGGACCTCTTGAGCGCGGCGTCGATCGCGCGCGCGACGATGTCGCGCGGCGCGAGGTCCTTCAGCGGGTGCGCGCGCTCCATGAAGGCGTCACCCGCCTGCGTGCGCAGGATCGCGCCCTCGCCGCGCACGGCCTCGCTGATCAGGAACGACTTCGCCTTCGGGTGGTAGAGGCAGGTCGGGTGGAACTGGACGAACTCCATGTTCGCGAGCGTCGCGCCCGCGCGATACGCCATGGCCATGCCGTCGCCCGAGGCGATGTCCGGGTTCGAGGTGTAGAGGTAGACCTTGCCCGCACCGCCGGTGGCCAGCAGGGTGATGCGCGCCTGGAAGCGCTCGACCTCGCCGCTGCGCGCGTCGAGCACGTAGGCGCCGAGCACGCGCCGCGGTCCGGGAAGGCCTGCGCGGTCGGACGTCAGCAGGTCGACGCCGCAATGGTCCTCGTAGAGCGTGATGCGAGGGTGGGCGCGCGCGCGCAGCAGCAGCACGCGCTCGATCTCGCGTCCGGTTGCGTCGCGATGGTGGAGGATGCGGCGGTAGGTGTGGCCGCCCTCGCGGCCGAGATCGAAGCGGCCCGGGCCGCGCGAGGCGTCGAAGTCCGCGCCGAGCTTCAGCAGCGCGTCGATCATGGCGGGGCCGCGCTCGACCACGCGCTGCACGACCTCGAGGTCGCACAGGCCGGCGCCCGCCTCCAGCGTGTCGCGCACGTGGGACTCGAAGGAGTCCTCCGGGTCCTGGACGGCGGCGATGCCGCCCTGCGCCCAGTTCGTGGCCGAGTCGGCAGCACGCTTCTTGGTGACGATCGCGACGTCCGCCCGGTCGGCGATCCGGAGCGCGTAGAAGAGGCCCGCAATTCCGCTTCCGAGAACGAGAACGTCGAAGCGGTGGGGGTCGCTCAAGAGGGGTCTCGGGTGGCGCCGGGGCTAAAGGGCCGCTGCCGTCGGCTCCGATAAGCGCGTGTCGATGGCCGCGCATTCTATCGGGACGCCTCGGGCATGGGCAGCCCCCCGCAGGGGTTCGGTCTGCTTCGCGAATGTCCGTGTGATGGCTGCACTGCTGCTCGGCCTGGCCTCGCTGGGCGTGTCCGCCGCATCCCGGGCGGACGCCATCTACTCCTACACGGACGACAAGGGCGTCACGCACTTCACGAACCGGCCCCTCGGGGATCAGCGCTTCCAGAAGGTGCGCTTCCGCGACGAGCGGCGGGTCTGGCAGGCTCCTTCCTACCGGGAGTACGACGCGCTGATCGACGAGACGGCGCGCAGCTACCGGCTGCCGCCGGCGCTCGTGAAGGCGGTGATCGCGGCCGAGTCGGCCTTCGATCCGGAAGCGGTCTCGCGCAAGGGCGCGCAGGGTCTGATGCAGCTGATGCCGGAGACGGCGGCCGATCTGGGCGTCGACGATCCCCTCGAGCCCGCATCGAACGTGCGCGGCGGCGCCGGCTATCTGCGCGCGATGATCGATCGCTACGGCGATCTCTCGCGCGCGCTGGCGGCCTACAACGCGGGCCCTTCGGCGGTGGACCGCTACGGAGGGGTGCCGCCGTATCGCGAGACGCGTGATTACGTCGATCGCGTTCTGACCTACTATCGCTCCTATCATGTCGATTTCGCTCGATAGCGAGCGTGCTGCCCCCAGGCCCGCACCGCCGCTCTCGCGCCACGCCATGCATGCCACGCCGGTCGCGATGCCGCGCGAACGCTTCTGGAACGCCCCGAACACGATCACGATGCTGCGCGCGGCAGTCGTGCCGGTGCTGCTCCTGCTTCCGCTCTTCCCCGGCGAGGCTGCCAGCACGGTCTTCGCGTGGATCTTCATCGTTGCAGCCGTGTCGGATCTGCTCGATGGCTGGCTCGCGCGGCGCGGCAAGATGGTCACGCACATCGGGAAGCTGCTGGACCCGCTTGCGGACAAGCTGCTCGTGTCGACCGCCCTGATCGTCCTGCTGGCGATCGGGCGGATCCCCGAGTGGGCCCTCTGGATGGTCGTCGTGATCGTCGGCCGGGAGCTCGCCGTGACCGGCCTGCGGGGACTCGCCTCGGCGGGCGGCCACGTCCTGCCTGCCTCCAGCTTCGGCAAGGCGAAAACGCTGACACAGAACATCGCGATCGGGGCACTCCTCTTCCATTACGAGACGCTCGGCCTGAACGCGAACCGGGTCGGTCTGGCGTTCCTGGCCGTCGCCACTGCCTTCACCCTGGCGTCGGGTTACCGCTATTTCGCCGATTACTTCCGCGGGCTCGGCGCCGCGGAGACCGGAGGACCCCCTTGAGCCGCCTCGACGACCTGCGGGTACGCATCACCGAACGCACGGCGCACATCGGCGTCATCGGCCTCGGCTACGTGGGACTGCCCCTCGCGCTCGAATTCGCGCGCAAGGGCTTCCACGTCACCGGCATCGACGTCAACGGGACGAAGATCGACACGCTCCGCAAGGGCGCGTCGTACATCGAGGACGTGCCCTCGTCGGCCGTGAAGGAGCTGCGCGACGGCGGCTTCTTCGAGGCCACGACGGATTTCAAGGCGCTCACGCGCTGCGACGTGATCCACGTCTGCGTGCCGACGCCGCTCACGCGCGCGAAGGATCCCGACGTCTCGCACATGGCGAGCGCGATGGAGGAGGTGCGCAAGCGCCTGCGCGCGGGTCAGCTCGTCGTGCTCGGCAGCACCACCTATCCGGGCACGACGCACGAGCTCTTCGTGCCGCTGCTCGAGTCGAGCGGTCTCAAGATCGGCGTCGATTTCTCGCTGGCCTTCGCGCCGGAGCGCATCGACCCGGCCAATCGCAAGTTCTCGGTGCACGAGGTGCCGAAGGTCGTCGGCGGCGAGACGCCGCTGTGCGGTGAGCTCGCCGCGCTCTGCTACCAGGCCATCTTCGACCGCGTGGTGCCGGTTTCGTCCACGCAGAGCGCGGAGATGGTGAAGCTCCTCGAGAACACCTTCCGCGCCATCAACATCGGCCTCGTCAACGAGGTCGCGCTGATGTGCGACCGCCTGCACCTCGACGTGTGGGAGGTGATCGAGGCCGCGGCGACGAAGCCCTACGGCTTCATGAAGTTCCTGCCGGGCCCGGGCCTCGGCGGCCACTGCATCCCGGTCGACCCGACCTATCTCTCGTGGAAGATGAAGTCGCTCAACTTCACGGCGCGCTTCATCGAGCTCGCCACGGAGATCAACGGCCACATGCCCGAGCACGTGGCGCTGCGCGCGGGCGACATCCTGAACGAGGACCGCCTCGCCGTGAACGGCTCGCGCATCCTGGTGCTCGGCGCGGCCTACAAGGCGAACGTGTCGGACGTGCGCGAGTCGCCGGCCCTCGACGTCATGCGCGAGCTGATGCACAAGGGCGCCGAGGTCAGCTACCACGACCCGCACGTTGCGGAGCTCGACCTCGACGGCCGCACCTTCAAGTCGATCGACCTGACCGACGAGGTGCTCTCCGGCTCGGACCTCGTGCTGATCGTCACGGACCACGAGGCGGTCGACCTGCGCCGCGTGGTCGCGAAGTCGGCGCGCGTGTTCGACACGCGCAATGCCACCAAGCACGTGCGCGA
>DASUFZ010000135.1:0-2788 GCA_036274295.1 Myxococcota bacterium
CCACGTCGTGCGCGACGGCGCACCCGCGGCCGCGATCTGCGACATGGCCGAGCGGCTCGACGTCGGCGCCGTCTGCATGTCGACGCACGGCTGCTCGGGCCTCACCCACTGGCTCGGCGGATCGGTCGCGCAGGAGGTCGCTCGGAAGATCCAGAGGCCGCTCGTGCTGGTGCGCCCCGCGCGCAGCTAGCCGAAGGGCGGAATGCGCAGCCGCGTGAGGAGCTGCGCGCCCGCCACGGGCGCGAGGCTCGCCACGGCGACGAGCAGCCAGCCCTGCGGCGTCGGGCGCGTCACGTCCAGCAGCGCCGCGAGCGGCGGCACGAGCACGGCGGCGAGGATCAGCGCCGTGCAGAGCAGCAGCGCGCCCCAGATCCAGGGGTTGCGCGTGATCTCGTTGCGGAGCAAGCCCGAACCCGGACCGCGCATGTCGAAGACGTGCCAGAGCTGCGCGAAGGCGAGCGTGAGAAACGAGAGCGTGACGGCGTGGGTGTCGTCCGCGCCGAGCGGGCCGAGCGCCAGCGCGAGCGAGCCGAGCACCGCGGCGGTGATCAGCGCCGCGTGCGCCGCGATCCGGCTCCAGTGCCGGCGCTCGAGCACGTGCTCGCGCGGATCGCGCGGCGGCCGCTCCATGACCTCGGCGTCGCCCTCGCCGACGCCGAGCGCGAGCGCGGGAAACACGTCCGTCACGAGATTCAGGAAGAGGATCTGGAGCGGGAGGATCGGGAGCGGGGCATTCGCGAGCGAGGCGAGCGCGACGATGCCGATCTCGCTCAGGTTGCAGGAGAGCAGGTACAAGACGAACGTGCGGATGTTGTCGAAGATCACGCGGCCCTGCGCGATGGCCACGACGATCGTCGCGAAGGCGTCGTCGCGCAGCACGATGTCGGCGGCCTGGCGCGCGACCTCCGTGCCGCGCAGTCCCATCGCGACGCCGATGTCCGCCTTCTTCAAGGCCGGCGCGTCGTTCACGCCGTCGCCGGTCATGGCGACGATCTCGCCGCGCCGCTGGTGCTCTGCGATCAGCGCGAGCTTCTGCTCGGGGCTGATGCGCGCGAAGACCTCCTCTTCCTCGATGCCGACGGCGCGGGCGATGTTGCGCGCGGTCGCGGCCTGGTCGCCGGTCAGCATGACGACGCGAATGCCGGCGCGGCGACAGGCCGCGATGGCCTCGCGCACGTCGGCGCGCGGCGGGTCGAGCAGACCGACGAGTCCGAGCCAGGTGAGCTCCGCGTAGGGCTCGGCGCCCACGTCTTCGACGCGGCGGTCCGCGAGCGCGAGCACGCGCAGGCCGCGCGCCGCCATCTCCTCGTTGCGCTTCGACCAGCTCGCGCGCTCCTCGTCGTCGAGCGGGCGGTCGCCGGACGCCGTGGCGATGCGCGTCGAGGCTGCGAGCACTGCTTCCGGCGCGCCCTTCACCGCGATCCGGTGCGCGCCGTCCTCGAGGTGCAGCGTGGCCATCATCCGGACGGCGGGATCGAAGGCGACCTCGCGCAGCTCGGGAGCGCTCGCGAGCAGGCTTCGCCGCTCGATCCCCTTTGCGCGGCCCGCCACGAGCAGCGCCACCTCCAGCGGATCGCCGACGCCGGCTGCACCGTCGAGCGCCGCGTCGTTGCAGAGCACCGCCACCTCGAGCGCGCGCCGCTCCAGCGCGGCGTCCGAGAGCTCGAGATCCACCACGGTCATGCGGTTCTCGGTCAAGGTCCCGGTCTTGTCGGTGAAGATGACCCCGGTGGCGCCGAGCGTCTCCACCGCGGAGAGCCGGTTCACGAGCGCGTTGCGCCGTGCCATGCGGTGCATGCCGCGCGCGAGCGCGAGGGTGGCGATGATCGGCAGGCCTTCCGGCACCGTGGCGACCGCGAGCGCGATCCCCGTCTGGACGACGGCGAGCGCGTCGCGCCCGCGCACCAGCCCACTCGCGACGATGGCGAGGGCCACGATCAGGGTGAGCCAGACGAGCCGCTGTCCGAGCCGGTCGAGCCGCTTCTCGAGCGGCGTGAGCTCCGCCTTCGCCTCCTCGACGAGCCGGGTGATGCGGCCGAGCTCCGTCGCCATGCCGGTCCCGACGACGACGCCCTCGCCCGCGCCGCGCGTCACCGAAGTGCCCTTGAAGAGCATGTTGCGCCGCTCCGCCAGCGCGGTGTCGGCGGCGAGCGGCGCCGTCGCCTTGCCGACCGGAGCGGACTCGCCGGTGAGCATCGACTCGTCGGCCTGGAGCTTCGAGGCCTCGACGAGCCGCACGTCCGCCGTCACGACGTCGCCGCCTTCCAGCACGACGAGGTCGCCCGGCACGAGCTCCACGGCGTCGACCACGCGCACGCGTCCGTCGCGGCGCACGCGCGCGCGCACGTGGCCGAGCCGCCGCAGCGCCTCCATCGAGCGCACCGCGCGCAGCTCGCTCGCGAAGCCGACGACCGCGTTGAGCAGCAGCACCGCGCCGATCGCGAGCGCCTCGGGGCCGCGTCCGAAGGCCAGCGAGAGCCCGGCCGCGACGGCCAGCAGCGCCACCAGCAGGCTGCGGAACTGGTCGACGAGGATCGCGAGGGCGCTGCGCGCACGCGCCTCGTGCAGCCGGTTGGCTCCGTGGACCGCCAGGCGCCCGCGCGCGTCTTGCTCGGAGAGGCCCTCGCGCGACGCCTTCAGCGCGCGGAGCACGTCGTGCGCTTCGAGCGCGTGAGGCGGGCCGGGGATCGAGCCTGCCGGCGCCGCGACGCGTGCATCCTCGCTCACCGGGTCCAGGGTCTACCGCCGAGGGACCGTCGCTTGCCAGTCGGGCGGGATGTGGGACTCC
>DASUFZ010000136.1:0-8710 GCA_036274295.1 Myxococcota bacterium
GCCACCGGCCCGGTCACCTGGAGCGCCGTGTCCGCCACATTCCGCCCCTGCACGACGACGAGGCAGAAGTCGAGCGCGTCGCCCCGGACGCTCTCGGTCTCGCTCGGCTCGTTCCACTCCCAGACTGCTCCCGACGGCGCCCGCAAGCGCACATAGGGGGGCGGTCCCGGCGGCTCGAGCCGGCGGTTCGCGAAGGTCCAGCCGAAGGTCTTGACCCCGATCGTCGCGATGTGGAGCAGCCGGTCGGTCGGCGCGCGCGCGACCCCCATCAGGTCGTAGACCTCCTGCCCGTGCGCCCAGGTCTCCATCAGGCGCGCGGTGGTGAACATGCGGACGCCCATGTCGGGGCCGAACCACGGCAGCCGGCCCTTCGGATCCGAGGCGCCGAGACGCTCCGCCATGTCGCGGCAGCTGCGGATCCAGCGCTCGAGGAGCGCTGCCGGCGCGAGCTCGCCGTACTCGCGGCGCGCCAGCTCGGCGTTGCCGATGCCCTCGCGCGCCGCGCGGAGCACGACGTCGCGCCGCAGGGCGAAGGGCTCGCGGCCCTCGAGCGCGGCGAGCGACATCTGGTCGTAGAAGTGCAGGTGCGCGACGACGTCCCACGGCGTCCAGCGCTGGAAGGCCGTCGGCCGGCTCCAGTCGGACTCCTTCAAGGTGGAGAGGAAGGCGTGAAGCGCATCGGCCTCCGCCACGAGGTCCCGGCTCTCCTGCAGCATGCAGATCCTCTCGCGGTGGGGAACGCGCGGAGGAGTATCATCGCCCGCCAACCGACGCACGGGAGCACGATGCTGCTCGCCCCTCCGCTCCGCTCGCACCTCGACCTGCGCTCGCCCGAGTTCGCCGAGAACCGCGCCGCCATGCTGGAGAAGCTCGCGGAGATCGACCGCCTGCTCGACGAGGCCGAGGCGGGCGGCGGCGCCTATCACCACGAGCGCCTGGCGAAGCTCGGCAAGCTGCCCGTGCGCGAGCGCGTCCACCTGGCGCTCGACCCCGACAGCCCGTTCCTCGAGATCAGCCCGCTCGCCGGGTACAACTCGGACTTCGCGGTCGGCGGCGGCGCCGTGCTCGGCATCGGCGTGATCGCCGGCGTCGAGTGCGTGATCTTCGCGAACGACCCCACCGTGCTCGGCGGCGCGCTGACGCCCTACGTCTCCAAGAAGTGGATGCGCGCGCTCGAGATCGCGCGCGACAACGGCATCCCCTACGTGAGCTTCGTCGAGTCGGCGGGCGCGGATCTCCGCATGGAGCCGCGCGACGAGGGCGACGGCTCGAAGAAGCCGCGCAAGGGCGCGAAGACGACCCACTTCGCCGAGACCGGCCGCTTCTTCTACGAGATGATCGAGCTCTCGAAGCTGCGCATCCCGACGGTGTGCGTGGTCTTCGGCTCGTCGACGGCCGGCGGCGCCTATCAGCCCGGCATGTCCGACTACAACATCGTCATCAAGAACCAGTCGAAGATCTTCCTCGCCGGTCCGCCGCTCGTGAAGATGGCGACGGGCGAGGAGTCGGACGACGAGACGCTCGGCGGCGCGCGCATGCACGCCGAGGTGTCGGGGCTCGGCGATTATCTGGCCGAGGACGAGCGCGACTCCTTGCGCCTGTGCCGCGAGGTGGTGTCGCACCTCAACTGGCGCAAGGCCGGCCCGCCGCCCGAGCTGCCCTTCGAGGAGCCGGTGCTCGATCCCGAGGATCTCCTCGGCATGCTGAGCGCCGATCTGCGACGCCCGCTCGACATGCGCGAGGTGATCGGGAGGATCGTCGACGGCTCGCGCTTCGAGGAGTTCAAGCCGGGCTACGGCCCGACCCTCGTGTGCGGCTCCGCGCGCATCCAGGGCTATCCCGTCGGCATCCTCGGCAACAACGGCGTGCTGAACCCGCAGGCGGCCGAGAAGGGCGCCCACTTCATCCAGCTCTGCAACCAGATCGACGTGCCGCTGCTCTTCCTCCAGAACCTGACGGGCTTCGTCGTCGGCAAGGAGGTGGAGCAGGCCGGCATCATCAAGAAGGGCTCGCAGCTGATCAACGCGGTGACGAACTCGGCCGTGCCGCACATGACGGTGATCGTCGGCGCGTCGTACGGCGCCGGCACCTACGCCATGAGCGGTCGCGCCTTCAACAACCGCTTCACCTTCATCTGGCCCTCCGCGAAGATCGCCGTGATGGGCGGCAAGCAGATCGCGGGCGTCATGTCGATCGTGCGGCGCGGCCAGGCGGCGCGGAAGGGACTTCCGTTCGACGAGGAGGCCGACGCGCGCCTCGTCGCGGCCGTCGAGGCGGCGCAGGAGCGCGGCTCCGTCGCGCTCGAGGCCACGGGCGCGATCAGCGACGACGGCATCCTCGACCCGCGCGACACGCGCACCGTGCTCGGCATCTGCCTCTCCGTCGTGCGCAACAAGCCGATCCAGGGCGCGCGCAGCTACGGGGTGTTCCGCCTGTGAGCGCGGCTGCGGCTCCGCCTGCGACGGTCACGACGCTGCTGGTCGCGAACCGCGGAGAGATCGCGCGGCGCATCTTCCGCAGCGCGCAGGCGATGGGGATCCGCTGCGTCGCGGTATACGTCGACGCCGATGCCGATGCGCCGCACGTCGCCGAGGCCGACGAGGCGGTGCGCCTCGCGAGCTCCTACCTCGACGGCAAGGCGATCCTCGACGCGGCACGCGCGACCGGCGCCGACGCGATCCACCCGGGCTACGGGTTCCTCTCGGAGAACGCGGGCTTCGCGGCCGACGTCGTCGCGGCGGGCGTCACCTGGGTGGGTCCCTCGCCCGAGGCCATCCAAAGGATGGGCGACAAGCTCGCGGCCAAGGCGCTGGCCGACGAGGTGAAGGTCCCGACCCTGCCGGGCGCCGAAGATCCCGCGCGCGCCGGCTCCGTCGGCTATCCGCTGCTCGTGAAGGCGGCCGCCGGCGGCGGCGGCAAGGGCATGCGCATCGTGACGTCGGCGGCCGGCCTCGACGAGGCCGTCGCCGCCGCGCGCCGCGAGGCGAAGAGCGGGTTCGGCGACGAGCGCGTGTTCCTCGAGCGCTACGTCTCGCGGGCGCGCCATGTCGAGATCCAGATCCTCGGCGACGCGCACGGGCAGATCGTCCACCTCGGCGAGCGCGAGTGCTCGATCCAGCGCCGCCACCAGAAGATCCTCGAGGAGTCGCCGTCGCCGCGCCTCGACGCGGGGCTCCGCGAGAAGATGGGCGGCGCCGCGCTGCGCCTGGCGCGCGCGCTCGGCTATCGCTCGGCCGGCACCGTCGAGTTCCTGCTCGACGACGAGACGGGGGAGTTCTTCTTCCTCGAGGTCAACACGCGTCTGCAAGTGGAGCATCCCGTCACCGAGGCCGTGACGGGCGTCGACCTCGTGCGCGAGCAGCTGCGCATCGCGCGCGGCGAGCCGCTCGGCTACGGCCAGCAGGACGTCCGCTTCACGGGCGCGGCCATCGAGGCGCGCCTGTACGCCGAGGATCCGTCCGCCGGCTTCCTGCCCGCGACGGGCACGTTGATCGCGTTCGAGCCGGCGCCGGCGCCGCAGGTGCGCTGGGACTCCGGCGTGGTGACGGGCTCCGTCGTGCGCACGGACTTCGACCCGATGCTCGCGAAGGTGATCGCGCACGCGCCGACGCGCGCCGAGGCGGCGGGCCGCCTCGCGCTGGCGCTCGAGAAGCTGCATCTCGGCGGCGTCACCACGAACCGCGACTTCCTGGTCGCGACGCTCCGCACCAAGGAGTTCCTCGCCGGCGACACCACGACCGATTTCATCGAGCGCGTGGCGCCCGCGCGCCGCGCGGAGCCGACCGACGCGGAGCTGCTGCTCGCGTCGCAGCTCGCGGCGCTCTGGATCCAGGGCGCGAACCGCGCGGCGGCGACGACCCTGGCGGCCGCGCCGAGCGGCTGGCGCAATGCGCGCATGCCGGCGCAGCGCGTCGCCTTCGCCTTGCGCGAGCGCGAGATCGAAGTCGCCTACCGCTCGCTGCGCGGCGGGCGCTTTCGCTTCGGCGACGGCGCCGAGGCGCGCCTCCATCTCTGGAGTCCCGACGCGATCGACGCCGAAGTCGACGGACGCCGCGTGCGCGCGAAGATCGCGCGCGCGGGCGACGTGATCCTCGTGCAGGGGCCACGCGGCGCGCTCGAGCTCCACGTGAAGCCGCGCTTCGTGCTGCCGGGCGCGGTGACGACGTCGGGCGGCTTCCTCGCGCCCATGCCCGGCAAGGTGACCCTGCTGCGCGTGCGCGCCGGCGATCGCGTCAGCGCCGGTGAGACCCTGATCGTGCTCGAGGCCATGAAGATGGAGCACCCGATGCGCGCGGCCGCCGACGGCACCGTCACCGAGGTATGTGTCGCGCAGGGCGAGCAGGTGCAGTCCGGGACCGTGTTGCTCGTCTTCGAGGCGGACGGCGAAGGAGAAGCGTGATCATGAACGATCCGATCCGCATCGCGAACTGCTCGGGCTTCTTCGGCGACCGCCTCTCGGCCGCGAAGGAGATGGTGGAAGGCGGGCCGATCGACGTGCTGACCGGTGACTGGCTCGCCGAGCTCACCATGCTGATTCTCGCGGCCACGCGCCGGAAGCGGCCCGGCGGCGGCTACGCGCACACGTTCGTGCAGCAGATGGAGCAGGTGATGGGCACCTGTCTCGATCGCAGTATCAAGGTCGTCGCGAACGCCGGCGGCCTCGATCCCGACGGCTGCGCGGCCGCGGTGGCCGAAGTCGCGCAGAAGCTCGGCCTGCATCCGAAGATCGCCTACGTCGCCGGCGACGATCTCGCGCCGCGCATGAAGGAGCTGATCGCGGCGGATCAGCTGCGCCACTTCGAGACCGGCGAGCCGATCAAGGACGGCTCGGGCTTCCTGACGGCGAATGCGTACTTCGGCTGCTGGGGCATCGTCGACGCGCTCTCGCGCGGGGCCGACATCGTCATCACCGGCCGCACGACGGACGCGGCGATCGTGTGCGGCCCGGCGGCCTGGCATCACGGCTGGAGCCGCACCGACTGGAACGCGCTCGCCGGCGCCGTCGCCGCGGGACACGTGATCGAGTGCGGCACGCAGGCGACGGGCGGCAACTACTCCTTCTTCACCGAAGTGAAGGGCATGGAGCGCGTCGGCTTCCCGTGGGCCGAGATCGCGGCCGACGGCTCCTCGGTGATCGGCAAGCACGACGGCAGCGGCGGCGAGGTCTCGATCGGCACGGTGACGTCGCAGCTCCTCTACGAGATCGGCGGCCCGCAGTACCTCGGGCCCGACGTCACCACGCGCTTCGACACGATCCGCCTCGAGCAGGTGTCGCGCGACCGCGTGCGCATGTCCGGCATCCAGGGCGAGCCGCCTCCCGCGACGCTCAAGGTCTGCATCAACCGCTCGGGCGGCTTCCGCAACGACATGAACGTGTGCCTGACGGGTCTCGACATCGAGGCGAAGGCGAAGCTCGTCGAGGCCGCCTTCTGGGAGGCGTGCCCCTACGAGCCGTCCGACTTCGCGGAGATCCGCACGCGCCTGATCCGCACCGACAAGCCCGATCCGGCCACCAACGAGGAGGCCGTCGCGATCCTGAAGATCAGCGCCAAGGACCCCGACGAGAAGAAGGTGGGGCGCGCCTTCTCGAACGCCGTGATCGAGCTGGCGCTCGCGAGCATCCCGGGCTTCTTCGGCGTCGGCGGCGGGCCGGGCCCCGGGCGTCCCTTCGGCGTGTACGAGCCCGCCTGCGTGACGGCCGATGCCGTGCCGCAGCAAGTCGTGCTGCTCGGCGGCGAGACGCGGCAGATCTCGTCCGTCATCCCGAGCGCAGCGGTCTCGGTGCGGCCGGCGCCGGAGCCGCGCGCGACGGCACCGGCGGGCGCGACGGAGCGCGCGCCGCTCGGGCGCGTCTTCGCGACGCGCTCCGGCGACAAGGGCGGCAACGCCAACCTCGGCATCTTCGCGCGCTCGGACGCGGCCTGGGCCTGGCTCGACGCCCACCTCACGACGGAGCGCCTGCGCGAGCTGCTGCCGGAGGTCGCGCCGATGCCGATCGACCGGCACCGGCTCCCCAATCTGCGCGCGCTGAACTTCGTGATCCACGGGCTGCTCGAAGAAGGCGTCGCCGCGTCGACGCGCCAGGATCCCCAGGCCAAGGGCCTCGGCGAGTGGCTGCGCGCGCGCGTCGTCGAGCTTCCCGTCGCGCTGCTCTCCTGAACCGAACGGAGTGAACGGTGATCACCATCCACCATCTCGGCGTCTCGCAGTCGGATCGCATCGTGTGGCTGATGGAGGAGCTGAAGCTCCCCTACAAGCTGAAGTGGTACGACCGCGGCCCGGACGGCCTGATGCCGCCGGAGTACCTGGCGCTGCACCCCGCCGCGACGGCGCCCGTCATCGAGGAGGACGGCCGCATGCTCGCGGAGTCGGCCGCCATCTGCGAGTACATCAGCCAGCGCCACGCCGGCGGCCGGC
This sequence comes from Myxococcota bacterium, assembly GCA_036274295.1. Classification (GTDB taxonomy): domain Bacteria; phylum Myxococcota_A; class UBA9160; order UBA9160; family SMWR01; genus DASUFZ01. The sequence continues at coordinate 6,418 of DASUFZ010000136.1, forward strand.
TCTCGGTCGCCCCCGATCGCCCGAACTACTTCGACTACCTCTACTTCATGCACTGGAACAACAACGTGCAGGGCATGTTCTTCTCGCGGCTGGCCGCGCGTGCGGGCGGAACCACGAACCCCGTGACCGCTCTGATCGATCGGCGCGAGAACGGCTACTACCGCGCCCTCGAGCAGCAGCTCGCGAAGAACCCCTTCGTCGCGGGGCCCGACTTCACTTGCGCGGACGTCATGGTGACGTTCAACCTGACGTCGCTCTCGCGCTTCGGCGGCCGCACGATCGACGACCTGCCGAACGTGCTGGCCTACGTCGGGCGCATCACGAAGCGGCCGGCCTACGTCGAGGCGATGCGGATCGCCGGGCCGACGGCGGTGAAGCCGACGAAATAGGTGTCGATCGGAGCGACTCCCGTTCGACTCCTGCATGAACACCCCAGGAGGAGACGTCATGGAGTTCATGCTCTTGTTCACGACCCCGAAAGGATCCCCCGCGGCGACCCCGGAAGGGATGGCGCCGATGGCGCGGTACGCGCGCGAGCTGGCCGAGCGGAAGATCCTGAAGCGCGGCGCGCCGCTCGCGCACGAATCCGAGGCGGCCTGCGTGCGTGTGCGCGACGGCCGCACCCTCGTCCACGACGGCCCCTTCGCGGAGAGCAAGGAGGTGATCGCGGGCTTCTGGATCATCGACGTGCCCGACCGCGCGGCTGCCCTCGAGATCGCGAAGCGCACGCCGCATGCGACCCACGCGACGGTCGAGCTCGCGGGCTTCGAGTTCCGCGGCGAGTTCGGCGACGCCGGGAAGGGCACGCCGTACCTCCTCGTGTTCCGCATGGAGCCGGGGCTCACCGATCCGGGGAGCGAGAAGCTGCGCGAGATGCGCACCTTCGGCGAAGGGCTCGCGCGCACGGCGACCCTCTTCGAGACCGGCAAGCTCGTGACCGACGCGCCGCCGGCGCGCGTCCAGGTGCGCGAGGGCAAGGCGCTCGTGACCGACGGCCCCTTCGCGGAGAGCAAGGAGGCGATCGGCGGCTACGGCCTCGTGCGCGTCAGCGGCCGCGACGAGGCGATCGATCTCGCGCTCCGCTTCCCGCACGCGCGCTGGGGACCCGTCGAGGTGCGCGAGATCCTCTTCTTCGACCCCATCTCCTAGGGAGTCGCCGATCGACCGGCCGGCGCTCGAGCGCTTCTACCGCGACGAGTTCGGGCGCGTGCTCGCGAGCGTGCTGCGCGCCATCCGCGACTTCTCGCTCGCCGAGGACGCCGTGCAGGACGCGTTCGCCGTCGCGTTCCAGCGCTGGCCGGCGGAGGGCTGGCCCGCGAACCCGCGCGCCTGGCTCGTCGCCACGGCGCGCAACAAGGCGATCGACGTGCTGCGGCGCGCGCGGCGCTTCGAGGAGATCCGTAGCGAGCTGCGACACGGCGAGGAGTCGGCGCACGTGCCCGAGCTGCCCGAGCCCGAGGGGTCCGTCCGCGACGAGCGGCTGCGCCTGATCTTCACCTGCTGCCACCCTTCGCTCGCGCTCGAGGCGCAGGTGGCGCTGGCGCTGCGGACGCTCTGCGGCCTCTCGACCGAGGAGATCGCGCGCGCCTTCCTCGTCGCGGCTCCGACCCTCGCGCAGCGCCTCGTGCGCGCGAAGCGCAAGATCGCCGACGCGCGCATCCCCTACGAGGTGCCGCCGCCCGATCTGCTGCGCGAGCGGCTCGAGGCGGTGATGGCCGTCGTCTACCTCGTCTTCAACGAGGGCTACGCCGCGAGCCGCGGCGACGCGCTGCTGCGCGCGGAGCTCTCGCAGGAGGCGATCCGCCTCGGGCGCCTGCTCGCCCTGCAGCTGCCGGGCTCGGCCGAGGCGCGCGGCCTCCTCGCGCTGATGCTCCTGCACGACGCGCGGCGCGCGACGCGCACGACGGCAGCGGGCGATCTCGTGCTGCTGGAAGACCAGGACCGCGCGCGCTGGGACCGCGCGCAGATCGAGGAGGGGCTCGCGCTGGCGGCGAGCGCCGCGACGGCGCGGCCGGCCGGCCCCTACGCCCTCCAGGCGGCGATCGCGGCGGAGCACGCGCGCGCGCCGCGCGCCGACGCCACCGACTGGCGCGCCATCGCCGCCCACTACGACGCGCTGCTGCGCGCGCAGCCGAGCCCCGTCGTCGAGCTCAACCGCGCCATCGCCGTCGCCATGGCCGAGGGCCCCGCGGCCGGACTCGCGCTCGTCGCGGAGATCGCGCGGCGCGGCGATCTCGGGGACTACTACCTGCTCGCCGCGGCAGAGGCCGATCTGCTGCGCCGGCTCGGCCGC
>DASUFZ010000137.1:0-5424 GCA_036274295.1 Myxococcota bacterium
TGCCATGCGATCGTCATCGAGGAGGGCCGCAGCTCTCGGCCTCGTCGTCCTGCTCGCGCTCGGCTGCGCGACCCCCATCGGCGTGCGCCACGTCAGCGAGCGGGAGGCCTACCAGCAGCTCGATGCCAACGTCCTGTCGACGGGGAGCCCCAGCGCGGCCTCGCGCCAGGTGCTGCTGCGCCAGGGCCTCTTCGAGGGCTTCGCGAAGGACCCCGAGGCGTCCCTGAAGAAGCTCCACGACTTCACGCTCACCGACATGGACGCGGATGGCCTCTTCGCGCTGGCCGAGTTCTCGGAGCTCCTCGGCGAACGCCGCAAGGACCCGAAGCACACGCTCGCCGCCGCCGTCTACGCCTATGCATTCCTGATCGACGACGAGGGCAGGACGTTCCCCAACCTGCTCGATCCGCGCGTGCGCCTCGCGGCGGATCTCTACAACCGCGCGGTGGCCAAGTCGATCGTCCACGCGGGCGGCCCCGAGAAGCTCGGCACGATCGGCCTGCCGGAGTACATGGGTCACATCGATGTGTCGTTCGACGAGGCGAGCCTGCACTGGGCCGGCCGCCACTTCACGGACTTCGTGCCCGCGCACGATCTCGAGGTGCGCGGGCTGCGCAACCGCTACCGGCGCCCGGGGCTCGGCGCCGCCTTCGCGGTGGCGCCGGTCGCGGAGCCGGGCGCGGAGCTGAGCCCCGCGGACAAGCTGATCGCCGGGCGCATCCGCCTCCCCATCTCTTTCTTCCTGCGCATCCCTGCCCCCCGCGGGGCCCTGCGCGCGGGCAAGTTCGACACGCGGCTCGAGCTCTACAACTCGCGCGAGGACGACACGATCGAGGTCGGCGCTCGCCGCATCGCCGTCGAGTACGAGACCAGCGTCGCGCTCGCGCTCGCGCTCGACGGCGCCCCCGTGTGGGACACCGAGATCGCCGGCTTCCGCAATCCGCGCGCCGTGCCCGAGGGAGGCGCGCTCTTCATGTGGGGGCCGCATCAGCCCGGACACGTGCCCGTCGTCTTCGTACACGGGACGGCGTCGAGCGCCGCGCGCTGGGCCGAGATGCTGAACGAGCTCGAGAGCGATCCGCGCATCCGCAAGCACTACGAGTTCTGGTTCTTCACCTATCCGACGGGCAACCCGATCCTGCTGTCGGCCGACCTGCTGCGCGGCTGGCTGAAGCGCGCCGTCGACGTCCTGGATCCGAAGGGCACCGACCCGAGCCTCCAGAAGATGGTGCTGATCGGCCACAGCCAGGGCGGGCTGCTGGTCAAGCTCCAGGTGACGAAGAGCGGCGACGTCTTCTGGAACAACATCAGCGAGACGCCCTTCGCGGACGCGAAGCTCGACCCGAAGACGCGCACCCTCCTCTCGCAGGCCCTCTTCGTCGAGCCGCTGCCCTTCGTGAAGACGGTCGTCTTCATCTCGACGCCGCAGCAGGGCTCGTTCCTCGCCGGCAACTGGATGGGACGCATCGGCAGGCGCCTGACGCAGGCGCCGGGTCTGCTGCTCGGACTGCCGCTGACCCTGGCGGAGGCGGGTCTCGCGCTGCCTGCCGCCGCGGCGGAGGCGGTGCAGGGCAAGGACGACGCGCGCCTCCAGCGCAAGATGGACCGGATCCCGAGCAGCATCGACAACATGAACCCGAACGCGCCGTTCGTGAAGGCCCTGTCGGCGCTGCCGATCGTGCCCGGCGTCGACATCCACTCGATCATCCCCGTGAAGGGCGGGCCGCCGCCCGACGGCCAGAACGACGGCGTCGTCGCCTACCAGAGCGCGCACCTGCCGGGCGTCGGCACGGAGCTCGTGGTCTTCAACCACGATCACTCCGTGCAGTCGAGCCCGGCCGCGATCGAGGAGGTGCGGCGCATCCTGCTGGAGAAGCTGGGAGCGGAGCCGTAGCGCTTGCTAGTCGCGCGCCTCGCGCCACAAGCCGAGCTTCTCCTGGAGGCCACGGTCGGACGCGCTGTAGAGCACGGCCTGCTCCTCGCAGACGTGCACGTGCGGTTGCCAGCGCGGGATCGTGAACTGATCGCGCGGGCCCCACGCGAGCGTCACCGCGCTCTCGCCCCGGCCGACCCGCGTGCGCCCGCGCCCCTCGACTACCGAGTAGATCGACGCGTCGCTCGAGCGATACGGACGGCTCTCGAAGCCCGACGGCAGGAGCTGGAGGAAATTCGAGATCGTCGGCAGGGCAGGGCCGCCCGTGCGCGGATCGGTGTACTCGAGCTTCACGCCGTGACACGGATCGCATTCGCCCGCGCGAAGCGACTGCGCGAGCGACTCGCGTCGCGGCGCGTACGGGAAGCGGAACGCGGGCCCCGGCCGCTCCGGCTCGGGGACCTGGCGCTCGGGGTGGTCCTCGGAGAAGCGCGGGCCGAGCGCGCGCAGCAGCGGCAGGTCGAGGACGTCGAGCCAGATCATGGGCCCGTCGCCCGGGTGCGCGTGATCGTGCCAGCGCCACGACGGTGTCAGCACGAGATCGCCCGGCTGCATGAAGGCCTTCTCGCCGTCGACTGACGTGTAGGCGCCCGCGCCCTCGAGCACGAAGCGGATCGCCGACGGCGTGTGCCGGTGCGCGCGCGCGACCTCGCCGGGCAGGATCAGCTGGAGGCCCGCGTAGAGCGTCTCGGTGACGGCGCTGGCGCCGGCGAGCCCCGGATTCTCGAGCACGAGCACGCGCCGCTCGGCCTCCTCGGCGCTGATCAATGCGCCGGACTCGAGCAGCAAGGGTCGCGTCTCGGCGTAGCGCCAGACGTGCGGGCGCGCCTCCGTGGTCGGCTCGCGCGCGAGCAGGGTGCGGATCACCTCCCAGAGCGGCGCGAGCTGGTGCGTCGCGATGCGCGCGTAGAACTCGGATCGCGCGTCGGAAGGCGGGCCTCGTCGTGCGGCGCCCTGCATGGGCGCAGTATATGCCTATGCGGTGCTGTAACGGGCCCGCACGCGCGCGACGTACGCGCGCGGCGGCAGGAACGCGAGCCACATCAGCACGCTCGAGCCCGAGCCGAGCAGCACGAGCAGCAGCGCGCCCGTGTGATCCGTCAGCATCTCCTTGCCGAGCCACCAGTAGACCTGGCCCGCGCAGTTCGTCACGACCGCGATTCCGGTCGCCGCGGCGTAGACCCCGAAGCGGTCCGTCACGACGGGGTCGGCGAGGCCGATGCGCAGGCGCCGGCGCAGCAGCCGGTGATAGTGCGCGCACTCGAGGCAGCACCAGCCGTACGAGAGCGTGATGCCGAAGGGGAGCCAGCCCCAGAAGCGGTCGCCGTGGATCCAGTCCCCGGCCAGCGACTGCGCGACGAGCAGCGCGAGACAGAAGGCGCCGACGCCCATGACGAACGCGCGCGCCCAGCGCGCGTGCCGGCGGAAGAGCACGAACGTGAAGGCGCTGTTCGCGGTCAGCCCGAGCGCGGCGAGCACACCCGCGAGCGCGCCGAGCGCCGTGCGCAGCCCGTCCGCGAGGCCGGCGGACTCGCGTGCGACCGCGGAGAGCGGATAGCCGAGGCCGGCCAGCAGCAGCATCGAGGCGCCGATCAGCAGCTCCGGGAGCTGGCGCGTGCGCCACGAGAGCCCGAGCAGACGCAGTCCCACGGCGAACGAGACGAGCGTGAACGCGCCGCCTCCGAGCATGCCGAGCCACTTCACCCGCGTGCCCTCCGACGCACCCCGTATCGGCCTGCGGCCCCACGCGCTGGAGGTGGTGATACCTTGGGCGCCCGACGCCGAGGAGCCCCCATGACGGTCTCGCCCGCGCTGCGCAAGCTGATCGACGCCACCGCGCCCCTCTGGGCCGGCGAGGCGGAGGTGGTGCGCACCTACTGGACCTCGCCCGTGCGCACGCGCGAGACCGATCTGCGCTGGCTGCGCGCCCAGTGCCGCAAGGAGTTCTGGGACAGCTTCGCCGACCCGCAGAAGGGTCTCTTCCTCGAGCCGCTCGACCGCCTGCGCGCGGCCTTCCCGAAGATCGACATCGAGGTGGATCGCCACGCGGTGCTCGACCTCGCCGAGATGTTCCTGGCGGAGTTCTCGCACTACGTCGCCTTCGCCGACGCCTATGACGCCATCCGCGGCGAGGGCGACGAGCCGATGAACCCGCACGCGCTGCGCGATCTGGCCGAGTGGCCCGAGAACGCCGAGCTCGGGCGCATCCGCGCCGAGCACCGCCGCCTGCACGGCGATCTCGGCCTGCGCGCCTGCGAGATCACGGAGGGCGGCTACTGCGCGCTCTTCGCCGAGGGCATGAAGCTCGCGGGGCGCGGCGGCGCCGACGAGGCGATCGCGGCCGCCTGCCGCGCCGTCTTCGACGACGAGTTCGGGCACATGCTGCGCGGGATCCTGAACCTCGACGAGGAGAACCTCGGGCCGGCCGACTGGGATCTCCTCGAGCGCCTGGTGCGCGAGCAGATGCAGGCGCGCATCCACATGCGCAACGCGCAGTTCGACTACCCGCTCTCGCAGGCGCGCATCGAGGAGATCTTCGCCGGGCGCATCGAGCCGTTGGCGTTCGACTACGAGCGCGCGCAGCTCTCGTGAGCGAGCTCGCCCTCTCGGTCGCGTGCCAGGGCTACGACCGCGTGCGCGCGCTCTTCGACGGGCGCGTCCGCATCGAGGGCTGCCGCGCGAACTTCCTGCCGCTCGGACCCGAGGAGGCGTTCTTCCGCGCCTTCCGCCACGGCGAGTTCGACGTCTCCGAGCTCTCGTTCAGCAGCTACCTGATGACGCTCGATCGCGGCGACCCCGAGTACGTCGCGCTGCCGGTCTTCCCGTCGCGCATGTTCCGGCACTCGGCCATCTACGTGCGGAGCGACCGCGGCATCACGGCGCCGAAGGACCTGAAGGGCCGCACGGTCGGCGTGCCCGAGTACCAGGTGACGGCCGCGGTGTGGGTGCGCGGCATGCTGCAGGACGAGTACGGCGTGCAGCCCTCCGAGCTGCGCTGGCGCAGCGGCGGGCTCGAGGAGCCCGGCCGCGAGGAGAAGCTGCCGCTGGCGCTGCCGGCGTCGATCGAGCTCCAGCCGATTCCCGCTGGGAAGACGCTCTCGCGCATGCTCGAAGAAGGTGAGATCGACGCGCTGGTCGCGCCGCGCGCGCCGTCGTGTTTCGCGCGCGGCGCAGCCGGCGTCGCGCGCCTGTTCCCGGACTTCCGCGCCGTCGAGCAGGCGTACTTCGCGAAGACGGGGCTCTTCCCGATCATGCACGTGATCGGGATCCGACGGCGCCTGTGCGACGCGCACCCGTGGCTTGCCGCGAGCGTCGCGAAAGCCTTCGCTGAAGCGAAAGCTTTCGCGCTCCGGGAGCTCTCCGACGTCACCGCGCTCGCCGCCAGCCTGCCCTGGCTGCCGGCCGAGGTGGAGGACACGCGGCGCCGCATGGGGGCCGACTGGTGGCCCTACGGCGTCGACGCCAACCGGCGCACGCTCGAGACGCTCACG
>DASUFZ010000138.1:0-2097 GCA_036274295.1 Myxococcota bacterium
CGCTAGTTGGAGTGGACGTACCGGCTGTCTCGCACTTGCTCGCGGCGCGAAATCCATCCCGCGGCCTACGCGAGATGGCCTCCATAGGACGTCCTAGCCGCAGTTGCCTGGCTTGGTGGGTTCCAAGACCGACGGCTTCCCTGTTGAGCGACTCCAATCTCTGCTCCAGGGCCTGATCTTCCCTGTTCGCCGGCCCAGGGAATTCCGTCGCGTATGCCGCGCTGCTGGGCGTTCCGAGCCAGCTGATGAAGGGAATCTCGGCGCGTTTGGAGGACATTCCCTGTACTTTCGCTGCTATACAGGGAGCCTTCGGGCCAGAGACGGGTTCGCACCAGACTGGCCCCTCCGCCAGCTCGCCCACCCCCTGCTGCCGCAGCGCCGGTTCTGGAGCTCGCATGCGTCGCACCGCCGGCCTTCTCGTTCTGCGTCTGCTCGGTTGGCGCACGCGCGGCGAGTTCCCGCGCGAAGGCTGCGAGCGCTGCGTGCTGATCGCTGCGCCGCACACCAGCAACTGGGATCTCCCCTTCATGATCGCGTTCGCGATGGCCTTCGAGATCCACATCTCGTGGATCGGGAAGGAGACGCTCTTCCGCGGGGCCTTCGGCGCCTTCATGCGCTGGCTCGGCGGATTGCCGGTGCGACGCGGCGCGTCCGAGGGCCAGGTGGATGCGATCGCCCAGCTCTTCCGGGAGCGGACGCACCTCGTGCTCGCGATCGCGCCCGAGGGCTCGCGCTTCCGCCGCGAGCACTGGAAGTCGGGCTTCTACTGGATCGCGCGGCGCGCCGGTGTGCCGATCCTGCCGGCCTATCTCGACTACGGCACGAAGACGGCGGGCTTCGGCGCGCCGATCTGGCCGTCGGACTCGCTGCGCGCCGACATGGACCGGCTGCGCGCCGTGTACGCCGGCAAGCGCGGTCTCTATCCGGAATGCTTCGCGCCGGTGCGGCTCGTCGAGGAGGACGACGCCTCCGACAGCCGCCACGCCGCCTCAGCGTAGGATGCATCGACCCCGAGGCGCGCTCGCATGGCTCCCGCTCGTCGCGCTCGTCGCGGCCTGCGCGAAGCCGCCCAGCTCCGAGGTGCTGTCGCCCGGCTCGGTGAAGGTGCGCGTCGGCCAGATCGACGCGCAGGCGCTCGAGTCCGCGGTGAAGAGCGCGCCGCGCTCGCTGACCGCGCGCACGGAGCAGCTCGTCGACGCGCTCTGGCAGGCCGGCTGCCTCGGCAGCAACGTCGAGACGCGCCCGCCGCGCGCCTCCTCCACGCCCGACGTCATCTGCTCGCTGCCGGGCCGCACCACGCGGCGCATCGTCGTCGTGGCGCACCTCGACGCCGACGAGGAGAAGGCCGCCTCCCCGCACTGGAGCGGCGTCGCCCTGCTGCCCTTCATGTTCCGCGCGCTCTCGGCCGCGCCGCGCGAGCACACCTTCGTGTTCGCCGCCTTCGGCCAGAGCCCGAAGCGCACGGCGCGCGACTACCTCACGCGGCTCGGCTCGCCCTACGCGGACGACGTGCGCGCGCTCATCGATCTCCAGGACATCCAGCCGACGTCGGTCTGGTTCTCGTCCTCCGACGCCGGACTGCGTCGCGATTTCGTCGCCGCCAGCCTCGCCGTCGGGCGCCCGCTCGACACCTTGCGCTCGTTCCTGCCCGCCGCGGGCGAGAGCCGCGCGGGCGTGCCGATCCTGACGGTGGCGGCGGAGCCGCCCGTGCGCCCGGGCCACAAGGTTCCCGACGTAGCGGCCGCGCCGAAGATGGAGGCGACCAGCCTGCCGGCGACGGCGCGCCTCACCGCCGTCTTCCTGGCCTACACCGACGAGACCTTGCGGCTGCGCGCCGAGGCGCTCGACGCGCCGGTGCCGGCCGTATCCGACAAGCCCGACAAGCGCGCCCGCTAGCGGCTGGGCGGCTCGATGCGCCGAGGCCGATCGACACGGGCACCACGTACGCCGCTCTGTCCTCCGTCTCCGAAGCTACTCTCGCGCGCGTGGAGCTGCCCGGCTTCGAAGACGTCCTGCGCGCGCGCGAGGTGGTCGCGCGCTTCCTGCCGCGCACGCCCACGTGGAGCTACCCCTCGCTCTCGCGTGAGCTCGGCTGCG
>DASUFZ010000139.1:0-2111 GCA_036274295.1 Myxococcota bacterium
GCGAAGCGGCGCTCGTCGCGGCCCGTCGCGCCGTTGATCAGGAGCACGCGCGCGTGCTTCGGAATGCGCGTGCCGTGCAGCATCACCTCGCAGGTGGTGACGCGCCCCTGGTACTGCGACGGCGGGTCGAAGCGCAGGGTCTCCTCGACGGCGTTCGCGGCGAGGCCCGGGTTCGCGACCAGGCGGCGCCGCTCGTCCGGGTTCTTCCACAGCTCGTGGAAGGCGGTGGCGAGGAGCTTCGTCACCGTCTCGTTGCCGGCCGTCGCCAGCAGGACCATGAAGGCGCGGATGTCGTCGTCGGAGAGGCGCGCGCGCACGCCGTCGTCGTCGTCGATCTCCACCTGCGTGAGGCGCGTCAGCAGGTCGTCCTGCGGACGGCGCCTGCGGTCCGCGATCTGGCCGGTCAGGTACCTCATGAGCCGCGCCTGCGCCTCGAAGGCCGCCTTGGTCGGCATGGGATTCCCCGGCTCGCGGTGCAGGAAGGTGTTGGAGTCGTTCTGCACGTCGCGGCGATCCGCCTCGGGGATCCCGAGCATCGACGAGATGACGTCCATCGGCAGGCGCGCCGTGAACTCCTCCACGACGTCGAAGCGCGGCCGGCCGACGAGCGCGTCGAGGTGCGCCGTCGCGATGCGCCGGATCTCGCCCTCGATCATCTGGATGCTGCGCGGGGTGAAGGCCTTCGAGATGAGCTTGCGGTAGCGCGTGTGGCGCGGCGGATCCATGAAGATCATGAGACCCGTGTCGCCCTTCGGGCCGTCCATGAACTCGATGCTCGTGCCCCACGACGAGCTGAAGGTCGCCGGGTCGAGGAAGGCGTCGAGGTTGTCCTGGAAGCGGGTCAGCGCGTAGAAGTCGAGGCGCGCGTTGTAGTAGGCGGGCGCCTCGTCGCGCATCCAGCGGTACACCGGATACGGATCGTCGTCCTGCTCGTAGGAGAAGGGGTCGTACTCGAGCGCGTGCGCGCGCGACGCGGAGCTGCTCACGGCCGCACCTCCCTCTCCGGCTGCCAGCCGGAATAGAACTGGCGATACCAGCGGCGGTACTGGGCGACGGGTCCGTCCACCTCCGTGAGGCGCGGCTTGTCGAGATAGCGGCGGTGCTCCCAGATGGGGACGTCCTGGCGGAACTGGTCCTGCGTGATGCGGTCGTTGATCTCGGCCACCGCGCGGCTCGCCGCCTCGTCCGGCAGGCGCTTCATCGCGAAGTGAAGCCTCACGTCGGTCATCTCGTCGTCGATCGGCGTCTGCGTGATGTAGTTGACCATGTGCAGCGGGCCCTGGTGCACCTCGGCGACGGAGACGCCGGGCCCGCAGTTCGTCGTCACCGAGAGGACCTCCACGCCCTGCGCGGAGAGCGCCGTCACCCGGAGCTTCTGCTCCACCACCATGAAGGGGCCGTCGAAGGTGACCTCGAAGCGCGGCTCCTGCGGCGGCTTCATGTCGTGCACGTGCAGGAAGTGCGCGCGGTCGAGGATGTTCTCCGTCATGTCCTGCACGTGGACGCGCACGCGGTAGGTGTTGGGCCGCCACGGCGTCCACGCCGACGCGTCGCCGAGGAAGTCCTTCACGTCGTACGCGGGCGGCTCGCCCTGCGCGTGGAACCACACGTGCACGAAGCCATTGCGCTCCTGCACGGGGTAGCTGCGCGCGCGCACGGAAGGCGGCGTGCGCGGCAGGCCCGGCACCTCGACGAGGCAGCCCTCGCCGTCGAAGCGCCAGCCGTGGAAGGGACAGCGGATGCCCGAGCCCTCGACCTTCCCGCCCACGCCGAGGTGCGCGCCGAGGTGCGGGCAGTGCGCATCGAAGACGCGCGCCGCGCCGTCGTCGCCGCGGAAGGCGACGAGCTCGCGGCCGAAGTAGCTCTGCGCCTTCACCTCGCCCGGCGCGAGCTCCGAGGCGAGGCACAGGCCGTACCAGCCGTCGGGCGTCGCGGGGAAGGGGTAGCGCGCGCTCGCCACGCTAGCCCTCCAGCTTCAGCGCGTAGGTCGGGCAGTACTTCACCGCGCGCTTCACGTTCTCGCGCTCCGACTCCGGCGGCTCCTCCGCGAGCACGATCACGCGGTGCTCGCGCTCGTCCACGTCGAAGACGGCGGGCGCCTCGTTCTTGCA
>DASUFZ010000140.1:0-6652 GCA_036274295.1 Myxococcota bacterium
TCGCTGTGCTCGGAGAGGTCGAGTCCCTCGTACTCGGCCTCGTCGCTGACGCGCAGCTTGCCGAAGACGGCCCGCAGGACGAGCAGGAGCAGCAGGGTCACGGTCGGCGCGAAGACCGCCGTGAAGAGGATGCTCTTGATCTGCGTGAAGATCTGCTGTCCGACGGTGACGCCCTCGGGCAGGGCGAAGGGCGCGATGAAGAGGCCCGTCGCGAGAGCGCCCCAGGTGCCGCCGACGCCGTGCACGCCGAAGACGTCGAGCGAGTCGTCGTAGCCGAACATCGGCTTGAGGAAGGTGCACGCCGCATAACAGACGATCGACACGCCGACGCCGACGGCGATCGAGCCCATCGGGGTCACGAACGCGCAGGCCGGCGTGATCGCGACGAGCCCGGCGACGAGCGCCGTCGCCGCGCCGAGCACGGTCGGCTTGCCGCGGTGCAGCCACTCGATCGCCATCCAGGTGACCATCGCCGTCGACGCCGCGGTGCTCGTGGTCAGGAAGGCCAGGCCGGCGATGCCGTCGGCCATCAGCTCGCTGCCGGCGTTGAAGCTGAACCAGCCGACCCACAGGAGCGACGCGCCGATCACGGCGAAGGGCAGGTTGTGCGGCGGCATCGGCTCCTTGCCGAAGCCGCGCCGCTTGCCGAGGAACATGGCGGCGACGAGCGCCGAGTAGCCGCTCGACATGTGCACGACGAGTCCGCCGGCGAAGTCCTTGGCGCCCATCGCGCCGATCCAGCCGCCGCCCCAGACCATGTGGGCGAGCGGGCAGTAGACGAAGAGCAGCCACAGGATGATGAAGGCGAGGTAGGGGCCGAAGCGCATGCGCTCGGCGAACGCGCCGATCATCAGCGCGGGCGTGATGATCGCGAACATCGCCTGGAACATGACGAACACGTACTCGGGAATGCCGTACGTGCCCCACAACGTCGCGGGCTCGATGCCGGCGAGCGCCATCTTCGACAGGTCGCCGATGAAGGCGTTGCCCGTGCCGAAGGCCAGCGAGTAGCCGACGACGATCCAGATCACGCCGACCACGCCGGCCGACACCAGGCACTGCATGAAGAGCGAGAGCGTGTTCTTGGAGCGCACCAGGCCCGCGTAGAAGAGGGCCAGGCCGGGCAGGGTCATCATCAGCACGAGCGCGGAGCTGGTCAGTAGCCAGGCCGTGTTGCCGGTATCGAGCACCGGAGCGGCGTCTTCGGCCAGCGCGGCGCGGGCGAAGAGCAGGGCCGGAAGCGCGAGCGCCGGGCGAAGCTTGCGGGCGAGGTTCGGGATCATGCGCGATTGACTCCTGGAAAATTGGGGCAGGAAGGGGTTCGGGCGCGCCGTTTCGCAAGGCGCATGCCAGCCCACGAGCCCATGGCGTGCGCGCTGCTGCGCGCTCGGGCTGTGGGCGGCACGGAGGCGCCCAGTCGCTGGGCAGAGCCTGCCCACCGAGCGGGCAGCCGCCCTTGCTATGCGCGCGCGGGCACCGGCGCGCTTACGCGCGCGCCGGACCGACCGAGACGACGCGGATCAGGTTCGTGCTGCCGGTCTCGCGCCCGACGCCCGAGGTCGCGACGACGACGTCTCCCGGCTCGGCGATGCCGAGCTGCACGGCGCGCTCCACGGCGAAGGCGATCTGCGCGGCGTCGGAGAGGTCCTCGCCCTCGAAGCGCACGCCCGTGACGCCCCAGTTCATCGCGAAGCGGCGGGCGACCCGTTCCCAGCGCGTGACGCCGAGGATGGGGCAGCTCGGCCGGTACTTGGAGATGGCGCGCGCGGTGAAGCCGCTCTCGGTCAGCGCGACGATCGCCGCGGCGCGCAGGTGCGTCGCCATCGTGATGGCGGCCTGGCTCACCGCGTCGGTGACGACGTTCGAGCCCTCGGCCCGGATCTGCTGGAGGTGGCCGTACTCGTCGAGCGACGCCTCCGCCTCGAGCGCGAGGGTCGCCATCGTGCGCACGGCCTCGACGGGATAGGCGCCGACGGCCGTCTCGTTCGAGAGCATCACGGCGGACGTGCCGTCGAAGATGGCGTTGGCGACGTCGGAGACCTCGGCGCGCGTCGGCGTCGGGTTGCGCTGCATCGAGTCGAGCATCTGCGTCGCGGTGATGACCGGCTTCCCGTTCATGACGGTGGCGCGGATGATCTTCTTCTGGACGATCGGCACTTCCTGGAGCGGCAGCTCCACGCCGAGGTCGCCGCGCGCGACCATCACGCCGTCGGCCTCCGCGACGATCTCGTCGAGCTTGGCGACGCCGGACGCGCTCTCGATCTTCGCGATGATCGGGATGCGGCCGCCGCCGTGCTCCTGGAGCACGCGCCGGATCTCGCGCACGTCGGCGCTGCTGCGCACGAACGAGGCCGCGACGTAGTCGATGTCCTCGCGCACCGCGAAGGCGAGGTCCGCGCGGTTCTCCGGGCTCATGGCGGGCACGCCGCCGAGCGCCGCGCCGGGCAGGTTCACGCCCTTGCGGTCCTGGAGCCTCCCCCCGCGTCGAATGCGGCAGCGGATCGCGGAGGGCTCGACGGCGAGCACTTCGAGCTCGATCACGCCGTCGTCGAGCAGGATCGTGGAGCCGGGCTCGACCTGCTCGGGCAGCGCCTCGTAGGAGACGGAGGCGCCCTGCGCGTCGCCGAGTCGCCCATCGGTGTAGAGCGTGAAGGGCGAGCCCGTCTCGAGCACGACCGCGCCGCCGGCGACCCGGCCCGTGCGGATCTTCACGCCCTTCGTGTCGAGCATGACGGCCACGTTCGCAGCGAGCTCGGTGCAGGCCTGGCGCAGGCACTCGAGCCGCTTGCGGTGCTCCTCGTGGGTGCCGTGCGAGAAGTTGAGCCGCGCGACGTCCATGCCCGCGCGGATCATCGCCTTGATCGCCTCGGGCGAGTCGCAGGCCGGCCCGATGGTCGCCACGAGCTTCGTCTTGCGAATGCGTTGGCGCGCCACCGTGACCCCCCTTGTCGGCGCCCCAGCCTATCGCTTGACCTCCTTCGCTGCTGCGTCGCGCGCGAGGTCGGTGATGGCGGGGCCGGGCCCCTTGCCGAGCCGCTCGAGCAGGTCGGGGGGCGGAGCCGGGCGCGCCGCGGCGAAGGAGAAGCCGGCGAGCGTCTGCGGGTTGAGGCAGTGGTGCGGCGCCTCGCCCGCGAGCAGGCGCGTCAGCTCCTCGAACACGATCTGGCCCTGGTGCGCCGCGACGTCCTGTGTGTTGCCGCCGACGTGCGGCGTGGCGATCACGTTCGGCAGCGCGAGCAGCGGGTGATCCGAGCCGGGCGGCTCCACCGCGAAGACGTCGAGCGCGGCGCCGCCGAGGCGGCCGCTCCGGAGCGCTTCGGCCAGCGCTGCCTCGTCGACCAGCGCTGCGCGCGCGGTGTTGATCAGGCAGGCGCCGGGCCGCATGGCCGCGAGCGCCTCGTTGCCGATCAGGCCGCGCGAGGCCTCCGTCACCGCGGCGTGCAGGCTCACGAACTCGCTCCACGCGAGCAGCTCCGCGAACGAGACCGGCTCGGCGCCCGCGAGGCGGATGGCGTCGGGCGGGAGGACGGGGTCGTAGGCGAAGACGCGCGCCTCGAAGCCGCGCAGGCGCGCCAGCACCTTGCGGCCAACCGCGCCGAGGCCGACGAGCCCGACCGTGCGCCGCCACAGCTCGCGGCCCTGCAAGGTCGCGAAGGCGCGGCCCATGCGGCCGAGATCGCCCGCCTTGCCGCCGGGCTCGCGCAGGTACGCGGTCGCCTCGGGCAGCTTGCGCGCAAGCATCAGCAGGAAGGCGAGGGTGAGGTCGGCGACGGCGTCGGCGTTGCGGCCCGGCGTATGGACGACCGGGATGCCGAGCGCGCTGCACGCGGTCACGTCGACGTTGACGGCGTCGCCGCGGCAGACCGCGATCACGCGCAGGTCGTCGCAGCGCACCAGCGCCGACGCCTCGACCACGTCGATCTCGGTCACGAAGACCTGCACGCCCGCGAGCGCCTTCACGAGAGCGTCGCCGCGCAGGAGCCGCGCGGCCTTGCGGAAGCTCGCGTACTCCACGTCCGCGATCTCGCGCAGCGACTCGAGGCTCGCCTCGTCCATGTCGGACGCCACGAGCACCCGGGGCCGCGCGGCCGCGACCGTCGCCGCGGCCGGCCCGTGCGCCGCCGCCTGGCGCAGCGCGTGCCCGGTCGCCGGGCCGCGCGCCGGCTGCATGATCTCGTGGACCTTGCTCCACGCCTCGAAGCTCGCCGTCGCCGCCTCGCGCGCGCGCGCGCCGGGTACGTGGCGCCGCGCGGGCTGCACGCAGGCGCGCGCCGCGCTCTCGAGATCGGGGAAGGCGCCCGCGCCGACGGCGGCGCAGAGCGCCGCGCCGAAGGCGCTCGCGCCGGGCTCGGCGGGGACGTCGATCTCGCAGCCGAGCGTGTCGGCGAGGATCTGGGTGAAGGCCGCGCTGCGCGCGAGTCCCCCCGTGACGACGCAGCGCGGCGGGCCCGCGCCGAGCGCGCCGGCGATCTGCTCCGCGTTCGCGCGCAGGGTGAAGCACGCGCCCTCGACGACGGCGCGCGCGAGCATCGCGCGACGTGCAGGTCCGTCGGCGCCGGCGATCGGCGTCACCGTGATGTGTCCGAGCGGCAGCGCCAGGGCGCGCGCGTCCATCACGTGGCCGGCCGCGCTCGAGAGCACGCCTCCGGCGCCCGGCAGCGCGCGCGCCGCGTCGTGGAAGAGGGCGAGGAGAGGGCTCGGGCTCTCCGCGTAGAGCGCGCTCGCCATCCAGTCGAGCGACTCGCCGACGCCGCCGGCGTTGCTCTCGAGCACGTAGCGCGCCGCGACGGGCGCATGCGAGGTCCACAGGCGCGGGTGGACCCGCGGCTCCGCGATGACCACCTGGAGCGGCGCGGTGCTGCCGGCGACGAGGCACCAGGACCCGAGCGCGAGCGCGCCGGCGCCGATCAGCCCGCACTGCGTGTCGGCGCCGCCCACCGAGACGACCGCGCCCGGCGCGACGCCGAGCTCGCGCGCAGCCTGCGCGCGCACCGGGCCGAGCGCCGTGCCCGGCTCGAGCACGCGCGGAAAGAGCGCGCGCGAGAGCGAGAGCTGCGCGATCAGGTCGTCGGCGAAGTCGCGCGACGAGAGCTCGAAGACGAGGGTCTCGCCCGCCTGCGTGGGATCGGTGGCGCGCTCGCCGCTGGCCTCGAAGGCGAGCCAGTCGGAGATCGCGAGGTGCGTGGCGATGCGCGCGAAGAGGGCGGGGTCCTGGATCGCGACACCGCGCAGGCGGCTCGCGGGATGGACCGATTGCGGCCAGTGCCCCGTGCGCTGCTGGAGCGCCTCGCCGTGCGCCCAGCCCCACTCGCTCGCGGGGGCGAAACCGCGCGCGTCGCGATTCGGCGTCGCGAGGAGCACGGCGCCGTCTGCGGCGAGCAGCACGCTCCCGTGTCGCATGCTCGTCGCCGCCACTGCGCCGATCGCATCGGGTGTCGCGCCGGCGCGGGTTCGCGCTTCGGCGGCGGCCGCGCAGACGGCCTGCCAGGCGGCGCGCGGGTCGAAGCGGTAGCCGCCCGGCGCGCCCGGATCCGGGGCCGACGCGAAGGGCCGCGACACCGCCGTGACCCGGCGCTGCTCGAGGTCGAGCAGCGAGGCGCGCAGGCCGCTGCCGCCGAAATCGAGACCGAGCGCGAAGCGACCCTTCACGGACCTCCCAGCCCGGCGCGCGGGCCGGATCGGACGCCGCATCATATCCGGACCGGGAGGCGCTGCGCGGCTCCAGCGCGGCGCGCGGCGATCCGAAGAGAGCTGCGATGTGGCTCGATCTTTTGGCTCTCGGATTGTTCGCCGCTCTCATCGGCCTGGGCGCGTGGCGCGGCGGCTTCGTCACCGGGCTGGCGCTGCTCGCGCTCGTCCTCGGCTACGCGGCGGCGGTGCTCGGGGCGCCGGTGCTCGCGCCGCACATCGAGGCATGGCTCGGCGTGCCGAAGCTCTTCGCGCTGCCGATCGCCGGCACCGCGCTCTTCTTCGCGGGCTTCCTCGCGACGGGCCTGCTGCGCTTCGGTCTCCGCCGCGCGGGCTTCGGCGACGACGAGCCCGGGCCGACCGGACGCCTGCTCGGCGCGCTCTTCGGCGCTCTCCGCGGCGCGCTGGTCGTCGTGCTGATCGCATATCTCGCGCTCTGGCTCGACGCGTGGCGTGCCGCCGGCCGCGAGCTGCCGATGCCGCCCGTCGAGGACTCGCTGGCCGCGCGCGCGACCGGTGCCGTCGTGGAGGCCGGCGTCGCCGCGGCCCTCGACGGCGACGGCGCCACGGCGCGCGTGGTGGCGCGCATCGCCGGCCAGCCCGCGCACGCGCTGACGGAGTGGCAGGCCGTCGTCGACTCGCCCTCGGTCACGGCGCTGCGCGAGGACACGATCTTCTGGCGCTACGTCGAAGCGGGTCACGTCGAGGTCGCGCTCGCGCGCCCCGACGCGCTGCGCATGCTGCGCGACGACGCGCTGCGCGAGAACCTCGCGAAGCTCGGCGTGGTGAGCGAGTCCGCCGCCCGCGATCCGGGCCTCTTCCGCGACGACCTGATCGCGGTGCTGCGCGAGGTCGGCCCGCGTGTGAAGGGTCTGCGCGAGGACCCGGAGCTCCAGAAGCTGGTGCAGGATCCGGAGGTCGTCGCGCTGGTGAGCTCCGGCGACACCATGGGCCTGCTGGCGCA
>DASUFZ010000141.1:0-2525 GCA_036274295.1 Myxococcota bacterium
CATGACGCAAGCCTCCATCAAGGGCAGCGTGATCGTGGCGGTCACGGACGACCTGCTGAAGGCGCTGGAGTCCGGCCGCGTCGGGCGCGACGCCCTGGAGGCGCGGCTCGAGGCGCGCGATCTCGAGATCCTCGACGCGAAGATCCAGCCGGCGCTCTGGTACCCGATCGAGTGCTACGACCGGCTGCTGTGCCTGCTGGTCGAGATCGAGGGCGGCAGCGAGCCGGGGTGCTTCCTGCGCGCGCGCGGCCGCAAGGCCGCGCAGCGCCTCGCGGAGGCCGGCATCTACGCGCAGCTCCGCGGCGATTCGCAGGCGGCGACGCTCGATCTCGCGCAGGTCAAGCGCACCCTCAGCCTGTGGGCGGCGATGGTGAGCTTCAGCCAGGCGAGCGCCGCGCTCGAGTCCGAGCGCCCGCGCATCTTCCGCATCGACGTCTCCGACGCCGCGAAGTTTCCCTGGGTGCTGCGGCAGGCGAATGCCGGCTTCATGGAAGGCGTCTTCAGCGGGCTCGCGCAGCGCGCCGTCGCCGTCTCGATCGAAGGTGAGCGCGCGGACCGCTTCGCGTACCGCGTAGAGGTGAGGGGGTAGACCATGGCTCTTCTCGCAGGGCTTGCGCTGCTGATCCAGACGGGCGTCGGCTGGGTCGTAGCGATCCGCCTGCTGCGCCTCGCGTCGCGCACGCGCGAGCTGCCGGAGCTCGCGCTCGGCGGCTCGGTGCTGCTCGCGATCGGCTTCGGCTACCCGCTGCTCGTCGCGAGCGCCGCGGCCGGCAGCGCGCCGCTGCGCATCGCGGGCGCCCTGCTCGTCGACGTCGGCTTCATGCTCACCGCGCTCTTCAGCTGGCGCGTCTTCCGCGCCGACGCGCGCTGGGCAGGCGCGCTCGTCGCGTCGCTCGGCGTGGCCTTCCTGGCGCAGCTCGCGTGGGTGCTGCGCGACGAGTCCGCAGCCGCCCTCCTCCAGATGGCGCTCGCGTGCGTCGTCTACGGCTGGACCGCCATCGAGGCGGCGATCCGCGCGCGCATGCAGGACCGGCGCATGCGCTTCGGCCTCGGCGATGCGGTCGTCGCGAACCGGCTCTGGCTGTGGGCGCTGATGGGCGCGACGAGCACCGCCGCGGCGCTCGTGAACGCCTTCACGATCCTCTACGGGATCATGCCGCTCGAGGATCCGGCCGTCCTCGTGCTGACGACGTCGTCGGGACTCGTGCAGGCGACGGCGCTGCTGCTGGCGCTCGCGCCGCCGTCGGCCTACGTCGCCTGGGTCGCGCGCGCGTAGTCCTGGATCGACTCGGGGCCTTCGAGGAGGTCCGCGACCTCGTCGTAGTTCTCGACGATCTCGGAGAGCTTCCGCCGCGTCTGCTTGACGAAGCGTCGGTTCTCGACCGCTGCGGGCGCGACGCCGAGCATCGGGAAGACGGAGCGCTCGAACACGGACTGCGGATCCTCACACAGGTCCTCGTAGCAGACGACGACACCGTGCTGCGCCAGCAGCGGAAGCTCCATCCACTCGGCGTAGATGGCCCGCACCGCCGCGTAGTACGAGCGGACCTTGGCGGGAGACAGGCGCACCGTCTCCGTGGGCTCCGGCGAGGGGCGGCGCGCCGGGTTGCCGCCCTCGCGCGTCACGTGGCGCATCACGTCGGAGACGAGCTGCCGGGAGAGCGAGCGCCGGTAGAGGATCACGAAGCGCGCGTGCGGGAACGCCTGGTGCAGGTCGACCGGCGTGATGCCCCCGCACTGGAGCTGCTCGTACTGGAACTTCACGGCGCAGATCTCGCTATGCAGCGCTTCGAGACAGTTGCGCACGTAGGTCAGACACACGGCCTTCGACGTGAAGATCGGGTGCCCGTGGCTCGGGCGGAGGAAGTGCGGTCCGAGCTGCGTCTGCCGCGCCCGCAGTGCGATGAGACGCTCCACGAGGCCGCGGCCCACCTGGAAATAGGTCTCCGGAACCCGCCACTGGATGCTCCTGCCCAGGATCTCGAAGTCGAACGCGGCTCCCGGGATCGATGCGAGCAACGAGAGGAAGTGCTTGCTCCCGGCGCGCGGCGTGAACAGCACGAAGACCGGCCGCCGACCCTCGAGCCCGCGGCTCGGCGCCGCCAGGATCCGCTTCTCGGCGAGCCGCCAGACGGCTGCGGAGGCGCGCTCCGAGAGTCGTGTCAGGGGTTCCCACACGTGCGCGCGCAGCATCGCGGCGCGCGCGGGCGCTCGCAACTACGCTTCGAGCCGTGTCGCGCCCCTCCGATCCCATCGCCCCTCACCCGCTCTCGTTCCGGGGCGCCGACGGCGTCAGCTTGCGGGCCGATGCGCGCGGCGACGCGAGCGCGCCTCCCGTGCTGTTCCTGCACGGCGGCGGACAGACGCGTCACGCCTGGGGCGGCTCGGCCGCCGCGCTCGCGCGCGACGGCCGCTACGCGATCACGCTCGATCTGCGCGGCCACGGCGAGAGCGACTGGGCGACGGGCGATGCGCCCTACCGCCTCGAGCGCTTCGCCGCCGATCTGCGCGCGGTGATCGAACAG
>DASUFZ010000142.1:0-7620 GCA_036274295.1 Myxococcota bacterium
ATCTCCTGCTGGCCCTGGATCATGCCCTTCACGAAGCCGATGCGTTCCTCCTTCGAGAGGCCGTCGAGCGTGAACGGCTTGCCGCCCGGCACCACGCGGATCTTCTCGAAGCGCTCGCGCAGCGCGACCTCGTCGGGCAGCGCGGGACTGAGATTCAGCACGAAGGCGAGGATCTCGAAGAAGCGGGGCGAGTTGCGCTCCTCCTTCGGGGCGAGCGGCGGGATGAAATCGAGCTTCGGCGCGGGCGGCGGCGCGGGCTTGCCGAGGAACGCGGAGAGCGGCTGCACCTTGTAGCCCGCCTGGACCTTCTTCACGTTGTCGAGGTCGTCGGGCCCGAAGAGCTGCGTGCGGAAGAGCGCCAGCGCGAGCTCGGTGTCCGCGCGGATCACCTTGGCGACACCCTTCGGCGTCTCTCCCTGCCAGCCCGGCCCCGCGATCATGAAGCTGCCGCCGTCGTTGCCCGTCGTGCGCGTGCCGAGGTAGCCGAAGTTGTAGGTGTAGAGGTCGACGAGCTGGACCGAGTAGTACCGGTTCTTCTCGATCGCGGGGAGCGTCAGCACGATCGGCTCCGCGCGCAGATCGAGCGCGGCGAAGGAGTAGGGCGTGTCGGAGTTCGGCGTCTGGATCGCCGTGTCTTCCGGCGTGTAGACGCGCGCGATGTTCGTGATCGTGTTGAAGGGGCCCTTGTACTCCGGGCTCTTCGTGTCGACCGCGTACGTGTAGAGCACGCGGTAGTTGTCGACGAGCGGGAAGCCGTAGACATACGCCTCCTGCACGATCGCCTGCGTCTCGTCGCGGGTCAGCTCGGCGCGCGCCGCGGCGGCGGAGAGCAGCGCGGCGAGCGCTACGGGGAGGAGGCGAAGGCGCGGGCGGACGCTCGGCATGCGGACCTCGGAACCTGCGGAGTGGGGCCACACGATCGCGCACCGACCGGACCGCGCCCAGAGGTCAGGAATCGGTCATCCCGCGGTCAGGCCCCCGCAGCCGACAACGCCGAACCTGCCTGCATTCCGAGGAGGACGTGCGATGGACGGCGAGCGGCTGGTCGTGAGCGAGCGATTCTGCGGACCCCCCGGCGCCGGGAACGGCGGCTACGTCGCGGGCCTGGTCGCGCAGCGGCTCGGGGACCGCGCCGAGGTGACCTTGCGGCGCCCGACCCCCGTCGAGGCGCCGCTCTCGCTGTGCCGCGCGGAGGACGGCTGGCGACTCGAGAGCGCGGGCGACGGCGCCGTGCTCGTCGAGGGGCGCGAGGCGGAGCCCGTGCTCACGCGCATGGCGATTCCCCCCGTGCCGGAGTTCGACGTCGCGCTCGCGGCGAGCCGCTGGACGACCTCGGAGCATCCCTACCCGCACTGCTTCGTCTGCGGCCCGGCGCGCCAGGCGGGCGACGGGCTGCGCATCTTCGCGGGCCCGCTCTCGTGCGAGCATGCCGGCGTCGTCGCGGGCGCGTGGGTGCCGGACGCATCGCTCGCGGCGGCGGATACGCAGGGCCGCGTGGAACCGCTCTTCGTCTGGTCCGCGCTCGATTGTCCCGGCGCGATGGTCGTGATCGCGGAGTCGCCGCGGCCGCTGCTGCTGGCGCGCATGGTGGCGGAAGTCGCGGGCTCCGTGCGCGTCGGCGAGCGCTGCGTCGTCGTCGGCTGGCGGATCGCGCAGGAGGGCCGCAAGCACTGGAGCGGCACCGCCCTCTACGGCGAAGACGGCGCGCTCCGCGGCGCGAGCGAGCAGCTCTGGATCGAGCCGCGCGCGGCGGCGTAGGAAACTCGGTTGCCTACGCGATCTCGACCGGCAGGTTCAGCGGCCGCCGGAAGATCCCCATCATCTGGAAGTGCTGGAGATCCTCGCGCACGCGCGAGCCCGGCGTGACGATGTCGAGCGCCGCGTCGAGCATGCAGCCCATCTCCTGACGGGCCAGGTTCGCGCCCAGGCAGTAGTGCGGGCCGTTGCCGAAGATGAGCAGCTCGCGCGTGTCGCGGTCGAAGTCGAGCACGTCGGGGTTCGGGAAGACGGCCGGATCGCGGTTCGCGCCGCCGAGCGCGAGCATCAGCATCTGGCCCTTGCGGATCCGCTTGCCGCGCAGCTCGAAATCGCGCACGGCGTAGCGCATCATGCCGGCCGGGCCGCCGAAGGCGAAGCGCATGATCTCGTTGACCGCCTTCGGCACGAGCGAGCGGTCGTCGCGCACGCGCTTCAGCTGCTCCGGGTGCTGGAGCAGGGTCTGCACCATGATCATGCCGCCGAGATTCGTCGTCTCGCTGCCGGCGCCGATCAGGATCGAGACCATCATCACGATCTCGTCGTCGCTGATGCCCTCGCCCTCACCCTGCGCGCGCAGGAGATCCGAGATCAGGTCCTCGCGCAGCTCCTGACGGCGCTCGGCCACCATGCGCCGGATCCACGGCGCCATTTCCTGGAGCGCGTGCTCCGCCTTTGCGAGCGCCTCGGCCGGCGCGAACGGGAAGAAGGCGCGGATCATCTCCTGCGCCAGGTCGCGGAAGCGCTTCTCGTCGGCGCCGGCCTGCACGCCGAAGATGCGGCTGATGACGGTGTTGGGGATCGGGTTCGTGAAGTCGCCGAGCAGATCGACCACCTCGCCGCGGCGGCCGCGCAGCGGCGCCGCGAAGCGCTCGACCACCTCGCGGATCTGCGCGTCCATGCGCCGCACCGCGCGCGGCGTCAGCGCGCCGTTGAAGAGCCGGCGGAAGCGCGCGTGCTCGGCGACGCCTTTCGAGGGCAGGCTCTCCTCCTGGAGCCAGCGCACGAGGCTGCCTTCCGGCGCGGGCTGGTAGTGCTCCCACGCGCGTCGGTTCTGCGTCGCGTTCTCGGGATCGTTGAAGAGGCGCTTCACGTCGTCGTGGCGGGTCACGAACCAGAAGCCGAGCGGCTCGACGAAGTGCACCGGATCGTCGGCGCGCAGGCGGTGCAGCTCGGGCGCGGGATCGCCGCCGCCGGAGGCGGTCTCGACCAGCGCGAGGAAGGGGTCGAGGGAGGAAGAGCTCGTGGCGGCGCTCATGACGGTCTCCTGCGGCCCGAGGGGGGGTGGCGACAGGATGGACTCATAGTCTAGTTTTAGACCCGTTGTCAACCGCAGCCCTCAGCCGCAGCGAGCGCCGCCGCCAGGAGACCGCCGACCGCATCGCGGACGCGGCCGCGCACCTCTTCGGCGAGCGGGGCTTCGCCGCCACGACGGTGTCGGACATCTGCGAGCGGGCGGACGTCGCCCGCCAGACCTTCTTCAACCACTTCGCGACGAAGCAGGAGGTGGCGCAGGAGATCGCGCGGCGCGGCCACGACTTCTTCCTCGAGGCGCTCGAGACCGCGCGGCGCGAGGGCGCCGACACCGCCGAGCGACTGGCCCGCCTGTTCGCGAGCATCCACCAGGCCGCGGCGCAGGTCGGCCCCATGCACCTGGATCTCGTCACCGAGGTGGCGCGCGCCGCGTACGAGACGGCCGATCCCGCGCAGATCGGCTCGCTCCAGCGAGGCGTCGAGAAGCTGCTGCGCACCGGCCGCGCGCAGGGAGACGTCTCGCGGCGCCACGCGCTCGAGGACCAGGCGGCGCTCGTGCTCGGCGCGCTCCAGAACCTGACCTTCGAGTGGACGCGCAGCGTCGACTTCCCGATCGCCGAGCGCTCGGCGCGCATGGCGCGCATGCTGGCGGAGGTGCTGGCGCCCTAGCAGCGGCGCGCGCGCCGGCGGATCGCGAGCGCGACCAGCGCGACGAGCAGCAGGCCGCCCGTGCCCGGCTCGGGCACCGCCATCAGCACGAAGTCGAACTGGAAGCGGTCGCCCGCGTTCGCGGTGGACGTTCGCATCGCGATCTTCACGTCGCGCAGATCGACGACGCCGAGCGCCAGGATCTCGTCGTCGAAGAACGCGAGCGCGCTGGCGACGTCCGTGAAGCTCTGCTCGAGGAAGACCACGCCGCCGATCTCGATGCTGAAGAGCAGGGACGCGAAGCCGTCACCCGCGACGAGCGGGTTCACGAGGCCGAGGAGCAGCCCGCCACTCGCGGGTGTCGAGAGCTCGAAGCGCACGCTGCCTTCGAAATCCGGGCTCGCGAACGAGACACCCAGCAGCCCGAGCGCGAGCGCGTCGGCGCCGCCTGCGAGCTCTGCGCCGACCGCGGAGCCGCCGCCGAGGCGCAGATCGAGCATTTGCGCGTCGGGATCGGCGAGACCGAACGCGGCGGCCTGCGCGAACTCGAAGGGATCGCCGTCCGGGTCCGTGTTCCCGAGCTCGGGCGGTGCTGCTCCGCTTGCGATTCCGGAGAGCGCATCGATCCGTCCGATGCCGCCACCGATCGATCGCGAGCGCGCCTCGACGGCCTCGATCGGACCCGCGCCGGTTGCGAGCGCGGACGCATCGCGAAGCGGTGTATGGGACGGGTCCAGGCTGGTCGTCTGCGCCCACGCCTCGACCGGCCCGAGACCGCTCGCGCGGGCCGCCGCGATCGCGCTGCCGGCGCGACCGATGGGCGAGGGCACGCCGACGAACGAGTTGAGCGAGTTGCCCGCGCGCGCGAGCGCGTGCGCCGAGACGCGCGAGCGGCCGGCGCCGATCGCGATCGCGGTGGAGCTCGCGTCGCCGCCGTCTCCGTAGAGCGCGGCCGCGCTGGAGTCCTGTCCGCCCTGACCTCCCTCGGCGTAATCGCCGACGACGACCTCGCTGTCGCCGAGCGCCTCGCCGCGCGAGAAGCTGGTGGCGTCGCCACCGCGCGCTCCGGAGGCGCCCCCGATCGCCTCGCCGCCGAGGCCTCCGAAGGCTCCCGCCGCCGAGCCCGGGATGGATGCGTCGTCGTTGATGCGCACGGCGTGTCCGTCGCCGCTCGTCGTGCCGCGCGCCTCGACGAACGCATCTCCTCCACGAGCGCCCGCGCGGCCGCCCCGCCCGCCGAAGGCCTGCGCGTGGACGTCGAGCGAGCCGGCGGAGTTCGTGCCCGTCGCGATCGCGGTCCCGTCTGCACCTTCCGTGGTGTACAGCGCCGTGGTCGGAACGCTGCCGCCGACCGCCCTGCTCTCCAGGGCCATGCTCTCCGACGCGCCGCTGTGCGTCAGGGCGCTCGACGCGCGGCCTGCGGTGCCGCCGGCCCCGTTTCCGCCCGTGACCCGCTGCACCAGGCGGAGATCACCGCTCGTCTCGCCGCGGACGGCGTTCACGAGCTCGAGCACCTGCCCGTCGAAGCCGCTGCCGCCCGTGAGGTTGCCCTCGACATCGATCTGGCCGCCCGCGGTCGAGTCGGCGTAGAGATCGAGCGACGCGACACCCGCGAGCCCCGTCGCGGACGTGGCCGTGCCCGCTTTCGCATTCGCGGTGAGCGCGATGCGCGAGCCGACCTCGTCGCGTGCTTCGGTGCCCGCGAACGCGTTGCCGCCGGATCCGCCGTCGCCGCCCGTCGCCTCGAGCAGGACGACGAGATCGCCGCCGCCGCTGTTCTTCGGCAGAAGGAGCGCCGATTGCGCCGAGCCGCCGTTGCCGCGCAGCTCGGGCGCGCTGGACGCGCCGCCCGCGCCGCCGCGCGCGATCTGGCGGAGCTCGAGCACGCCTGCGGTCGAGCCGGCGACCCGGTCGAGCGCCAGGGTCGAGTTGCCGTCGCCGCCGCGCGCGCCCTGGGTGGACGTGCCGCCGTCGCCACCGATCTGTGTGGCCTCGGCGAGCACGTGGCCCGACACGGACGTGCCGGCTGCGCGGGCCTCGGCGAAGCCGCCCTCTGCGCCCTGGCCGAGGGCGCCCTTGCCGCCGCCTCCCTTGCCTCCTGTTGCGCTCGCGTGGACGGAGACGTCCTCAGCGCCCGCGTTGCTGCCCGCGGCGTAGGAGCTCGCGAGACCGGCCCGCGCGCCGGTGACCGGCGTCGAGTTCGAAGCCGTGTTCGAGCCGCCCGCGCCGCCCACCGCGCGGTCCCAGACGTCGACGCGGCTGTCGCCGTGCGCGTTGCCGGCCGACTCGCTGAAGGCGTCGCCGCCCGCGCCGCCCGGCCGGCCCGCGGAGAACACGCTGGCGCCACCCGCTCCGCCGACCGCGCGGTGCAGGACGAAGAAGCTGGCGCCGATCTGGATGTCGGATCCGTCGCCGCTGGATTCCGCGCGCGCACGCACGCGCGCAGCGCCGCCATCGCCTCCCTCGTTCGCGCCCTCGCGCGCGTCGCCGCCCGCGCCGCCGAGCGCCTGCACGCCGAGGATCACGCCGCCGCTCGCGTTGGTGGCGTCGCCCAGAGCTTCGGCGTCGCCGCCGCGCCCCGCCGGTCCGTCGACGGTGCCTCCGCTGAGGCCCGCGGAGAAGTTGCCGCCGCGGCCGCCGGTCGCGGACGACGACATCTGGAAGCTCTCGGACGCGGTCGTGCGCGTCAGGCGGCTCGTCGCCGCGCCGGCCGTGCCGACGCTACCGCCCGGCCGATTGGTTCCGCCGCCGTCTCCCGCGAGCGCGGTCTGCGAGAGCACGAGCTCTCCGCTCGTCTCGCCGCCGACGGCGTTCTCGAGGAACACGCCGAAGCCGTCGCCGCCGTCGACGCCGGAGGTCGACCCGGCGGTCTGACCATCGCCGCCGATGACGGTTCCGCTCACCGATACCCTGCCGCCGCCGGAGGAGCTCCCGAAGACGGGACCGAGGTGAGCGGCGCCGCCGTCGCCGCCCGTCGCACCGATGCCGCCCTCGGCGGTGGCGACGACCGTGCTCGAGCCGGCTCCCGTCGCCACGGCGCTCGCATGCGCGTCGCCGCCCCTCGTGCCGACGCCTCCGCCGCCGAGTCCTCCCTTGGCCGAGGCTTCGAGGTCCGTCGACACGCCGACGTCCGTGATCTCGGCCAGCGCTTCGGCATCACCGCCGTTGCGGCCGGAGCCCGCGGTACCGCCGTTCGCGACGACGTCGATCGTCGACCAGCCCGGGACGGCGGCGCTGAGCGCGCTGCGCGCGGAGCCGCCCGCGCCGCCGAGGCGATTCGCCGCGGTGCCGCTATCGCCCGTGCCGCCCTGACCGCCGTTCGCCTCCTGGCGCAGGGTGAGAAGGCTGGTCGTGGCGCCCGCGACGGCGTTCTCCAGCTCGCTGCTGCCACCGTTGCCGCCACGCTCACCGTTGCCGCCGCGGCCGCCGAAATCCCGCGCGATGACGGTGACGGGCCGGCCCGCGAGTGACTCGCCGTAGGCCTCGGCATGCCCCGTGCCGCCGTCTCCGCCGATCGAGCCCACGCCCGAGCCGCGCCCGCCGACACCGCCCCGTGAAACGGCCTCGACCTCCACACTCGCGTTGCCGCCGCCGGAGCCTTCGCCGGTGCCGCGCGCGCGCGCGTCCGCGTGTCCGCCCGTCACGCCGTTCGTCGACTGGCTGTTGAGGAGGAATGCGTTGGACGCGTTCCCGCCCGTGGCCTCCGCGAGCACGTCGAGCGTGCCGCTCTCGTTGGTGCCGTCTGCGCTGGCGACGGCGTTGCCGCCCGGCAGCCGGACCGTCGCCGGGTCGTTCTGGGCGCCGGCGTCGCCTCCCACCGCGCGCGAGGTCAGCGCGAAGATCTGGGCGTCGCGCACCCGCGTGAGCGAGCTGGACGCGTTGCCGGGCGTCCCGACGGCGCCGCCGTCGTTGCCGCCGCCCGCGCCGCCGCGCGCCTCCTGCACCAGAGTCAGCCGGCCGGAG
>DASUFZ010000143.1:0-19828 GCA_036274295.1 Myxococcota bacterium
GTTGCTCATGCGATCATCATCTCGGCACCAGGCGGCATGCTTCCGGATTGCTTCCGAGCGTCTCTGTCAGCGCTCCAAGTAGCTGGCGCGCCGACTAGATTCGAGGCCCCTTGACTGACTACCCGTCAGACAGGGTTTTCGAAATCCCCATCCCGGCGCCCCCGCGGCAACCTCCCGGACCCCGCCGGGCGCGCTCCCGCAGCGGGCTACCGTGCCGCGCGTGAAGACGGTCCTCATCACGGGCGCTTCCGCCGGGATCGGCGCCGCGGCCGCACGCGAGCTCGCCGCGCACGGTCTCGAGGTCTACGGGACGAGCCGGAATCCCGCGCGCCTCGGCGCCGACGCGCCGCCGATCCACTGGGTGGCGATGGACGTGCGCGACGAGGCATCCGTGCAGGCGGGTGTGGATGCGGTGCTGCAGCAGGCCGGGCGCCTCGACGGGCTCGTCTGCAACGCGGGCTTCGGGATCTTCGGCAGCGTCGAGGAGACCTCGCTCGCCGACGCGCAGGCGCAGCTCGACACGAACTTCTTCGGCGTGCTGCGCACGCTGCGCGCCGTGCTGCCGCATCTGCGCAAGCAGGGCAGCGGCCGCGTCGTGCTGGTCGGGTCGCTGGCCGGGCGCGCGCCGATTCCCTTCCAGGGTCACTACTCGGCGTCGAAGGCCGCCGTCGACGCGCTCGCGCAAGCGCTCCACAACGAGCTCTCCGGCAGCGGCGTGCGCGTGTCGCTGATCGAGCCGGGCGACATCCACACCGGCTTCAACGAGCACGTGGATTTCTCGTCCGCCGACGGCTCTCCCTATGGCGAGCGCATCGCGCGCGTGCGCGCCGTGATCGAGCACTCGCTCGACCACGCGCCCCCGGCCTCGTGGGTGGCGCGCGCGATCCGGCGGGCGCTCTGCGACGCGCGGCCGCGCTTCCGCTACAGCGTCGGCCGGGAGGCGCCGCTGGTCGCGATCGGGCGGCGCCTCCTGCCGGAGCGCTGGCTGCTCGCGGGCCTGCGGCGCTACTTCCGGCTCTGACCGGAAATTTGCACTGGGCGTGCTAATGTCGGCCGTCCTCGACCGCCGTCCGGCCGTCGAGTTCCCCCTTTCCCCTGCGCACCGCGCGCAGCATTCGAGGAGCGAGTCATGGGCAACAAGGTGTTCGTGGTCGGCGTCGGCATGACGAAGTTCGAGAAGCCGGGCTCGCGCCAGTGGGACTACCCGGACATGGCCGAGGAAGCGGGCAAGAAGGCGCTCGCCGACGCCGGCGTCGCCTACACCGAGATCGAGCAGGCCGTCGCCGGCTACTGCTACGGCGATTCCACCTGCGGCGAGCGCGCGGTCTACACGCTCGGCCTCACGGGCATCCCCATCTACAACGTGAACAACAACTGCTCGACGGGCTCGACGGCGCTCTTCATGGCCAAGCAGTTCGTGCAGGGCGGCCTCGCCGACTGCGTGCTCGCCATCGGCTTCGAGAAGATGGAAAAGGGCTCGCTCGGCATCAAATACACCGACCGCACGAACCCGATGGACAAGCACGCGAAGCTGATGATCGAGACGCGCGGCTTCGCCAAGGCGCCCGCGGCCGCGCAGTTCTTCGGCAACGCCGGCCGCGAGCACATGGAGAAGTACGGCACCACCGCCGAGCAGTTCGCGAAGATCGGCTGGAAGAACCACAAGCACTCGGTGAACAACCCGTACTCGCAGTTCCAGGACGAGTACTCGCTCGAGGACATCCTCAAGGCGCCGATGGTCTACGAGCCGCTGACGAAGCTGCAGTGCTGCCCGACGTCCGACGGTGCGGGCGCGGCGATCGTCGCGAGCGAGGCCTTCGTGCGAAAGCACAACCTCCAGGACAAGGCGATCGAGATCATCGGCCAGGCGATGACGACCGACTTCGCGAGCACCTTCGACACGAAGAGCGCGATCAAGCTGATCGGCTCCGACATGACGAAGAAGGCCGCGCAGAAGGTCTACGAGCAGGCGGGGATCGGGCCCGAGGACGTCGACGTCGTCGAGCTGCACGACTGCTTCTCGTGCAACGAGCTGATCACCTACGAAGCGCTCGGGCTGTGCCCGGAGGGCAAGGCCGGCGCCTGGGTGGACGCGGGCGCCAACACCTACGGCGGTCAGGTCGTCGTGAATCCGTCGGGCGGGCTCATCTCGAAGGGCCATCCGCTCGGAGCGACCGGCCTGGCGCAGTGCTCTGAGCTCGTGTGGCAGCTGCGCGGCCAGGCCGACAAGCGCCAGGTGGAGGGCGCGAAGGTGGCCCTCCAGCACAACCTGGGTCTCGGCGGCGCGGCGGTCGTCACGGCGTACCGCAAGGCGGATCTGCGCTAGACGGAGTCGCTGCCGAGCAGCGACTCGTACGACCCCGCGATGCAGGGCTCGGCGGCGAGGCCGAGCTCGCACAGCAGCCAGGCGCACGCCTCGCGCTGCGCGGGCTCGGATTCCGCGCTGCCGTCGAAGACCGCCTCGAGCTCGAGGAACGTGCCGAGAGCGTCGACCCGGTCGAGGTGGATGCGCACGTTCCGCCAGAGCAGCACCTCGCGGCGCTTGCGCACGACGCGGTGCACGCCGAGCAGCTCCGCGAGGAGCCGGCGCGTGCCTGCGCCGTCGGGCACCGGGATGACGCGGTAGTCCGAGCGGCGCGCGCCCACGTGATCCGCGCGCAGATACGGGATCAGCTCCGCGCGGGCGCCGTCGACCTCGCGCAGCTTGAGGCGTCCCGTGCGCGTCGCGAAGTAGGTGTCGACCTGTGCCTCGACGGCGGCAGGACGCGCGCCGAGACGCAGTGCCGCCGCGCGCGCGGACTCGAGATCTGCGCAGCGCACCTTCACCTCGACGTTCGCGCCGGGTTGCGTCGTGCTTCCAGCCGATGCCATGCTGCGCCTCCGGTGTCCACCGCGCGCGCCGCAGACCGCTCGCACGCTCGCAGCGAGGATCCGCGGCTGGTCCCGCCGCGCAAGGCCGTCTACGCGACGGGCGACTTCACCGTCAACGCGTTCCTCTCCGTCCTCGGCATCGTCTACATCACTTTCTTCCTGACGCAGATCGTGGGACTTCGCCCCGAGCTCGCCGGCGCGGTGCAGCTCGTCGGGCGCGCCATCGACGCCTTCGCCGACCCGTTGATGGGCCGCCTCTCGGACCGCTGCCGCTGGAAGGCCGGGCGCCGCCGCCCCTTCTTCCTGCTCGGCGCCCTGCCCTTCGGGCTCTTCTTCGCCTTGCTGTGGGTCGACCTCGCCGGCGCTTCGCAGCTCCAGCTCTTCGCCTACTACACCGCCATCTATGTGCTCGGCTGTCTCGCCATGACGGTGCTCTCGGTGCCCTATCTCGCGCTGCTGCCGGAGATGGCGATCGGCTACGACGCCCGCACCTCGCTCAACACCTGGCGCAACGCCGGCGCCGTGCTCGGCGTGTTCGCGGCGGTGGCGTTCCGCCCGGTCGCGAACCTCCTCGGCGGCGGCACGGGCGGCTACGCGACGGCGGGCGTCTGCTTCGGCGTGCTGCTCGCGCTGCCGTGGTTCGCCATCCACCGCGTGAGCTGGGAGCGCCCCGATTTCCAGCAGCGCGAGTCGCACGTCGGCTTCGGACAGGGCATGCGCATCCTGATGGCGCACGCGAACTTCCGGAAGCTCACCGCGATGTATCTCTGCGGCCGCGTCAGCATGGATCTCATCGGCGCGATGCTGATCCTGTATTTCACGCACTACCTCGGCCGCACCGACGACTTCGAGCCGATGATGTTCCTCTTCCTGCTGTCGGTGCTGCTGTCGCTGCCGATCTGGCTACAGCTCGCGCAGCGGATGGAGAAGTCGACCGTATTCATCCTCGGCACCTTGTGGTGGGCGGTGATGCAGCTCGGCCTGCTGGCCGCGCAGCCCGACTGGCCGCGCTGGGTCGTCTTCTCCTTCGCGCCCGTGATCGCGTTCGGCTACGCCGTCGTGGACCTGATGCCCTGGGCGATGATCGGAGAGATCGTCGACGAGGACGAGCTGCAGACGGGGGAGCGCCGCGAGGGCCTCTACAACGGCTTCTTCATGTTCGTGCGCAAGCTCGCGGGCACGGCGGGCGTGGCGCTCGCGATGTTCGTGCTCGGCGGGCTCGGCTTCGGCAAGGGCGACGTGCAGCCGCCCGCGGCCGTCGAGGCGATTCGCTGGTTCGGCTCGGTGGTGCCGTCGCTGCTGCTCGTGCTCTCGGCCTGGTACGCGCGCGGCTACCCGCTGACCCGCGCCGAGCACGAGCGCATCCTCGCGGAGCTCGCTCGACGCGACGTCCGGGCCTAGGCGAACGCCGTGTGCAGCGCCTCGTCGATCAGCTCGCGCACCGCGCGGTGACGCGGGAAGGTCACGTGCGCGCCGGGGTACCACTCGATGCGCGGCCGCTCCCAGTGATGCCAGAGATCGCGCACCTGGTCGGCCGGCACGAGCCGGTCGGTGATGGCGGCGAAGATGTAGCGGCGCTCGCGCGGCACGCGCGGCGGCAGCGCCAGCGGCGACACCACGCGCAGGATCTCGTCCATGTGGTGCTCCTCGATCCCGTGGAGCGCCGCCTCGACGAGCTGCACGGGCGGGCCGTGCCGGAAGAAGAGCCGCGTGAAGTCGACGGCCGGGATGCCCGCGACGACGCAGGCGAGATCGCGCTCGAGCGCCGCCAGCAGCGAGGCGTTGTAGCCGCCGAGCGAGAGGCCGAAGACGCCGACCTCCGTCGCGCCCTCCGCGCGCAGCCACGAGAGCATGCGCCGGATGTCCCACATCGCCTGCGCCTGCGCGTGGATCGTGTCGAGGATGTCGCCCGTGAGGTAGCCGTCGCCGCTGCGGCGGCCCTTCGTGCGCGGCCCGTGCAGCGGCAGCACCGGCAGCAGCAGGTTGAGTCCGTGCTGGCGCGCCAGCCACTCCGGCCGGAAGGCCGAGAGATCGATCAGCGGGCGCCCCATCTGGTAGCCGTGGATGCACACCAGCCAGGGTCGCTCGGGCGCGCTGCGCACGACCCAGGCATGCGCCGTCCGATTCGCGTGGTACCCGAGGAAGCGCTCGCGGCCGGGCTCGCCCGCGCGCGGCTCGTAGCCGCTCTCGAAGCGCAGGTGCTCGTACTCGATGCCGCGCACGCGCGCGTTCGAGAGGCGCGCCAGGGCGAGGGGCGGCGGCGTCTCGTGATAGTCGCCGGGCTTCTCGAGCCAGCCGGCCGACGCGAAGCGCGCGCGCGCCTCCTCGATCTCGCGGCGGATGCGCGCGAGCTCATCGCCGGCCGGGATCGAGATCCCGATCTGGAGCGTCGAGAGGATCGCCTCGTCGCACGCGATCTCCGCGGCGAGCGCCAGCGACGGCTCGGGCAACGGCACCTGCTCCGGATGCGGCTCGAGTCGCAGGGTGTGCCAGCCGGCAGCCACGAAGCCCGCGGCGGAGAGCGCGCACAGCGCGAGCCCCATCGCGAAGCCGTCGAACACGAAGACCGGCAGGCCGAACAGCACGCCGAGCACGCCGCCGAGCGCGGCGAACTGCGAGATGCGCAGGTCGCCCGACCAGAGCAGCATCGCCACGCCCGACGCGAGCAGAAGGCAGCCGGGCAGCACCGTGAACGCGAAGCCCACGAGGCCATGAGTCGGCGCGTGCCACAGCCAGAAGAGACCCGCCACGAGCGGCAGCCATGCCTCGCGCGGCCAACGCACGGGCCGTAGCCCCGTGCGCTGCAGCTCGGAACGCGCCTCCGACACCGCCACGACTTCCCTCCCTGCGCGCTGCGCGGTGCGACGATACCCTGCGCGCCCGCGTGCGGAAACCGCGGAAGGCATGGTGGATCGCGCTCGCCTGCGCCGTGCGCGCAGCCGCCGGCGAGCCGGCGGCGCCTCCGTCCGATGCACGGGCGGAGCGGGTGCGCGCCTGGCGCCGCGACATCCACCAGCACCCGGAGCTCTCGAACCGCGAGTCGCGTACGGCGAGGCTCGTGGCCGACCACCTCGCCGCGCAGGGCTACGAAGTGCGCACGGGCGTCGCGCACACCGGCGTGATCGGCGTGCTGCGCGGCGGCGCCGGGCCCGTCGTCGCGCTGCGCGCCGACCTGGACGCGCTGCCAGTCGTCGAGGACACGGGTCTGCCCTTCGCGTCGCGCGAGCGCTCGACCTACGAAGGGCGCGACGTCGGCGTGATGCACGCGTGCGGCCACGACGCCCACACGGCGATCCTGATGGGTGTCGCCGAGACGCTGGCGGCGCAGCGCGCGGAGCTCGCCGGCACCGTCGTGCTGCTCTTCCAGCCGGCCGAGGAGGGCGCGCCGACGGGCGAGCGCGGCGGCGCCTCGCTGATGCTCGAGGAGGGCGCCTTCGCGGCGCCGCGCCCCGACGCGGTGTTCGGGCTCCACGTCACGCCGGAGCTGACGGCGGGCCGCCTCGGCGTCCGCGCGGGTGCCGCCGCGGCGAGCAGCGATCGCCTCACGATCCGCGTGAAGGGACGCCAGAGCCATGCCGCCTCTCCGTGGCAGGGCGTCGACCCGATCGCCGCCGCGTCGCGCATCGTGCTGGCGCTCGAGGCCTTGCCGGCACGCGAGGTGGACGCACGCATCCCGTCGATCGTCTCGATCGGCGCCTTCCATGCCGGCGTGCGCAACAACATCATTCCGGGCGACGCGGAGCTCGTCGGCACGATCCGCTCGCTCGACGCGGCGCAGCGCAAGGACCTCCACGAGAAGGTGCGCCGCACGGCACAGGGCATCGCGCAGGCCTCCGGCGCAGAGGCCGAGGTCCTGATCGACCCCGGCAACCCGATGGTGTGGAACGATCCAGCGCTGCTCGCGCGCATGCGCCCGACACTCGAGCGCGCGGCCGGCGCGGGCCAGGTCGAGGACATGCTGCCGTGGACCGCCTCCGAGGACTTCGCGTTCTACGCGCAGCAGGCGCCGGGACTCTTCTTCTGGCTCGGCGTGCGGCGGCCGGACGTGGCGCTCGAGGAAGCCGGCGGCCTGCACACGCCGCGCTTCGATCTCGACGAGTCCGCGCTGCCGGTCGGCGTGCGGGCGATGAGCGAGCTCGCCGTCTCGTTCCTCTCCAACGCACGCTAGTCCGCGGCCGGACGCGCGCGCGGCGATGGTAGACTCGCGCGGCATGTCTCCGGTCCACGAGCCGCTGCGCGACGAGCCGTCGTGGCCCGCCATCGGTGTCGGCGCGGGGCCCGTGGTCTTCCTCTGCGACACCTCGAGCGCGCTCGAGCGCCGCCTGCTCGAGGCCTGGATCGCGCGCCAGCGGCCCGAGGGCGCGACCGACGGCGAGTGCATCGCGATTCCGCCGTCGCGCCGGCGCCGCGGCGAGACCTCGCTGCGCGCGCTCGAGGCGCGGCTCGCCGCCGGCGACGAGATCGTGCTCGCGCCGCTGCGCGTGGCCTGGCTGCCGCGCAAGGTCGACGGCGTGCGCGCGGCGCGCTTCTCCGACCTGCTGAAGCTCGGCGATCCGCGCGATCCGTCCTGGGTGCGCCAGCGCATGATCCTGCGGCGCGAGCGCGACCGCTGCCGCATCGTGGCCGGCGAGCCGGCGCCGCTCTCGGAGCTGCGGGCGCGCTGGCAGTCGGCCTGCCGCGACGGCACGGAGTCTACCTCGGGGCTGACCGATTTCGTCGCGCGCCAGGCCGCGCTCGCGCTCGAGCGCGCGGAGCGGCGCCTGCGCGGCGCGCGCTACAAGGTCCCGCGCCTGGTCCACCAGGACATCCTCGGCCGCCCCGCCTTCCGCGGCGGTCTCGCGCTGCTCGCGCGCGAGCAGGGGAAGTCGCAGGGCGCCGTCGCCCGAGAGGCCGCCAGGGATCTGCGCGAGATCGCGGCGACGCACAGCACCTTCGTGATCGACCTCGCCGCGCAGCTCATCCGCATGATCTACACGCGCGGCTACGGCGAGGCGCTCCACTACGACCGCGAGAAGCTCGCGCGCATCCAGTCGCTCGCGCAGCGCCACCCGGTGGTGTTCCTGCCGACCCACAAGTCGAATCTCGACCACCTGGTGCTGCAGTACATGTTCTACGAGAACGGCAGCCCGCCGAGCCACACCGCCGGCGGCATCAACATGAACTTCTTCCCGGTCGGCCCGCTGGTGCGGCGCAGCGGCGTGTTCTTCATCCGGCGTAGCTTCAAGGACGATCCGGTCTACAAGTTCGTGCTGCGCCACTACATCGACTACCTCGTCGAGAAGCGCTTCTCGCTCGAGTGGTACATCGAGGGCGGGCGCTCGCGTTCGGGCAAGCTGCTGCCGCCGCGCTTCGGCCTGCTGGCCTACGTGGTCGATGCCTACCGGCGCGGCAAGAGCGACGACGTGGTGCTGATCCCCGTCTCCATCTCGTACGACCAGATCAGCGACGTGCCGGACTACGCCGCCGAGCAGTCGGGCGCGGCCAAGCAGCGCGAGAGCTTCGGCTGGTTCATCCGCTTCCTGCGCCGGCTCGGCCGCCGCTACGGCGAGATCCACATCTCCTTCGGCGAGCCGCTCTCGCTCGGCAAGGCGCTCGGTCCTCCCGACCCGCAGGCGCAGCCGGATCCCGACGAGCAGAACCTGACCCTGCAGAAGCTCGCCTTCGAGGTGTGCCTGCGCATCAACCAGGCCACGCCGATCACGCCGATCTCGCTGGTGGCGCTCGCGGTGCTCGGCTCGGCCGACCGCGCGCAGACGGTCGACGACGTGCGCGTGCGGCTCGCGAATCTGCTCCACGACGTCGCGCGCCGGCAGCTCCCCGTCACCAACGGCGCCGAGCTGGAGACGCGAGAAGGTGTCGAGCGGGTGCTCGAGGCGCTCGTCGAGAACGGCGTCGTGACCCGCTTCGACGAGGGCAGCGAGCGCGTCTACCTGATCGGCCCGGACCAGCAGCTCGCCGCCGCCTACTACCGCAACACCATCATCCACTTCTTCGTGAACCCGGCGATCAGCGAGCTCGCGCTGCTGCGCGCCGCCGAGTCCGCCGGCGCCGACGCCTCCGCCGAGTTCTTCCGCGCCGCCATGCAGCTGCGCGACCTGCTCAAGTTCGAGTTCTTCTTCGCGGACAAGGAGCTCTTCCGCGGCGAGCTGCGCCGCGAGCTCGCCGAGCGCGACCCGCACTGGGAGGACGCGCTGCGCGGCGGGCCGGACGCCATCCAGGCGCTCGTCCGCAGCTTCCGCCCCTTCAACTCGCACCGCGTGCTGCGGCCGTTCTTCGAGGCCTACCGCGTGGTGGCCGACCTGCTCGCGCGCCAGGATCCCCACACGCCGGTGGATCGCGCGAAGTTCCTGGCCGCCTGCATGGGCGTCGGCCGGCAGTACCACCTGCAGGGCCGCCTGCACTCGACGGCCTCGATCTCGCGCGTGCTGTTCGAATCGGCGGTGCGTCTGGCCGAGAACCGCGCGCTGCTCGAGCCGGCTCAGCCCGAGCTGGCGCGCTGGCGCACCGCCTTCGCCGAGGAGATCCGCGGCTGGCTGCGGCGCATCGACGCGATCGACGCGCTCGCCGCAGCCCGCCGCGCGGGTCTGATCCCTTAGCTGCGCGTCGGCCGACTTGCGTCGGCCTCCTTGCT
The DNA here is from genome assembly GCA_036274295.1 of Myxococcota bacterium. Lineage (GTDB taxonomy): Bacteria > Myxococcota_A > UBA9160 > UBA9160 > SMWR01 > DASUFZ01. The sequence continues at coordinate 9,503 of DASUFZ010000143.1, forward strand.
AGAAGCGGTACTCGCCGCGCAGGCCGAGGTTCGGCGCGGGGTCGAAGCCCTTGTCGACGGTCTGTCCACCGTCCTTGTCCTGGGTCTTCAGCTCGCCGGCGGCGACGACGCCCGCGAAGAGCTCGACCTTGGCGTTCTCCACCGGCATCCACGCGAGCCGCGCAAAGAACGGCGCGCCGCTGTCCTCGCCGATGCCCTTGCTGTTGCTGCCGTGGTTGTTCAGGCGGTAGCGGTGCCGCTGGTACTGCGCGCCGACGCCGAAGTCGATCTCCTTGCTGAGGTGCCAGATCAGCTCCGGCCCGACGCCCGTGCGGCCGCCGAGCTGGTCGATCCCGACCTTCAGGGTGAGCGGCTCGGCGAAGTGCCACTTCACCATCGGGATCGGGATGATCGAGGGATCGTCCTCGAGCTGGCTGACGACGCCGATGGCGAGTCCGAGCGAGAGGTCGTCGCTCGCCTTGTAGTTGAAGCCGAGCAGGCCGCCGCCGGTGAAGCCGTTGTTCCACGCGCCCCCGCCCTCGCCTGCGAAGCGGAACAGCGGAGCGCCGAGCAGAGTCCACGCGTCGTTGAGCGCGTAGTCGAAGAGGCCGACCAGCGTGTACTGGTTGATCGCCTGCCAGGCGATCCCCGACTCGCGGCGCGCCTCGTTCGAGATGTTCCACGCGTTCAGCTCGTAGATGAAGCGCGGGGTGAAGCCGAAGGACTCGTCGATCTTCATGCGCCCGCCGATCGAGGCCTGGAAGGAATCGCGCGAGACGTCGCCGCCGTCGTTGATGTCGACCTCGAACATGTGGTCGTAGCCGGTGCGGAACGCGAAGCCCTCGCGATCGCGCGGCTCGGGCTCCACCGCCTCTACGTCTACGGCCTGCGCGAGCGCGGCGAGGGGAGTTCCCAGCGCCAACAATGCGAAAGCGACCCAGAGCGCAAGGCGAGCATGACGAATCGACATCGCGGACCTCCTTCGACCGGGCAGGGCCCGGGCGCGCGCACGGTAGACGACCGCGCGGGCCGCGTCGATGCATCGGCGCGCGCAGCGCGCGCGCTTTCTATCTAGACCCGCGGCGCGCTTCGCTCTAGACCCGCGGCGCGCCCACCTCGCGGCCGAGCTGCTCGGCGAGCGCGTTGAGGTCGTCGGCGAGATCGTGGAAGGCACAGCCGCGGCGCAGCTGCACGCGCGCGCCGAGATCGCCGGCCATCAGCGAGGCGAGCTGGCGGCGGAACGCGACCACGGGACCGACCAGCCGGTGACACCAGATGAGGGTCATGAAGGAGACGAGCACCGCGTACGACGCGCCGATCACTCCCGCGACGAGCAGGAAGTCCGACGTCTGCGCGCGCAGCAAGGACTCGAGCGCCGGGGCCGCGGCCGCCTTCTCGAAGGCGGTGAACAGCTGACCGAACGCGGCGCGCGCGTAGGCGGCCAGGCCGATCCCCACCGCGCAGGTCACGAGCAGGATCGCGATCGGCAGCTCGAGCTGGAGCGAGCGCTCCACCGAGAGATTGACGGTGCAGCGCCGCTCGCGGCGCATGGGCGTCGCCAGGATGTCGAGCATCGGGGTTTCCTCCTGCCTCCCTCTCTTCGGCAGGACCGCGGCCCGGACGTAGCCCCCGCTCCGCAGGAGTTCTACGGTACGCGGCCGTCGCGGAAGGCAGGAGTTGCGCATGAGCAGAGGCAGGCTCGAGGGAAGACGCGCACTGGTGACCGGCGGATCGCGCGGGATCGGCCGCGCGATCGCGCTCGCCTTCGCGGCCGAGGGTGCGGACGTCGCGATCGGCTACCGCCGCGACCACGAGGCTGCGCAGGAGACGCGCAAGGCCGTGGAAGCGCACGGGCGCCGCTTCTTCGCGAAGGCGGCCGACGTGCGCGACGGCGCCGCGGTGCGCGCGCTCGTCGAGGAGAGCCGCGACGCGTTCGACGGGCTCGACATCGTCGTCGCGAACGCGGGCGTGCCGACGCGCTTCGAGCCGCTCGAGAAGGTCGATCCGTCGTACTGGCAGCGCGTCATCGACATCGATCTGAACGGCGTCTTCTTCACCTTGCACGCGGCGCTGCCGCTTCTGCAGGCGCAGGGCGGCGGCGTGATCCTCACCATCTCGTCGGTGGCGGCGGATCTCTGCGGCCCGTTCGGCGGTCCCTACGTCGCCGCGAAGGCCGCCGTCAACGCGCTGACCCGCGTGATCGCGCGCGAGAACGCCTCGAAGGGCGTGCGCTGCAACGTCATCGCGCCGGGACTCATCGCGACGGACATCGCGGACGGCATGGTCGCCTTCCACGGCGACGCGATCGTCAAGTCGATCCCGCTGCGCCGCATGGGCAGCGCCGACGAGGTGGCCCAGATGGCCGTCTACCTGGCGTCGGACGACGCGGCGTGGGTGACGGGGAAGATCTTCCGCATCGACGGCGGGCAGTTCATCTGAGGCGAACGGGCGGAGCGCGGGGCCTCCTTCCCGCCGCCCTCGCGCTGGGGGCGATCCCGTTCGCGTCCGGCTGCCAGTTCTGGCACCTGCTCACCTGGGGCCTCCTGCCGGTGGACGCCGTACGCGCGCCGGTCGACGTCGTGCGCGCGCGCGGCTCGGTGAGCGAGTCGGAGCAGCCGGGCCCGATGGAGACAGCGCTCTACGCGCGCGCCGCGGGGACGGATGGTCGCCGTCTCATCGCGGACACCGGGGCCCCGGAGAACGACCCGAAGCTCTGGGCCCGCGCGTGTGACGCCGGAGACGACGAGGCGTGCGCCAAGGCGGCCGGCATCTTCGTCTACTTCTTCCACGACCGGAAGTACGGGCTCGAGGTGTGGCAACGCCTGTGCAGCGAGGGCCGCGGCGATCCGTGCCTGCGTCTGGGCGACTACTGGCGCGCCGAGGAGCCGGGAAGCGGGTCGCCAGCGCACTTCTACCGCGCCGGCTGCGACGCAGCGGTTCCGTCGGCGACGGCCTGCCGGCGCCTCGCATCCGCTGCGCTACGCGGCGATCGCGAGGGCTGGTCGCCGCTCGTGCTCACACTCATGGATCGCGCGTGCGCGCTCGGAGACTGGGATGCGTGCGACGACCTGTCCTCCTGCCTCGCGGGGAAGAGCCTGTGCGGCGTGCCCATCGACGAGCCGCTCGCGCGGCACTTCCGGGCCTCCGTGCTGGCGCTGCGCTCGGTCGCGCCCGCTGACGGCCCCGACCTCCTCCTAGAAGCGGACCGACTCGAGCGGATTCGCGTCCTGCGCGAGCAGCCGTGGCCGCACAGCCACTGAAGCATCCCTAGTCGCGGCAGGGGCGTCCGTACACGTGCTGGCAGATGCGCTCACAGAGTGATGCGCTGTAGTGGCAGCCCGCGTCGTACGGGGCGTTCGCGATGTACACGACGCCGGGCTCGCGGGTGAGTGCGAGGGTCGCCTGCACCTCGTAGCTGTAGAGCCCGCTCGCTCGCATCGAAGATTCCAGGCGACCGTAGACCGGGTAGTAGACGTTCAGGCTCGGGAGGAAATCGCGGCGCACCCAGGGGCCGAGCAGCAGGAACATGGGGCGCCCGGGAATGAAGAAGCGCCCGTCGGCGTTGGCGAGCGCAGAGCCGGCCTCGTGGACGTCGTTGCTGCTGAATGCCGCGCTCTGCTCGTAGATCGCTACCACGAGGGCGCCGGGCACGGGAGCGCCGCTCGCGCGCTCGACGACCCGCCCCCGCAGCGACGGTGCCCAGGTGGCCGCGGGGATGCACCCACCCACGGCGCAAGCGAGCGCGATCGACGCAGCGGCGCCTGCTCTACCCCGCATCCCTCGCTCTCCGGCTGCGCAAGGTAGCCGCAGCGAGCCAGCCTCCGTCGAACCGACTCCTGGAGTCTCTTGACCCAGCCCTGTTTTTCGTCTTAGTTTCGCCCCATGACTCTGCCCCCCGAACGGCCGCCGGCGCCGCGCGGACGCCTGATCGCGCGCGGGGCGGCCGACAACCCGGCCAACCGCTTCGAGCGCCTGCGCACGGTCGCCGACCCGGATCTCGAGCCGCCGCCGGAAGGCGAGGACGGCGAGCCGCCGCCCGTCCCCACCCTCTACCTGCGCGACCCGACCCGCACCCTGCTCGCGCACAACGAGAGCCCGGACGTCGGCTTCGACACGAGCCTGAATCCGTATCGGGGTTGCAGTCACGGCTGCTCGTACTGCCTGGACCCGGCGACTCCGATCCTCCACGCGGACTTTCGCTGGCGACCGCTCGGGGAGGTCCGGGTCGGTGACCTGCTGGCCGGCTTCGACGAGTTCCCCGCGCCAGGCTGCAACCGCAAGCTGCGGCCCGCCGTCGTCGAGGCCGTCTGGTGGTCGCGCAAGCCGACGGTGCGGATGCTCACGCGCAACACCGAGGTCGTGACGACAGCCGAGCACCGTTGGCTCCAGGCGCGTAGTTTCCGCTGGTCGCAAACGTCGCAGCTCGCACCCGGACGCCTGCTGCGACACATGCCGGTGATCGCGCACGAGACGGAGGACGACGACTACCGCGTGGGTTACGTCGCCGGGCTCTCGCTAGGCGACGGCACGTTCCGCTACGAGCCGGGCTGGCGCAGCGACAAGCTCGGATTCCCGGCGGCGTACTGGCGCATCGCGATGATCGATCGCGAGCCGCTCGAACGCTGCATCGAGTACCTGCGCGCGCTCGGCATCGAGGTCGCGCTGCGTCCGTTCGACGCAGGCGTACGCACGCGCGGACCGATGTGGAAGGTCGAGAGCCGCGCGCTCGGAAAGCTCGAACGCTTGCGGAAGATCCTCTTCGATCCACGCGAGAGCCGCGGCTACCGGCGCGGCTTCCTGGCCGGTTTCTACGATGCCGAGGGTCACAACGGCCGGTCGCTGCGCATTTCGCAGCTCGACATCGCCGTTCTCGAGCGCGTCCGATCCTACGGGTGCTCGCTCGGCTTCGACTTCCGGCTGGAGCTCCGGCAAGGGCACGCGAGCACCCTGCGCCTCGTCGGCCGGCTGACCGATCGCATCCGCTTCTACTCGGTCTGCCAGCCCGCGATTCGCCGCAAACGCGATGCCCTCTTCGGACGCAATCCGTTTCTCGAGCCCGAGCCGATCGAGGCGATCGAGCGCGGGCCCCGGCGCGACGTCGTGGATATCCAGACCTCGACCGGGACCTTCTACGCAGCCGGGCTCGCCACCCACAACTGCTACGCACGCCCCACCCACGAATACCTCGGCTTCTCCGCCGGTCTCGATTTCGAGACGCGCATCCTCGTCAAGGAGGACGCGCCGGAGCTGCTGCGGAAGGCGCTCGCGTCGCCGCGCTGGGAGCCGCGCGTGGTGGCGCTCTCCGGTGTCACGGACGCCTACCAGCCGGTCGAGGCGAAGCTGCGGCTCACGCGCCGCTGCCTGGAGGTGTTCGCGGAGTTCCGCAACCCGGTCACGATCATCACCAAGAGCGCGCTGGTCGCGCGCGACGCCGATCTGCTGGGCGAGCTCGCGCGTCACGATGCGGCGTCGGTGAGCGTCTCGATCACGAGCCTCGACGACCGGCTTCGCCGCGCGCTCGAGCCGCGCGCCTCGTCGCCGAGGAGTCGGCTCGCCGCGATCGAGACCCTCGCCGCGGCGGGTGTGCCCGTCGGCGTCCTGTGCGCGCCCGTCATCCCCGGTCTGAACGACGCGGAGATCCCCGCGATCCTCGCCGCCGCCGCCGAGGCGGGCGCGCGCGAGGCCGGCTGGGTGATGCTGCGCCTGCCGTACGGCGTGAAGGAGCTCTTCGCCGCGTGGCTCGATCGCCACGCTCCGGAGCGGAAGGCCCGCGTGATGGCGCGCATCGGCGAGGTGGGCGGCGGCTCGCTCTACGACTCGCGCTTCCACACGCGCCAGCGCGGCACGGGGGTCTACGCCGAGCAGATTCGTTCGCTCTTCGAGCTATCGAAGCGGCGCGCCGGTCTCGCGAACCGGAGCACGGCGCTCTCCACCGCCGCGTTCCGGCGTCCCGGCGGCGCGCAGCTCGCGCTGCTCTGACTCGAAATCCGCGCCCTCGCTGCTACGGTGCCCTCGTGCAGCAAGTCGACGCGCGCGCCCGCGCGGGCCGCCACCGGATCGCGTAGCCGTGGCGGTCTTCGCCCTCGTCCACGGCGCCTGGCATGGCGCCTGGTGCTTCGACCGGCTCGTGCCGGCGCTCGAGGCGAAGGGACACCGCGCGGTCGCGTTCGATCTGCCGGGGCACGGCGCGGATCCGACGCCGCCCGGCCAGGTCACGCTGGACGACTACGTCGCGCGCGTGGGTGAAGTGCTCGCGCGGCAGCCGGAGCCGGCGCACCTGCTCGGCCACAGCATGGGCGGCGTCGTCATCACGCAGGCCGGCGAGCGCCACGCGCAGCACGTTCGCAGCCTGGTGTACCTCGCGGCATTCCTGCCGCGCCAGGGCGAGAGCCTCGGCAGCGTCGCCATGCCCTCCGCGGTGACGCCGCACCTGCGGCCCGACCGCGAGGCGCGCGTCGTGCACTTCGATCCGGCCGGCGCGCGCGACGCCTTCTACCTCGACTGCGCCGACGCCGACGTCGCGGCCGCGAGCGCGCGGCTCTCGCCGCAGCCGATCGCGCCGTGGGCGCAGGCCGTGCAGGTCGGCGCGCGCTATGCGGCGCTGCCGCGCCACTACGTCGAGTGCACCTTCGACAAGGCCATCCCGTTGGCCGAGCAGCGCCGCATGCACGGCGCCACGCCCTGCCGCGTGCACACGCTCGACGCCGCGCACTCGCCCTTCTACTCGATGCCGGAGCGCCTCGCCGGCGTGCTCGATCGCATCGCGCGCGAGTCCTGAAACGGACGTCCGCGCGAGTCCTGAGTCAGCGCAGCAGCCGATCGGCGACGCGGCGCAGCCCGTCCTGCCAGTCCCGCGAGCGCTCCCACGGCGCGATCACCAGGCGATCGACACCGGCGTCCCGCCACGGCGCGAGCGATTCCGGCTCGCGCACGTGGAGCGTGATCTCGAAGCGCGCGTGCTCGCGGCCCGCTTCGCAGCGCAGCGCGCGCAGCCGCTCGACGCAGCGCGCGGCGGTGTCGGGCTCGTCGACGAGACCGATCCAGCCGTCGTGGCGGGCGGCGCGCGCGAGCGCGGCCTCGGAGTCGCCGCCGACGTGGATCGGCGGCCACGGCTTCTGCACCGGCTTCGGCTCGAAGGCGACCGGCGCGAAGTCGTAGAAGTGACCGTGATGCTCGACCGCGCGCTCGCTCCAGAGGCGCTGGCAGACGGCGAGCGCCTCGTCGAGCCGGCGCCCGCGCGAGCGCGGATCGAGACCCGCGGCGCGCCACTCCTCGCGCAGCCAGCCCGCGCCGACGCCGATCTCCGCGCGCCCGCCGGACACGAGATCGAGCGTCTGCACGGCGCGCGCCGCCGCGAACGGGTGGCGCAATGCGAGCAGATAGACGTTCGTGCCGAGGCGGATGCGCGACGTGCGGGCGGCGAGGAAGCAGAGCCAGCCGAAGGTGTCGAAGACGGGCGTCTCGGGCGGCACCGGCGGATGCTCCCCGCCCGCGTGCGGCGAGCCCGACATCGCGAGCGGAAACGCGAGGTGATCCGCCATCCACGCCGACTCGTAGCCCAGCCGCTCGGCCTCGAGCGTCGCCTCGAGGTGATGCCGCGGGTGCAGGCGCGAGAGCGCGACGCCGAGCTTCACTACCAGCCTGCGAGCTTCGCCACCCTCTCCCGGTGCAGCGACGGCGTCCCCAGCCACGCGCGGTCCTGCATGATCCGCTTGAACCAGATCTGCACGTCGCACTCCCAGGTGAAGCCGATGCCGCCGTGCGCCTCGACGACGTCGCGCGCGACCTGCATGCCGCGCTCGGTGATGTGCGCCTTCGCGAGCGCGGCGAAGCGCTCGCGGTCGGCCGGCACCTTGTCGAAGGCGTGCGCGGCGTACCAGAAGAGGCCGCGCGCGGGCTCGATCTCGACGGCCATGTTCGCGAGCTGGTGCTTCAGACCCTGGAAGTGTCCGATCGCGACGCCGAACTGCTCGCGCGTCTTCGCATAGGAGACCGCCATGTCGACGAGGCGCGACGCCGCGCCGAAGGCGTCGGCCGCGAGCAGCACGAGCCCCGCGTCGCGCACACGCGCCGCGGCGTCGGCGCCGCGCGCGAGCGGCTCGCATGCGGCGTTCTCGAAGCCGACTTCCGCGAGGCGCCGCGCGCGGTCGACACCGGCGTACGGCTGCACCTTCACGCCTGCCGCCTTCCGCTCGACGAGCGCCATGCCGCCCGCCGTGCCGACGACGAAGAGATCCGCGACCTCGCCGGCCGGCACGAAGCGCTTCGCGCCGCTGAGCTTCCCGCCGCCCGCGAGCTGCCACTCCTCGGGCAGCCAGCGCGAGCCCGCCTCGGCGAGCGCCACCGTGCCGAGCAGCTCGCCCGACGCGAGGCGCGGCAGCCAGCGCTTCTGCTGCTCGGGGCTTCCGCCGTGCGCGAGCGCGAGGGTCGCGAGCGCGTGGCCGAGGAAGGGACCCGGCGTGCCGTGGAAGCCGAGCGTCTCGGCGACCAGCGCGAGCTCGACCATCTCGAGACCGGCGCCGCCGTGCGCTTCGGGCACGACGAGCCCGGCGACGCCGAGCTCGCACAGGCCCTGCCAGAGGGCGGGATCGTGCGCGGCCTCGCCGTCGAAGATCTCGCGCACGCGCGAAGGCCCGCACTCGCGCGAGGCCCACTTGCCGATCGTGTCCTGGAGCAGCTCCTGCTCTTCCGAGGTGTCGAAGTTCATCGTCCGGAGCTCCGATCGGCGTAGTAGTCGCGCGGGAGGCCCAGGGCGCGCTCGCCGATCACGTTGCGCTGGATGTTCGCGGAGCCGCCCGCGATGGCGATGCCGAGCGAGTACATGTACTGCGAGAGCCACGAGCGCTGCGGGCCCGGCAGGTCGACACCGGCCTGTGCCATCGGGTCGAGCAGGCCGTCGTCGCCGAGCAGATCGAGCGCGATGCGCGCGACCTCGCTGCCGATGTTCGTCGACACGAGCTTGTTCATGAGGGAGACGGGGCCGACGTCCTTGCCGCGCGCGGCGCGCGAGAGCTGGCGATAGCCCGAGTACTCGTGCGCGCGCACCATGCCCTCGAGCGCGGCCAGGCGCTGGCGGATCTCCGGATCCTCGATCGCGGGGCGGCCGTTGCGCTCGCGCGTCTTCGCCAGGTGCACGACGCCCATCAGGGTCATCACCGCGACCTCGGCGTTGCCGATGCCCGCGCGCTCGTGCTTCAAGGTCGCGCGGGAGACCAGCCAGCCCTCACCGCGGCTGCCGACGATGTGGTCCTTCGGCGTGCGCGCGCCGGTGAGGAACACCTCGTTGAAGTCGGCGCCGCCGTTCATCTGACGGAGCGGCCGCACCTCCACGCCGGGCTGCTTCATCGGCACCAGGAGATACGAGATGCCCGCGTGCTTGGGCGCGTCGGGCTCGGTGCGGCAGAGGCAGAACATGTAATCCGCCTCGACCGCGTTCGTCGTCCAGATCTTCTGGCCGTGGATCACCCACTCGTCGCCGACGAGCTCGGCGCGCGTCTTGAGCGACGCGAGGTCCGAGCCCGAGCCGGGCTCGCTGTAGCCCTGGCACCAGTGCATCTCGTCCATCGCCGTCGGCGGGACGAACTTCTGCTTCTGCCACTCCGCGCCCTTCTCGAGGAGCGTCGGCACCAGCATCATCATGCCGATGCCGCGCGGCTCCTGCGGCGCACGCGCGCGCGTGAACTCTTCGCGCAGGATGCTCGCGCGCAGCGCGTCGCTCGGCTGCTCGGAGCCGCCGTACGCGCGCGGGATCCAGCGCAGCAGATACCCCGCAAGGACGGCGCGCTCGCGGAAGCGACGCGCGCGCTGCGGCTTCGGCAGCTCCGCCTCGCCGGCACGCTGCGGCCAGTTCGCCGCGAGGAAGGCGCGCACTTCGGCGCGAAACTCTTCGTACTCGGGCCCGTAGGAGAGATCCATGCCGCCCTCGTCTGGGAGCGCGGCAGGGTAGCAGGACACCGACGGTGGGGACGGCCGCGGCGAGCGCGGCAAGGAGGCCGACCCAAGTCGGCCGACGCGCAGCGAGGCGAAGCTTCGCTTCGGCCGGAATGCCCGAGCGCGAGCGATCAGCGAGCGCGAAGGCCCGGCAAAGGCTCGATGTAGCCGAGCGCCTTCAGCTCGGCGCGCGCCTCGGGCGTGAGCTCCGGCGCGCTCACCTCCACGCGCGACGGCATCTTCTCGGCCAGGCGCGTGCGCAGCTGCGACGCCACGCCGGGATGGCTGGCGATCACGTTCTGGCGCTCGCCGGGATCGCTCTGGAGGTCGTACAGCTCCTCGGCGGCGATCGGGTAGTCGCGCTTCTCCCCTTCGGTCTGCTCCGCGAAGCGCGGGAACCAGATGTAGTGCCAGCGC
>DASUFZ010000144.1:0-13780 GCA_036274295.1 Myxococcota bacterium
CCATCCGGACCGCCATCGCGGTCCGCAGAAGCGCGGCGCCGACGGCGCGCTCGCCGACGTCACCTGGGACGACGCGCAGCGCGAGATCGCCGCGCGCATCAGCGCCGCGCAGGGCAAGGTCGCCGTGCTCGGCTCGCCGACCGGCCCGACGCTCTCGGCGCTGATCGACAAGTGGCTGGCGGCCGTCGGCGGCGGCTCGCGCGTCGTCTACGAGCCCTTCGCCTACGAGGCGCTGCGCGAGGCGACCTCCGCCGTCTTCGGCGTGGCGAGCCATCCGATCTTCGACCTCGACGGCTGCGATCTCGTGATCGACTTCGGCAACGACGTGATCGGCACGGGCCGCTCGCCCGTCGAGCACGCGCGCCAGCTGATGGCCGCGCGCGACGTCGCGAAGGAAGAGGGCCGCGCCTCGCGGCTCGTCTACATCGGCCCGCGCCTCGACGAGACGTGCAGCATCGCCGACGAGTGGCTGCCGGCGAAGCCCGGCAGCGAGGGCGCGCTGGCGCTCGCGATCGCCAAGGTCGCGCGCGAGGCGAAGGGCGGAGGCGACGCCTCGCTCGACGGCATCCTCGGCAGCTTCACACCGGAGAGCGTCGCCGAGCGCGCGGGCGTGCCGGCCGAAGCGATCCGCCGCCTCGGCCAGGCCGTCGCCGCCGCGAAGAAGCCGGTGGCGCTGCCGCCGGGCGTCGCGCTGACGAGCCGCCGCGCCGTCGCGACGAACGCCGCCGTGCTCGTGCTGAATGCCGTCGGCGGCGCCGTCGGCACGTCGCTCCGCATCCCGCCCGCGCCCGAGGGGCCGGTCGCCAGCTTCCGCGAGACCCTGAAGCTCGTCGACGCCATGAAGTCCGGCGACGTGAAGGTGCTGCTCGTGCACGGCGGCGCGAACCCGCTGCACACCCTGCCGCCCGACTCCGGCTTCGCCGCCGCGCTCGAGAAGGTCGAGACGGTGGTGTCGTTCGCGCCGGTGCCCGACGAGACCTCCGCGCGCGCGCACTTCGTGCTGCCCGATCACACGACGCTCGAGTCGTGGGGCGATGCCGCGCCGCGCCCGGGCGTCCGCTCGCTCGTGCAGCCGGCGATCCGCCCGATCTTCGACACGCAGGCGCTCGGCGACACCTTGATCGGCATCGCGCGCGCGCAGGGCGACGCGACGGCCGCGCAGCTCCCGTCGGGCTCGTTCCGCAGCATCGTCGAGGCGGCGTGGGCCGGCACCGACTGGCGCGCGGCGCTGGCGCGCGGCGGCGAGTTCAGCGACGCCGCGTTTGCTTCGCCGGGCATTTCCGCGAGCGCGGCGCGCATCGAGTGGCGCGAGCCGCAGCTCGAGGGCGACGGCGACTTCATCCTGCTGCCGGTGCCCTCGCCGCTCCTCGGCGACGGCAGCGGCGCCAATCTTCCCTGGCTGCAGGAGACGCCGGACCCGATCACGAAGATCACCTGGCAGTCGTGGGCCGAGATCAGCGAGAACGCGGCGAAGTCGATGGGCGTGAAGCCCGGCGACGTGCTGAAGATCGAGACGCCCTATGGCGCGCTCGAGGTGCCGGCGTGGCCGCGCGGCGGCGTCCGCGACGACGTGGTCGCGGTCGCGATCGGCCAGGGCCACACCGTCGGGCTGTGGGCGTCGCTCGAGAACGACGGCAAGCCCGGCGAGGCGCGCGGCGTGAACGTGATCTCGGCGCTGACCGCGTTGACCGACGAGGCGGGCGGCCGCGCCTGGCTCGCCGCGAAGGCGCGCGTGTCGCCGGCCGGCCGCTACCAGCGCCTGCCCTTCACGCAGCCCGAGGACAACAAGCGCGGCCGCATGCTCGGCGAAGCGATCTCCCTGGTCGCGCTGGCCGAGGGCGGTCCCAGCCCGTGGGCGCCGAACCAGGCGGCGGCCATCCGCGACAACGGCTCGCAGCTGCCGGCTCCCGCGGTGGCCGCGGCCGCGCACGGCGCCGCTGCCGAGGGCGGCGAGCACGGCAACGGCCACGGCGGGATGCACGAGATCCTGCGCGCCTTCAATCCCGCGAACGACGCGTCGGCCGACGATCCCTTCCGCTGGGGCATGACGATCGACATCGACCGCTGCACGGGCTGCAGCGCCTGCGTGGTCGCCTGCTCCGTCGAGAACAACATCCCGATCGTCGGCGAGCGCATGGTGATGCGCGCGCGGCAGATGCAATGGCTGCGCATCGAGCGCTACATCGGTCCGGGCGAGCGGACCTTCCTGGAGGGGCGCCCGGGCCCGCAGAACACGGAGAAGCTCGGCGACACCGACGTGCGCAACTCGCCGATGCTCTGCCAGCAGTGCGGCGCGGCGCCCTGCGAGCCGGTCTGCCCCGTGCTGGCGACGTACCACTCGCCGTCCGGCCTGAACGGCATGATCTACAACCGCTGCATCGGCACGCGTTACTGCTCGAACAACTGCCCCTACAAGGTCCGGCGCTTCAACTGGTTCGACTACCAGATCGAGACCTGGCCCGAGCCGATGCCGCTCATGCTGAACCCGGACGTCACCGTGCGGGCGCAGGGCGTGATGGAGAAGTGCACCTTCTGCATCCAGCGCATCCAGGCCGCGCGCATGAAGGCGAAGGCGCAGGGCAAGGCCGTGCCGGACGACGGCGCGATCCAGACCGCCTGCCAGCAGACCTGCCCGACCCACGCGATCTCGTTCGGGAACCTGAAGGACGACAAGAGCCACGTGCTGGAGGTCAACGCGCAGGGCGCGGGCCGCTCCTACCACGCACTGCACGTGCTCAACACGCGTCCCGCCATCACCTATCTCGCCCGCGTCCGGCGCGAGGGCGATGAACACGCCGGTTGAGGAACGCATGACGCCGCCGCCCGCCGAACCCGTCGCCGCGCTGATCCGCCCGGTGCCCGTCGCCCGCGATTCGCAGGTCAACCGCGACCTGCTGCGCGTCATGGAGGGCACCTCGGTCGGCTACTGGGCGCTGCTGCACATCGCCGTCGGCTTCATGCTCGCCGCCGGCGGCGTGTGGATCTACCAGGTCTACAAGGGCCTCGGCATCGCCGGCTACGCGCACCCGATCTTCTGGGGCGCCTACATCGTCACGTTCGTGTTCTGGGTCGGCATCGCGCACGCCGGCACCCTGATCTCCGCGATCCTCTATCTCTTCCGCGCGAAGTGGCGGAACGCCATCAACCGCAGCGCGGAGGCGATGACGATCTTCGCGGTCCTCACCGCCGCGCAGTTCCTCGGCATCCACGTCGGCCGCATCTGGAAGTCGTATTTCATCCTGCCGTACCCGAACCAGCGCGCGCTCTGGGTCAACTTCAAGAGTCCGCTGCTCTGGGACACCTTCGCGATCACCACCTACGCGACGATCTCGATGGTGTTCTTCTACGTCGGGCTGATCCCGGATCTCGCGATCGCGCGCGACCGCTCGACCGGCTGGCGCCGCGCGCTCTACTCGGTGCTGGCGCTCGGCTGGCAGGGCACGTCGCGCCAGTGGAAGTCGCACAGCCGCACGGTGCTCCACCTCTCGGGGCTCGCGACGCCGCTCGTGCTCTCGGTGCACTCGGTGGTGTCCTGGGACTTCGCCATGTCGATCGTGCCGGGCTGGCACGCGACGATCTTCGCCCCCTACTTCGTGGCCGGCGCCATCTTCTCGGGCTTCGCGATGGTGCTCACCATGATGATCCCGGTGCGGCGCATCTTCGGGCTCGAGGCGTACATCACCGACTACCACTTCGAGAACATGTCGAGGTTCCTGCTGCTGACCTCGATCATCGTCGGATACGCCTACGGCTCCGAGTACTTCATGGCCTGGTACAGCGGCGTCGAGAGCGAGCAGACGGCCTTCTGGAAGCGCGCGTTCGGCCCCTATTGGATCTCGACCTGGGTGATGATCATCTGCAACGCCTTCGTGCCACAGCTGCTCTGGTTCAAGAAGATCCGCACGCACGTGCCGACGCTCTTCGCGATCTCCGTGCTGGTCAACATCGGCATGTGGTTCGAGCGCTACGTCATCATCATCGGCGGCCTGTCGCGCGAGTACGACCCGGCGGTGTGGGGCATCTACACACCGTCGTGGCCCGAGCTGATCATCGTGGCCGGCTCGTTCGGCTTCTTCTGCCAGTTCTTCCTGATCTTCCTGAAGCTCTTCCCCGTGGTCGCGATCGCGGAGGTGAAGGAGCTCGAGATCCACGCCAAGGCGCACGGAGGAGGACACTGATGCCGCAGCTCCTCGGCGTCTTCACGCAGCCGCAGCACATCGCCGACGCGGCGCGCCGCCTGCGCGACCGCGGCTTCACCGACATCGAGACCTTCTCGCCGGCGCCCTTTGCCGAGCTGGACGACGCGGTGGACCCGAAGCCCTCGGGCGTGCGCGCCTGGACGCTGATCGGCGGTCTCACCGGCGTCGTCACCGGCTACGCGATGACGCTGTGGATGGCCAACAACTGGCAGATCATGCTCGGCGGCAAGCCGTTCTCGTCGATCCCGCCCTACACGATCATCGCCTTCGAGCTCACCATCCTGTTCGGCGGTCTGATGACGTTGTTCGGGCTGCTGGCGGTCGGGCGCCTGCCGTCCTTCCGCATGCACAAGGCCTACAACGCGCGCTTCTCGGCCGAGGACTTCGGCCTCGTCGTCGACTGCCGGGACCGCGACGTCGCCGAGATCGACGGCCTCATGCGCGAGCACCACGCGACGGAGGTCAGCGTTGTCCAGGCCTGAGCCCCGCCGCTTCGGCGCGCGCCGCATCGGCCACGCGCTGTTCACCTTGACCGCCTTCCTGCTCGTCGGCAGCATGGGCTGCTGGGAGCAGTGGTCGGACACCTGGTTCCCGCAGATGAAGCGGCAGAAGTCGATCCAGGCGTTCGAGAGCGTCGAGTTCGACAACCAGATCGCGCCCTTCATGCCGCCGGAGGGCGCCGTCCCCGTGAATCCCGGCGAGGCGCCGTTCCCCGCCGAGGACGAGGCCGCCGCCGACGCGCTGCACAACCCGCGTCCGATGTCGCTCCAGTCGCTCGAGAACGGCCGCCTGCTCTTCAACCGCTTCTGCGCCGCCTGTCACGGCGCCGGCGGCCTCGGCGACGGCCCGGTCTCGATGACGAGCCCGGAGATGGGTCCCTTCGGCGGCGTGCTGCCGATCGCCGGCCCCGCGAGCATCGCCAAGGTCCGCAGCGACGGTCACATCTGGGCGACGATCCGCTACGGCCGACGCCGCATGCCGTCCTACCAGCGCATCCCCGAAGAGGGCCGCTGGGACGTCGTCAACTACGTCCGGTACCTGAACGATCAGAAGGGAGTCGGCCAGTGAGCGCGACGACCGCACGCCTCGCGGCGAATCCGCGCGAGCTGCCCGGCGCGCTCGTCGCCGTCTGCATCCTGCTGATGCTGCTCGGCGCCGGCGCCTTCGTGCTCGGCCTCTCGAGCGATCCCGCCGTCGCGTGGCGCGCCTTCCACGTCAACGTCATCTACTTCGGCACGCTCTCCCAGGCGGCGGTCGTGCTGGCCTCGGCGCTGGTCATCATCGGCGCGCGCTGGTGCGGGCCGATCCGTCACGTGGCCGAGGGCCTCGCGGCCTGGGTGCCGATCTCGCTCGTGCTCCTCCTGATCAGCAGCTGGTTCGGCCGCGAGTACATCTACACGAACTGGCTGCATACGCCGCCGCCGGGCAAGGAGTGGTGGCTCTCCTTTCCGCGCGTCTTCTGGACGGACCTCGCGATCCTCACCGTCTACACCGTGCTGACGCTCGTGTACCTGCGCACCTCGTTCCGCCCGACGCTCGCCGGCGCCGCGGAGCGCGCGACGCGCGCGAAGGGGATGTTCGCGAGCTGGACGTCGGGCTGGCGCGGCGACGAAGTGGAGCGCGCGGAGTCCGAGCGGCGTCTCAAGCGCCTCGCTCCGATCCTCTGCCTCACCTATGCGTTCGCCATCTCGATCGTCGCCTTCGATCAGGTGATGTCGCTCACGCCGACCTTCTTCTCGACCATCTTCGGCTGGTACTACCTGTGGGGTGGCTTCCTGGGTGCCGTCGCCGCCACCGCGCTGATCAGCGTGCTGTTGCGCGCCAACGTGCCTGGCTGGGACGTCGAGATCACGCACGATCGCATGCACGACCTCGGCAAGATGATCTTCGCCTTCTCGATCTTCTGGATGTACCTGTTCTTCGCGCAGTACATCGTGATCTGGTACGGCAACCTCCCCGAGGAGACGCAGTTCATCAACATGCGCCTCGGCACCGGCTTCCTGCAGGACACCTGGTTCTTCCTGTGGGACCGCTTCGACGAGCCCTACGTGCGGCTCTCGATGGCCGCGTGGATCGGCTGCTGGTGGGTGCCGTTCTGGGTGCTGCTGGGAGAGCGTCCGAAGCGCACGCCGGTCATCCTCGGCGGCGTCGCGGCGACCGTGCTGCTCGGCTTCTGGCTCGAGCGCAACGCGCTGGTCTGGGCGTCGCTCGTGCCGGCCGACGGTATGGCCTGGCTCGGCCTCGTGCAGATCGGCATCGGCGCGGGCTTCCTCGGCGCCTTCGTGCTGGTCTACCTGATCTTCAGCCGCGTCTTCCCGACGCTACCGCTCCCGAAACGCTAGCCCGGGCCCGACGCGCGCACGGTCGCTAGCCTCGCGCCCGTGGAGCCGGCTGTCGCGTCCGCGCACGATGCGCTCTCGTTCGCCCTGCGCGGACACGCGGGTCCCGTCGTGCTCGACATGCGCGGCGTCCACCATCCGCTCACCTCGCGCGGCGGGCGCGCCTTCACGCCCTACGAGGACGTGATCCACCTGACCCTCTCGCGGCGCGCGCTCTGGATCGGCTCGCGCCGCGATGTCGCCGTGCTGCCGCGCAAGGCCTTCCTGCGCGCCGACGGGCCCGAGGCGCTCGCGCACGCGCTGCTCGAGAAGCTGGCCGCGCGCCCGAACTCGCGCGCGCAGCTCGCGCGCATGGCGCAGATCGAGGAGCGCGCGCGCGCCTGCCCGCCTTCGTACGCGACCTGGGGCCTGACGATCCTGTGCGTCGCGGTCTACGCGCTCCAGCTGCTGCTCGGCCACGACGTCTACACCGTGGGGGCGATGATCCCGGCCCTCGTCGCCGACGGCGATGCCTGGCGGCTCGTGACGGCGAACCTGCTGCACGCGAACGAGATGCTCCCGTTCCACCTCCACATCCTGATGAACCTGGCCGGCCTGGTGGCCTTCGGGGCGCTCTGCGAGCGGCCGCTCGGCACCGCGCGCACCCTGGCCGTGATGGGCGTGTCGGGGCTCGCGGCCATGACGGCGTCCGCGTTCTCGCAGCTGCCGACCGTGGGCGTCTCGGGCGTGGTCTTCGGGCTCGTCGGCGCCGTCACCTGGCTCGAGCACTTCCGCACCGACGAGCTGCCCGCGTGGTGGCGCGTCCCGCGGCGCCCGCTCTACGCGATGCTCGCCCTCTCGTTCCTGCTCGGCGCGGTGGTCCCCTTCATCGCGGGCGGCGCGCACGTCGCCGGATTCGCCGGAGGTGCGCTCACGGCGGCGCTGCTGGCCGATCGCCCGCTCTCCCCGCGGAGCGCGGCGCCGGTGCGCGCGCTCGCTGCGCTCGTCGTCGTCGCGACGGTGGCGGGCGTCGCCGCGGCGGGCGCGGAGCTCTTCGCGCCGGGCGACTTCGGGGCGCGGCACCTGGCGCGCATCGCCGAGCTGCCCGGCATCTCGCCCGAGGAGCTGAACGATCAGGCGTGGTACGTCGCGATCGACGACGACTCGACGCCCGAGCAGCTCGCGGTGGCGCTCTCGCTGGCCGAGCGCGCCGTGGCCGAGACCGACCGCCGCCAGGCCACCATCCTGGACACGCTTGCGGAGCTCCAGTTCCTGACGGGCGCGCCGCAGGCCGCCGTCGCGACGATCGAGGAGGCGATGGCTCTTGCGCCGAAGGAGCCGTATTACGCCGAGCAGCGGCGCCGTTTCCTCGGCGAGCGCAGCGACCGCCCCGATCCGCGGGATCCCTATCGGCGCGCGCCGTCACCCTCGCCGGCCCGAGGCGGCGAGCTCACGGCGTGATCTCGTCGCCGTCCTCGGGGAGGACGATGCGGCCCGCGAAGCTGTCGTCGACCAGCGACGTGATCTGGAGGTCGTAGACCGGCGGCGGCCGCAGCCGCACCAGCACCAGGGTCTCGACGCCCGCGCGCTGCGCGAGCCCGCCGACCTGCGTCACATCCGTGTGGAGCGCGGCCTGCCGGCGCAGCAGCTCGGGGTCCTCGTCGATGCCGAGCTGCTTCGCCTGGTCCGGCGGCGGCAGCATGACGGTCTCGTGCACCCACAGGTGCGCGCCTTTCACCTGCTCCACCAGCGCATCCGGCGCCCAGCCCGCGCTCGAGACGACCGCGACGCGGCCGCGCCACTCGGCGCGCCAGGCGAAGGCCGGAACGGGCCCGCCGGGCAGCGCCGCGGCGCGCAAGGTCATCTCGCCGAGCGTCTGCGAGGAGCCGCTCGCGTCGCCGTCGAGCTCGACGACCTCGAAGGCGAGGGGCTCGCCCGCGAGGCCCAGCGCCGCGCGGCGCGCGCGCATGCCGGGCAGGGCGACGGCCGTGGCGGCGTGCACGGCTGCTGCCGCGCCCTTCGGCCCGTAGACGGTCACGGGATCGCGGCGACCCGCCAGCTCCGCGCTCGCCAGCAGGTCGTCGAGGCCGACGACGTTCTCGGGCAGGGTGCTCGTCAGCAGCACGACGCTCGGCTGCGTCACCGGAATCTTCGCCGCGCGCAGCGCCTCGGCGACGCCGCGGCCGGCGTCGACCAGCGCGACGTCCTTCCCTTGCGCGAGCGCGATCACCGGCCCGCGCCGGTTCGGATCCTCCCACTCTCCTGCCGTGCCGAGCGCCACCACGTTCATGCGCGCGAACTCGCGCGGATCGAGCGGCACGACGCCCGCCGCCACCTTGTCGAAGCGCCAGGCCGCGCAGGTCAGCCCCCACGAGAGCGCGGCGACGGCGAAGGCGATCCCGAGGCCGATCAGGCGAAGGGTCGAGGCGGTGCCGTTCACGAGAAGACGACGGTCTTGTTGCCGTAGACGAGCACGCGGTCGTCGAGGTGCCAGCGCACCGCGCGCGAGAGCACGGCGCGCTCGACGTCGCGGCCCTTGCGCACGAGATCGTCGACGGTGTCGCGGTGCGACGCGCGGATCACGTCCTGCTCGATGATGGGGCCCTCGTCGAGGTCCTTGGTGGCGTAGTGCGCGGTGGCGCCGATCAGCTTGACGCCGCGCTCGTGCGCCTGGTGATAGGGGCGCCCGCCGCTGAAGGCCGGCAGGAAGGAGTGGTGGATGTTGATGATGCGGCCGTGGTGGCGCAGGACGAACTCCGGCGAGAGCACCTGCATGTAGCGCGCGAGCACGATCAGATCGACGCGCAGCTCGTCGAGCAGCGCCTGCTCCGCCTCCTCCTGGCGCTGCTTCGTCTCGGGCGTGATCTCGAAGACCCGGTACGCGATGCCGAAGTGCCTCGCGACGGGCTCGAGATCCGGGTGGTTGCTCACGACCAGCGGGATCTCGCAGGCCAGCTCGCCGGCGCGGTGGCGCAGCAGCAGATCGTAGAGGCAGTGGTCGGTCTTCGAGACGAAGATCGCCATGCGCTTGGCCTCGTCCGCGTAGGCCAGGCGCCAGTCCATGCGCAAGCGGCCGGCCACCTCGCGGATCGCCTGCTCGAGCGCGGTGCGGTCGGTGCGCAGCTCCGCGAGGTCGAAGCGGATGCGCTGGAAGAAGACGCCGGCGCGCGCGTCGGTGTGCTGGTCGGCGTCGAGGATGTTGGCGCCGTGGCCGTAGAGCAGCTGCGCGAGCGCCGCGACGATGCCCCGCTGATCGGGGCAGGACACGAGCAGGGTGGCGGTCGAAGCCGGTGCAGCCATGGGCGCGCGATCTTAGGAAAATGGCGCGCAGAGCGCGCCGCAAGCGGCGCGAAGCGCAGCCGAGCGGAGCACCAGGTACAGCGGAGCGCGCCGCAGGCGCGCGGGTCGCCGCAAGCGGCGGCGAAGACCCGGGCGGTGCTCCTCGGTCGCCGCCGCGCGCAGCGAGCCGAAGGCGAGCGGAGCACCAGGTACAGCGGAGCGCGCCGCAGGCGCGCGGGTCGCCGCAAGCGGCGGCGAAGACCCGGATCGCGCTGTCTCCGTCGCCGCCGCGCGCAGCGAGCCGAAGGCGAGCGGAGCACAAAAAAAGGAGCCCCGAGAGCGGGCATGGGCCCTTTCGCGGCTACGGCAACCGCGCTCTCGGGGCGGTGGCGCTGGGGACACCAAGTGCGTCCCGAACACACGCCGAGATGAATCGATTCGGCGTGGCGCTAGGACGCCGCCACCTCACTCGCCGTAGTACATGCCTGTTGCACCGAATCACCTCCGTCCCGGCGTGGAGTACATCCAGCGAGGCCCAGACCCCGCTTCTGCCCGTCTCAGGGTGGTCGCCGATCCCGCCCCTACCGGGTCGCCCCACGGTCGGCCCCGACGTGGAACCGTCGCAGGACTCGGGGGCGAGTGAAGCCCCCTCGCTGCGCAAGTTATCAAAAAGCGCAGCGTTGCCAGCGGGGTCCGGCAGTTGTGACCGGGCGCACGGACGGCCTGGCGGCCCCGCGGCACGCTCCCGATGCCGCGTGGGTCCTCACCGAGCTCCCGTCCTGCGGAGGTTCCGCGGACGTCATCCCGTCCGAGCTCGGGAGGGCCCGCGCGGCGTACCGATTGCGCGGCCCGCGCGGCGTACCCCTCCCGCTGCGTTCCAGAGGGGTCGCCCATAGAATGGGCGCCTGATGAGCGCGCCCGCCGCGAATCGCGACCCGCTGACCCCGCTCTCGCTGCTCGCGCGCACTGTGCGCGTCTTTCCCGGCAAGACGGCGGTGGTCCACGGCGGCTCGCGCTGGACGTGGTCGGAGTTCGGCGCGACCTGCGGGCGATTTGCCGGGGCGCTCGCGCGCGCAGGGGTCGGACCCGGCGACCGCGTGGCGGTGCTCGCGCCGAACGTCCCCGCCGCGCTGGCGGCGCCCTTCGCGGTGCCGCGCCTGGGCGCTGCGCTGGTGGCGATCAACACGCGGCTCTCGCCTGCAGAGGTCGGCTACATCCTCGACCACTGCGGGGCGAAGGTCGTGCTGGTCGACCCGGAGCTCGCGCCGCGCGTGGCCGAGGCGCCGGCCGGCCGCGGGCGCCCGCTGCTCGTGAACCTCGAGGACCCGGAATCGGGCGTCACGGGACGTCCGCTCGCGGGCCCGTCGTTCGAGGAGTTCGCGGACGGCGCGCCGGTGCTCGACATGGATGCCGGCGTCGACGACGAAGAGCGCATGCTCGCGATCAACTACACCTCGGGCACGACGGGCCGCCCGAAGGGCGTCATGTACACGCATCGCGGCGCGCTGCTGAACGCGCTCGGCGAGATCATCGTCCACAAGATCGAGCGCGACTCGGTCTTCCTCTGGACCCTGCCGCTCTTCCACTGCAACGGCTGGTGCTTCCCGTGGGCCGTGACCGCCGCCGGCGGCATGCACGTGATGCTGCGCGCGCTCGAGCCGGCGCGCATCGTCGCGCTGATCCGCGAGCACCGGGTGACGCACTTCAACGGCGCGCCGACGGTGCTGCTCATGCTGGCGGAGGCGCCCGAGGCGCGTGGCATCCGCTTCGATCCGCGCGTGCGCGTCGCGACGGGCGGCTCGCCGCCCTCGCCGACCATCCTCGCGCGCATGGACGCGATGGGCGTCGACGTCACGCACCTCTATGGGCTCACCGAGACCTACGGCCCGCACGTCATCTGCGAGCTCCAGCCGGGCTGGGAGGCGCTGCCGCCGGACGAGCGCGCGCGGGTGATGGCGCGCCAGGGCGTGCCCATGCACGTGACGACGCACCTGCGCGTCGTCGACGGCGAGATGCGCGACGTGCCCGCCGACGGCGAGACCATGGGCGAAGTGGTCATGCGCGGGAACAACGTGATGAAGGGCTACTACGAGGATCCGCAGGCGACCGCGCAGGCCTTCGCGGGCGGCTGGTTCCACTCGGGCGATCTCGGCGTGACCCATCCGGACGGCTACATCGAGCTGCGCGACCGCAAGAAGGACATCATCATCAGCGGCGGCGAGAACATCTCGACCATCGAGGTCGAGCACACCGTGGTGAAGCACCCGGCCGTGCTCGAGTGCGCCATCGTCTCGATGCCGCACGAGAAGTGGGGCGAGGTGCCGAAGGCCTTCGTCTCGCTGCGGCCCGGGGCGGAGGTCACGGAGCAGCAGCTGATCGAGTTCTGCCGCGAGCGGCTCGCGCACTTCAAGTGCCCGAAGTCAATCGAGTTCGGCGAGCTGCCGAAGACGTCCACCGGCAAGATCCAGAAGTTCGTGCTGCGCGAGAAGGCGTGGGCGGGGACGGGGCGGCGCATCCAGTAGCGCCGTGCGCGTCCGTTCGGGGCGGATCGACGCCGGGGAAGGAGTCCGGGCTTGAGGATCGTCAACGTGGTCGGCGCGCGGCCGAACCTGATGAAGATCGCGCCGCTGATGGACGCCTACGCGCGCGCGCCCGAGATCCGGCCGCTGCTCGTCCACACGGGCCAGCACTACGACGCGAACATGAGCGAGCTGTTCTTCCGCCAGCTCGGCATCCCGGAGCCGGACCTCAACCTGGAGATCGGCAGCGCCTCGCACGCCGTGCAGACGGCCGAGATCATGAAGGCCTTCGAGCCGGTGGTGCTGCGCGAGCGCCCCGACGCGGTGCTCGTGGTGGGCGACGTCAACAGCACGATCGCATGCGGTCTCGTGGCGGTGAAGCTCGGCATCAAGCTCGTGCACGTCGAGGCCGGCCTGCGGAGCTTCGACCGCGACATGCCGGAAGAGATCAACCGCGTGCTGACCGATTCGATCAGCGACCTGCTCTTCTGCACGGAGCAGAGCGGCGTCGACAACCTGCGCCGCGAGGGCGTGGCCGCCGAGAAGATCCACCTCGTCGGCAACGTGATGATCGACACCCTGATGCGACACCGCCAGCGCGCGGAGGCGTCGCAGATCCTCGAGAGCCTGCGCCTGCCGGCCGGCGGCTACGCGGTGCTGACCCTGCACCGGCCCTCCAACGTCGATGATCCCGCCGTGCTGGCGAAGCTCCTCGACGTCGTCGAGGGCGTGCTGGCGGATCAGCCGCTCGTCTTCCCGGTGCACCCGCGCACGCGCCAGAAGCTCGCGGACCATGGCCTGATGGCGCGCATCGGCGCGCACCCGGGACTGCGCCTCGTCGAGCCCCTCGGCTACCTCGACTTCCTCAAGCTGATGGCGCACGCCCGCGTCGTGCTGACCGACTCGGGCGGCATCCAGGAGGAGACGACGATCCTCGGCGTCCCCTGCCTCACCCTGCGCGAGAACACCGAGCGGCCCGTCACCGTCGACGTCGGCACGAATCGCCTCGTCGGCCAGCAGCCCGAGCGGATCCTCGCGGCCTACCGCGAGGTGATGGCCGGACGCGGCGCGCCCGGCCGCACGCCGCCCTTGTGGGACGGCGGCGCATCGGGCCGCATCGTCGACATCTTGCGCAAGGCGCTCTGAGCGTCGCCGATCCATCACCGGCGACGTCGTCAGGCTTCGCTGGACGTATGCCGGATACGCCTTCGCTCGCTTTCCTCGCCGCCGGCGCGTCTCGTCGACGCCCGCGACGCGAGCGGCTCGCATCCGTCGCGCGCGGCGAAAAAACGCGCCCGTCCGCGCGCGCACCTGATAGGGTGTTCGCGCGCAGGTCCTGCCGACGAGGGAAAGGCGGATGCAGGGCGAATCGGACCGGAGCGGCGGCAGCGTCGTCAATCTGTCCCACCCGCGCGGCGCGCCCGAGACGCGCACGCGCATCCTGAAGGCGGCGAAGGAGATCTTC
>DASUFZ010000145.1:0-13451 GCA_036274295.1 Myxococcota bacterium
CGTCTACGTCGCCTCGCCGGCGCCGCAGGTGCCGGCGCTTCCCGCGGCGTGGGGTGCGATGGCCGCGTTCGCGCTGCTCTGCGCGTCGCGCGTGGGATGGAGACGCGCGAGCCGCGCCAGCTAGCTAGAGTCGGCCCCGCGCGCCTGTGCGCAGGGGGGACCGTCGATGCGAATGCTCTCCGCGCTGCTCGTCGCAGCGCTCTGCCTCGGCGGTTGCCAGTCGTTCGGGCACACGAACGGCGGCGCCGCGTCCGGCGCCGACCCGCGCCTCTCCCGCATCCTCGAGAGCGGGAAGCTGCGCGTCGCGGTGTCGGCGGACCGCCCTCCCCTCAACCTGAAGAACAAGAATGGGCAGGTGGTCGGCTTCGAGATCGATCTCGTGCAGGCGCTCGCGACGGCGATGGGCCTCGAGCTCGAGCTGGTGGTCGTCCCCTTCGCCGAGCTGATCCCGAGCCTGACGAGCGGTCAGGCCGACCTCGCGCTCTCCGGCCTCACGATGACGCCCGAGCGCAACGCGAAGGTCGCCTTCGCGGGCCCCTACTTCGTCTCGGGCATGTCGGTGCTGGCGCGCGAGGGCACGCTCACCGACGTGCAGGACCCGCGCGCGCTCGACGTGCCGCAGCGGCGCTACGCGGCGGTCGAGGCGTCGACCAGCGCGCGCTTCATCGGCGAGGTGCTGCCCCAGGCGACGTTCGTCAGCGTCGCCGACTACGACAGCGGCATCCAGATGGTGATGGATGGCAAGGTCGACGCGCTCTTCGCCGATTTCCTCGCCTGCTCGGTGGCGGTCTGGCGGCACCCGAACGCCGGCCTCGTGACCCTCGCCACGCCCTTCACGATCGAGCCCTTCGGCATCGCCGTCGCGCCCGACGCGCCGCTGCTGCTGAACCTCGTCGAGAACTACCTCGAGACGCTCGACACCACCGGCCTCCTCGCGACCTTCAAGGCGCGCTGGCTCGCCGACGGCAGCTGGCTCTCGGAGCTGCCCTGACGCCGTCACGCACATCGCGCGCGCGGGCCGTCGCGCTCGCTCTCTGCGGTGCGCTCGCGCTGGCGCTCGGCTGCGCCAGCGCGCCGAAGAAGAGCGCCGACGCGCCGCGCAAGAAGACGGTCCTCATGACCACGTACGACGACGCGCGGGTCGGGCGCGAGAGCAAGAAGGACGTCGAGGCCGAGGTCGGCGTGATCGACGACCCGAAGCTCCAGGCCTACGTCGACGGCATCGGGCACAAGCTGCTGCGCGGCATGGACCGCCGCGGCTTCGATTACGAGTTCGCGGTCGTCGACATGCTGGAGCCGAACGCGTTCGCCCTGCCCGGCGGCTACGTGTTCATCTCGCGCGGGCTGCTCGCGCTCGCGAACAACGAGGACGAGCTCGCCTGCGTGATCGGCCACGAGATCACGCACGCCGCGCGCCGTCACGCCGCCGCGCAGCAGGCGCTGATGGCGCGCCAGCCTCCGCTCGCGATGCCGGGCATGCGCGAGAAGCAGCTCGCGGGCTACAGCCGCGAGATGGAGCGCGAGGCCGACGAGGGCGGCCAGATCCTCTGCGCCGCGGCCGGCTACGACCCGATGGGCATGTCGACCTTCCTGACGAGCCTCGCGATGTCGACGCGGCTCACCTACGGCGGCACGCCGGGTCAGACCTTCTTCGCCACGCACCCCGGCTCGGACGAGCGCGCCGCCGCCAATGCGGTGCGCGCGCGGGAGATCCGCTGGAAGCGCGATCCCGCGCTCGGCGATCCGCGCGCCGCGCTGCTCGCGCACCTCGACGGCCTCGAAGTCGGCCAGCGGCCCGAGGCCGGCATCTTCGAGGGCGACCGCTTCATCCACCCGGTGCTCGGCTTCAGCGTGCGCTTCCCGCCCGGCTGGAAGCTCCAGAACACGAACCAGGCCGTCGGCGCCATGGAGCCCAGCGGCAAGGCCATCGTCTTCCTGGCGGGCGACGCGCCGGCGGGCAACGCCGAGCAGGTGGCGCTCGGCTGGGTGGAGCAGGAGAGCGAGAAGACGCGCATCTCGGTCGAGGACTCGAAGCCCGTGAAGATCGGCGCGATCGACGCCTGGCGCGTCGACGCCAGCGCGGCCGGCGCGGGCGGCAGCGTGCGCGCGCTCCTCACCTTCATCCCGTTCGACCGCTCGACCTGGCGCATCATGGGCGTGTCGCCCTCCGTGTTCGCTCGCCGCTACGAGGGCGCGATGCTGGCGACCGCGCGGAGCTTCCGGCCGCTCACGGCCGAGGAGCGAGAAGTCCCGGTGACACGCCTGCGCTTCGCGAAGGCGCGCGCAGGCGAGACGATCGCCGCCTTCTCCGAGCGCACCGGCAATACCTGGACCGTCAACGAGACCGCCATCTACAACGGCATCTTCGTGGACCACCGCTTCGAGGGCGGCGAGCTGGTGAAGTTCTCGCGCAACGAGACGTACCAGCCGGGTGGCGGCGGCTAGTTCTGCGCACTCCTGCGTAGCCCTTGCCGGCGCGTGGGGGCGGCTTCTCTTCAGGCTCGCGGCGGATCTTCCGATTCCGATGCGAACGCCTGACGAGGGCCCCCCACATGTCGAAGACCCTGGCCGTGCTGGCGGCCTTCTCCCTCTCCGCTGCGCTCGCGCAGGACGCGTCCGCCGCGGCCGGCTATACGCTGCGCAAGGTCGCGCTCGAGGGCGAGCCGGCGCCCGGCACGAGCGACAGCTTCGGCGAGGCGAGCGCCGTCGCCATGAACGCCGCCGGCCAGGTCGCGTTCCTCTCGACCTTGTCGAGCGGCGTCCCGGCGTCCGGCGCGTGGGTCGACACGAATGGATCGCTCGCGCTGCGCATGCAGAGCGGCGACGCGGCGCCGACATCCGGCGGCACCTACTCGATCATGGCCGGCTTCCCGCGCATCGACGGCTCCGGCTTCGTCGCCGTGCTCGCGCCGATCAGCGGCGGGACGAGCCCGCGCGGCGTCTTCCGCGACCAGGGCGGCAGCGACGTCGCGCTGCTGCTCTCGGGCGCCGCCGCGCCGCCCGCCGTCGGCGGCACGCTCAGCACGGGGCTCGCCGATCTCCAGCCCTTCGCGTACAGCCCGAGCGGCGTGCTGCTCTTCCGGTCCGCGGTGACGGGCGGCAGCGCGAGCTCGGGACTCTTCCGGCGCGACGCGGGCGGCGTGCTCACGTCGCAGGCGCTCGTCGGCGGCGCCGCGCCCGGCGTTCCCGGCGCCACCTTCGCGGCCTTCACGCATCCTGCGCTCGACGCCTTCGACCGGCCCGCCTTCTGCGCGAGCCTCGCCGGCAGCACGATCAACCGCGGCCTCTTCGCCGACACCGGAAGCGGACTCGGCGCGCAGGCGCTCGCGGGCGACGTCGCGCCGGGCACCGGCGGCGGTTCGTTCTCCGACTTCCTGTATCCGGCGAGCGGCGGCGGCGCGGTCGCCTTCCTCGCCGTGGTCGGCGGCGGCGCGGCGACGGGCGGCGTCTTCCTCGCGCACGGCACCGTCACGCCGGTTGCGGTCGAGAACGAGGTCGCGCCCGGGACCGGAGGCGCGACGCTCGTCTCCGTCAACGCGCCGCCCGCGATCGACGGCTTCCGCTCGGTCGCCTTCAGCGCCGGCCTCGCCGGCGGCAGCTCGAACGGCGGCGTCTTCGTCTACCACCCCGCCACGACCTTGCTGGCGCCCGCCGTGCTCGACGGCGATCTCGTGCCCGGCGTGTCGTCGCCGCTGGCGTCCTTCGGCCACGTGGCGTTCGGCGCCGGCGGCGCGCTCGCGTTCGTCGCCGAGCTCGACGACGGGCGCACGGGCGTCTTCGTCGCGACGCCCGTCGCGGTGATCCCTGCCCTACCCCCGCTCGCCCTCGGCGTGCTGCTGCTCGTGCTCGCCGTCGCGTCCTACGCGTACCTGCGTCGCACGCGGCACTTCGGCGCCTGAGAGGAAGAGCAGCGCGAGGGCGAGGATCTCTGCGGCAGCGAGCGCGCCGAAGGCGGCGCCGTACGCCGCGGCGGGATGGCTCCCGGCTTCGGCCGGCCAGAGGTCGACGATCGCGCCGACGCCCCACTGCGCGGCGAAGGCGCCGAGGAAGACCAGCAGGTTGACGGCGGTGTTGACGCGGCCGGCGAGCGCAGGGTCGTAGCGGCGCGTCTGGATCGCGTAGGCGAGCGACGCCGACGGCGCGAGCACCGCGAACAGCACCCAGGCGGCGGGCGCCGCGAAGGTGACGCCGAAGGCGAAGGCCACGAGCAGCAGCACGCACACGCAGGCGCTCGCCTGGAGCATGTGCAGAAGCGAGACGCCGCGGCGCGCCAGCGCCTCGGACGCGCTGCCCTGCGCGGCGTAGCCGAGCGTCGTGCCGACGGCCATCGCGAAGAGCGTGCCGGCCACGGCGTCGCGGCCGAGCCCCGCGACGTCGCGCAGCCAGGGCGCGACCCACAGGCCCTGCACGGCGAGCGACGTCGCCGGCACCGTCAGGCTCACGAGGGCGAGCGGCCAGAAGCCCGCATCTCCATAGATGTGGCGGAAGCCGCCGGCGAGCTCGCGCAGGCTCTCTCGCGCGCGCGTCGGGGCGCGCTCCGGCACGACCGTCGCCACGGCGAGCGCGGCGGCGACCGTCGCCACGGCGAGCGCCGCGAACACGCCGCGCCAGTCGGTCACGCGCAGCGCGGCCTCGAGCGGCGCGGACGCCGCCATGGCGCCGACGCCTCCCGCGGCCATCAGCCAGCCGTTCAGCGCCGCGAGGCGCGGCAGCGGGAACCACAGGGTGAAGGCCTTGATGCTCGACATCAGGCACGCGGAGACGCCGACGCCGATCAGCGCGCGCCCCACCACCAGCGCGGGCAGGCCGTCGCCCACGGCGAAGAGCGCGGCGCCGCAAGCCGCCACACACAGGAGCGACGCGTTGACCCGGCGCGGGCCGAAGCGATCGAGCAGCAGACCGACGGGGAGCTGGAGCAAGGCGAACGACAGGAAGTAGGCGCTGGTGAGGAGGCCGAGCGCGCCCGCGTCGAGGCCGAGATCGCGCACGAGGTCCGGCGAGAGGACCGCGTTGGCGACGCGGTAGAAGTACGAGAGGAAGTACGCGCAGGCGAACGGGGCGAAGACGCGCAGAGTTCTCTGCCCCATGTTGCGGGCTAGATTGACGCGCATGGCCGAGGTCCGAAATCCCCTGGTCGCGTTCGTCACGCGCTTCGCGTCGAAGCTCCGCTACCCGCACCTCTTCCTGGTGACGGCCACGCTCTTCGTGCTCGACCTCGTCATCCCCGACGTGATCCCGTTCGCGGACGAGATCCTGCTCGGCCTCGGCACGCTGCTGCTGGCGGGGCTGCGCGGGCGGAAAGAGCCTTCGGACCCGGCTTAGCTCCGCTCGCGGCGCGCGACGTGCGCCTGCCGTCCCGCGACGGCGCAGCGGCGCTCGGCCGGCGAGACGTGCGGCGTGTCCGCCGGCAGCACGGCGGCGAGCTCTCGGAACGGCACGATGCGCGCGCGCGGCGCGGGCTCGTTGCGCGTCCACACGTAGCGGTACTGGAGGATGCCCTCGCGGTGCCCGGCGGTGTCGAGCCAGTTCGGCACGCCGGGGTCCTCGTGCGCGATCACCACGCGCACCCGTCCGTCCGCGTCGCGACGGAGCTGCTGCCCGTTGAGGCTCGTCTGGCGGTTCGCGTAGTCGAGCGAGCCGAACCACAGGTCGACGAGCTGCACGTGCCAGTAGCGCGCGTCGGGCGGCTCGAACTCGACGACGAGCGCCTCGCCCGGGCCGAGGCGATAGGCGTCGTTGCCGTAGAGGATGTCGTCCGCACCGCCCGCGAAGCGGCGCGCGGGGGCGAGGCGTCCCGGCACGTGCGCGCCGCGGATCGCGGCGACCCAGTCCGCCCACACGGATGCCGTCGCATGCACCCAGTGCCCCGCCTCGTCGAGGAGCTGCGCCACACGCACGGGCTCCTCCGGCTCCGCCGCGACGCCCTGCGCTTCCACCTGGTAGATGCGGAAATCGGCCGGCACCTCGCGCTGCCAGTCCCACAGGTACTGGCGCACCAGCACCTGCGTCGCGTCGGGGTGGAGCGGCAGCCAGTT
This sequence comes from Myxococcota bacterium, assembly GCA_036274295.1. Classification (GTDB taxonomy): domain Bacteria; phylum Myxococcota_A; class UBA9160; order UBA9160; family SMWR01; genus DASUFZ01. The sequence continues at coordinate 6,036 of DASUFZ010000145.1, forward strand.
GCCCGGCTGGCGCTCGCGCGAGAGCGCGATCTCGAAGGAGCCGTCCGCCGCCAGCTCGAGCTGCGACGCCTCCAGGGTCGCGAAGTTGCGATCGCGCCCGAGCTGCATGTAGCCCTCCTTGATCTCGATCAGGAAGGTGTAGGCGCTGTTCCTCCGGCCCACGATGCGGTAGCTGCGGTCGCTGCGGATCTTCGCCAGCAGGTAGACGTTGTCCGCGTTCTCGGCGCCCCACTTGGAGGCGCTGTCCGGATTGCGCAGGAAGCGCGGGTGATCCGGGTCGGCCAGGTCGAAGGCGTGGCGGATGCCGGCCGACGCGAGGGTCGCGAGATAGCGGAAGCCCTCCGCGCGATCCGTCTCGGTGTCGGGCGCGCCGGGCGCCAGCACGATCTCGCCGGCCGCCTTCAGGCGGTCGCAGAACTCGGCCCAGGCGCGGCCCGTGAGCAGCCGCTCGCGGTCGCGCGCCGGATCGCCGCGCCCGAGCTCCCGCGGCGTCTCGCGACCCGTGCCGCCGCGCGCGCGCTCGTCCGCCACCCTATGACTCCGACGGCACGCCGAAGCGCGCCTGGTAGGCCGCGAAGCGCCGGCGCTCGGCGGCGCGGTCCGCGCCCGTCGTCTCGAAGGCGTAGCGGTGCGCGCCGTGCTTCTCCTTCGGCTTCGCCGCCATGTACGCGCGCATGCGCGCCTCCGCCTCGCGCGTGAAGGGCAGCTCGAAGCGCTCGTAGAGGCCGCGCAGCGCGCCGATCGGATCGCGCACGATGTCGCCGTAGAGGACGTCCGCGCACTGCGCGGCGGGCACGACGCCGCTGTCGCGCAGCCTGGTGGCGGCGTCGAGCAGCGCGGCGCAGGTCGCGCCGTCGAACCACGAGAGCACCTTGTCGCCGTCCACGGCGTCGGAGCGCACCCACGCCGTCGCGAAGAGGATGCTGGCGACGCTGCCCATCACCTGGAGCGGATCGCGGTGCGTCCACACGATGCGCGCGTCGGGGTAGACGGAGATCAGCGCGTCGAGCGCGGTGAGGTGCGACGGCGCCTTCAGCACCCAGCGCTCGCGCGCGCAGCGCCACGAGAGGAGCTGGAGCATGCGCTTGTGGAACGCGTAGGCCGGGCGCTGGTCGGCCGTCGCCAGCCAGCCCGCGTAGCTCGGGACCTGGTGCGTGCCCGCGAGCTGCTCCGACACGAACTCGTGCTGGGTGAGGAAGATGCACTCGACGGGCAGCGCGCCGCCGAGCTCGTGCATGGTGTCGTACTCGGGCACGATCTCGTTCCAGAGGCGGATCTCGCGATGCGCGCGCTCGATGCGCAGATCGCTCGTGAAGGTGGCGCCATCGGGCGGCGGGCACGGGTAGCGCACCTCCCAGTGGAGCGGCACGCGGTTCGCGGGATCCTGCGAGAGCAGCTCGTGCAGGATCGACGTACCCGTGCGCGGCAGCCCCATGATGAAGAGCGGCTTCTCGATGCGGACCGCGTCGATCTCCGGGTGACGCTTGCGCCAGTCCGCGATGCGGAGGCGATTCTCCAGCAGGTTCAGCACGTCGCCGCGGCAGAGCGCGCGCCCGAGGAAGTGGAGCTGCGCCTCCTGCTCGACGGCGCGCAGGAAGACGCGCAGGCCTTCCTGGAAGCTGTCGCCGCCGAAGTCGGAGAGGCCGGTGTTGCGCTGCGCCTCGGCCAGCAGCGCATCCGGATCGAGCGAGATCCAGCGCGGATCGCACGACGCGTTCGCCGCGCGCACCCATGCAGGCCGCGGACCGGGCTGGAGGGGATGGGACTTCATGGCATCCAGGACCCGCCGCTGACGCTGACGAGCTGACCCGTGATGTGGGCCGCGCGCTCGGACGCGAGGAAGAGGACGAGATCGGCGATGTCCTCGGGGCGACCGAGCCGGCGCAGCGGCTGCGCGCCGACGTTGAACAGCGTGCCGTCCTCGGCCTGCTTCGCCATCGCTTCCGGCGTGCCGAAGAACTGGTAGCCGTACTTCTTCCAGAAGCTGCCGTCGCCGACGTGATGCTCCTCGTGCGGCACGATCCAGCCGGGCGCGACGCAGTTGATGCGGATGCCGAGCGGGCCGAGCTCGTAGGCGAGCGCCTTCGAGAACGACATCACGAAGCCCTTCGCCCCGGCGTAGTGCGCGACCATGTTGCCGGCCGAGGCAGCGAGCGCCGAGTTCGAGGTGATGTTGACGATGCTGCCGCGTCCTCGCGCGCGCATCGTCAGGGCGACGGCGCGCGTGCAGTGCACCACGCCGCGCACGTTGAGGTCGAGCTCCCACTCCCACTCTTCGCGCGGCTTCTCGAGGAACGGACGCGGGTAGGCGACGCCGCCCGCGTTGTTGACGAGCACGTCGAGCCGCCCGAAGCGCTCGAGCGTGCCGGCGACGAGCGCCTCGACGGCTTCCGAGTCGGTGACGTCGGTCGGCACGACGTGCGCCTCGCCCGGCAGCCCCTTGCACGCGTCGGCGACGTCGCGGCTCTGCGCGGCGTCGCGGCTCGCGATCACGACGTTGCAGCCCTCGCTCGCGAAGCCCTGCACGAGCCCGCGGCCGATGCCGCCGCTGCCACCCGTCACGATCGCCGTCCAGCCGGAGAGACCGAGATCCACGGAAGATCCTCTATGCGAGCAACGCTTCGTAGCGCGCTTCGCGCTCCGGCTCACGCGCCGCCAGCTCGCCCCACTCCTGCATCGCGGGCAGGTCCCAGATGGCGTCGACGTAGTCCCGCACCGGATCGGCGAGCGGCACGGGATAGGTGCGGAAGCGCGAGACCACCGGCGCGTACATCGCGTCGGCGACGCCGAAGCGCCCGAACAGGAAGGGTCCGCTGCGGCCGGGCCGGCGCAGACATGCGCTCCACAGCGCCTGGATGCGCGCGATCTGCGCGCGCGCGTCGTCGGAGAGCGGCGGCAGCCGCTTCGCCCGGCCGCAGAAGTTCAGCGGGATGGCCTGGCGCATCGCGGGGAAGCCGCCGTGCATCTCCGTCGCGACGGAGCGCGCGAGCGCGCGCGTCTCGCGGTCCTCCGGCCAGAGGCGCGCAGCGGGCGCGAGCTCGGCCGCGTACTCGCAGATCGCGAGCGATTCCCACAGCACGAGCGCGCCGTGCTTCAACACCGGCACGGTGCCGGCGGCGTTGTGGGCGAGAATGCGCGCGCGCGTCTCGGGCTGGTAGAGCGGTACGCGCTCCACCTCGAACTCGATCCCGGCCACGCGCAGCGCGATCCACGCGCGCAAGGACCAGGAGGAGTAGTTGAAGTTTCCGATGACGAGGGTCGGCAGCGACACGCCGGTCTCCGTCGGCGCTCAGCCGACCTGCACGTCTTCCCAGAATCCCATGCGCATCGCGACCGGCCGCATGGCCTCGCCTGGCGCCTCGTACGACCACGCCACGCGCGCGTGTCGCACGCCGCCGACCACGGCGTCGTAGAAGCGCACGCCGTGCGGACACTGGAGATCGCGCGGCGTCTTGTCCGCCGCAACGAGCAGGTCCATGCGCACGGCGCTGCGCGGGAAGTACGGGTAGCCGCCGGTCTCCACCACGTCGTCGCTCTCGGCGAGGACGCAGCCGTCGAGGATCGCCTTCATGGGGGTGCTCCTGCGCGCCCGCCCACGATAGGACTCACGCATCCGCGGCGCGAGCGCGCTCGAGATCCGGCACGAGGGTGCGCGCGGCCAGCAGCAGGTGCACGCCGGCCCACGCGTACAGAATCGACGTGAGAGAGAGGGCGCGCGCGAGCCCGACCCCATTGGCGCTCGCGCCGAAGAGGTCGGAGAGCCAGCCCATCAGGAGCGGGCCGAGGCCCATGCCGGCGAGGGTGAGCAGCGCGTTGATGACGCCGCTGATCAGCGCGCGCGTGCGCAGCGGCGCGAGGCCCTGGAGCACGGCGCCGGCCGGCGCGCTGTGCATCATGCCCAAGCCCGTCGCCAGCACGAGCAGGACGATCGACGTCCAGGCGCCCGGCACGCGGAAGGCCACGAAGCAGAGCGGCGCCGCGAGCAGTGCCGTCATCCCGGGGATGCGCAGCGCGTTGCGCGCATCGCTGAGCCAGGCGCGGTCGGCGAGGATGCCGCCGGCCACGCCGCCGATGACGGCGAAGAGCGCGGCGACGCCGCCCGCGATGCCCGCGTCGGCGAGCGCCATGTGGTGCGCGCGCATGAAGAAGGCGGGGCCCCACTGCGCGGGCGCCAGCAGCGCGGTGTTGCCGAGCATCGCGGCCGCGACGGTGTGGCGCAGCGCGGGCGTCGCCCAGATCACGCGCAGGCCCTCGGCGAGCGACGGCCGCTCGCCCGTCTGGGGCGTGCGTCCTTCGGACCAGCCGCGCGGCGGCTCGCGCACGACCGCGGCGAAGAGCAAGCTGAAGGCGACGCCGAGCGCGCCGGCCCACACGAAGGCGCCACGCCAGCCGAAGGTCTGCATGGCCCAGGCTCCGCCGGTCAGCGCGCCGACGACGCCGAAGGCCGCGCCGACCGCGACGAGCGCCATCGCGCCGGAGCGGCGCTCAGGCTTCACGTAGTCCGCGACGAGCGGGCCGTTGCACGCACCCGACGCGCCCTGCGCCGCGCCGGCCGCGAGGCGCGTCAAGGTGAAGAGCGCGAAGCCCGAGACGGCCGCGCCGAGCGCCGTGGCGACGCTCCACACCGCGATGCCGAGCGCGTAGATGCTGCGGCGGCTGCCGCGGTCCGCGAGACGGCCGAGCACGAGCGCGAACACCGCGTAGCCGACGGCGAAGGCGAAGATGAAGGCGCCCGCCTGCGTGTCGGTGAAGCCGAGCTCGAGGCGCAGCGGCTCGATCGCGACGGCGACCATCTGGCGGTGGAAGAACTCCACCGCCACCGCGGTGGCGAGGAACCCGACGGTGAGGCGGACGCGGCGCTGCGAGAAGGTCGGGTCGCTCAGGGCGGCCCAGGGTAACGCGGCTACGCTCGGAACAGGAGGCGAAATCACATGAAGCGCGTGCTGATCGGCCTCGTGGTTCTCGTCCTGCTCGCGCTCGGCACCGTCTGGCTCTCGCTCGACCAGCTCGCCGGCAGGGCCATCGAGCGCAACGCCTCGCGCGCCCTCGGCGTCGATACGCGGGTCGGCCTGCTGCGCCTCTCGCCCTTCGACGGCGCGCTGAAGCTGAGCAGCCTCACCATCGCCAATCCGCCGGGCTTCGCCGGCAAGCACTTCCTCGCCTTCGACTCCCTCGATCTGAAGACCGAGCTCGGCACCTTGCGGAGCGACGTCGTGCGCGTGCCGCTCTTCCAGCTCGAGGGCGTCGACCTCTCGCTCGAGCGCCAGGGCAATCGGAGCAACACGGACGTGATCTTCGCCAACCTGAAGCGCTTCGAGAAGTCCGGCCACGCGGAGGGCGAGCCGCCGCCGCCGAAGGGGCCCGAGCGCCGCTTCGTCGTGTCGAAGCTCGCGATCCGCGACATCCGCGCGCACGTCGAGTGGAACACGCTCGTCGCAAGGGAGAGCGCGCTCGACGTACGCGTCGAAGGCATCGAGCTCGACCATCCGGGCGGCGAGCGCGGCCTGACGCTCGCCGAGCTGTCCAACGTGGTGGTGAAGGCGGTGCTCGAGTCCGTGCGCAACAGCGGGCAGCTGCCGCTGGCGGTGGCGAGCGATCTCGCGGGCGGGCTCGGCAGCCTCGCGCGCCTGCCGGTGTCGCTCACGAGCGGCGTGCTCGGGAAGGTCGGCGAAGTGCTGCCCGGCGCGGCCGGCGAAGTCGTCAAAGGCGTCGGCGGCGCCGTCCAGGGCGTCGGCGACGCGGTGGAGAAGGGGATCGGGGGATTGTTCGGGGGCGGGGAGGAGAAGAAACGCTGAGCGGGCGCGCGGCGTCAGAATGGCGCATGACACGACTGGACGTTGCGCTGGCGGCCCTGCTGCTCGGATCTGCCTGTGCGACGCCGGATCGAGTCGATCCCGCGAGCGCCGCCGAGGTTCCGCTCGTCGCGCTCGTGGTTGCGCCGGAGCAGTACGACGGAGCGAGGATCGGCGTACGTGCGTGGGGCGTGATCAATCACGAAACTGCCTGGCTCCTGCTCTCCGAGAGCGACTTCACCTATCTGATCGCCGAGAACGGCGTTCGCCTGGAAGGCGCGGACGAGATCTTCCGCTCCGTTCCCCTGCCCTATCGAGGCACGCTGCGCGTCGAGGGAACGTTCCACGCCGGCGACTCGAGGGCGGGCTTCCGAGGTCGCATCGAAGCCACCCGCGTGGTCGCGCTCGAGCCCGTGCTGGGCAAGCCCGGCACCTCAACCGGCGAAACCAGCCCGTGACGCCGCCAGCCGGCGCTGAGCAGCCACGTGCGCGGCGGCGCGACGGGCGGGGGATCGAGAGAAGAGGCCGGTTGGAATCTGCGATTCCAACCGGAGAAGAACCGGCCGGAGGAGGCCGGATCGACCGTCGCCGTAGGGATGCGGCGACCTAGCTTCGCTAGGTGGCGCCGTGCATTCAACAAGACGTAAGCGATTGCGTTCCGCACCTCGCGAGGCGTCCGAAGGGCGTGCACGTGATAGCGATCGGCGAGCACGCGGCCGCAGCACCCGAAGACCCGGTTCACGGCTCGTGCGAGCCGTGAACCGATGGACTTCATGCCCGAAGCGAGGTCGCGCGCGCTCGTCGCCTCGACGATGAGGTGCACATGATCCGTTTGGAGCGAGTAGTGGACGACCCGGAAGCGCCCGCGCTCGCACGCAGCCGTCAGGCTGCGTTCCCACTCGCGCACGAGGCGCACAGTGCGCAACGAAGGAAGTCCTGTTCTCACTTTCAGCGTCACGTGGCAGGGAAGCGGCCCCGCGACGGGCGTCCGGGCCCGGTGCGGATGCCGTGGGTTCGGGCCGCACTTGCGGCCGGAACCCACGCGTCTTCCTCCCCACCTCGGCGCATCTCGGAGCGCGAGCTCGAGCTGCCGACCTCGCCTCTTCGCCATACCGACGAGTCTGACATACCGGTGTGTCAGATCCGGTCACACCGCAACTTGATTTGCGCGATGTTCTCGGTTGCACACACACACACACGATCAACGCGCGTGTCCGGTCCGATAGCGGCGTTCCATTTCCTCGAGCTCGGGCGGAAGCGCGCCCCATTCCTCGCGCGCGCACTCGAAGATGGCCAGCATCGAAAAGCCGCCCTCGAAGAGGAGCTCCCGAAAGCGAGCCAAGGACTCTTTCGCCTTGCGCGTCGCCTCGAGGATGCGCGGGTCCGGCCTACTCCCCTCTCCTCTGCGCCACATTGAAGTACATGCGCATGCAAGCGGCGCCGACGATGAGGGTGAAGCCGAGTCCCGAGACGACACCCTCTCCCTCGGACTGCGCGACCAGCACGACGCCGGCGCCCATGAGCAGCCAGCCGACGCCGGTAGCCAGGACCGTCCGGCGCTCGCCCGGCGGGAGACTGCGCGCGGGGCCGTAGGACCTGAAGAGCCAGTACGCGCCGCAGAGGG
>DASUFZ010000146.1:0-5277 GCA_036274295.1 Myxococcota bacterium
CGCGCCGGCTCGGCGCGCCGAGCCCCGCCGCCTGCGCGAGCGCGACGAAGTCGGCGTACGCATCGCCGCGTCGCTCGTGCGCGAAGACGGCGCGCGCCGGCTCGCCGCCTTCGCCCAGCGCCGCGACGCACGCGGCGAGCGCGCGCTCGGTGTGCCGGTCGAGCGGGTGGTCGCCCGCGAGCGCACCCGACGCCTCGGCCGCGCGCCAGAGCGCGCGCCCGCCGCTGCCGACGATCAGCGCGGAGCGCGCCTCGGGGAGCAGCCGCTCGCTCCGCCACGCGGCCGGCACGAGTGCGTCGTAGCCCGTTCGCGAGAGCGCGCCGCGCAGGTCGAGGCCCGCCGCATCGAGCAGCGCCGCGACCCGGCCGGCGAGGTCCATCTGGCTACGCGAGCCGGTCGCCCGGCGCGAGCAGCTCCGCCGCGGCGACCTTCGCTCCCTTCGCCGCGCGCGCCCTCCCGACGTCGAGGCGTCCGCCGCGCGCCGCGATCTCCACGCGTCCGCCGGACGCGGCGAGCACCGTGCCGGGCTCGCCGCCGGCGGGCCCGGGCACGAGCCGCGAATCGAAGAGGCGCAGCGGCTCTCCCTCGAGGAGCGCCCAGGCGCCGGGCTGCGGATCGCAGCCGCGGATCCAGCGATCCAGGGTCGCGGCGTCCTTCGCGAAGTCGAGGCGCGCGACCTCGTCGGTCACGAGACCCTGGTGGCTCGCCTGCGACTCGTCCTGCGCGACGGGGCGCGCGCGGCCGCTGGCCACCAGATCGACGGCCTCGGCGATGGCGTCGACGCCGAGCGCATAGAGCTTGTCGAAGTAGAGGCTCGCGGCCGTGTCGCCGTCGGCGATCGGCACGGGGCCCTTCTGCACGACGATCGGTCCCGTGTCGACGCCGGCATCCGGCCGGAACACGGTGACGCCGGCCTCCTTCGCGCCCATCAGGATCTGCCACGCCAGCGCGTTCCCCCCGCGGAAGCGCGGGAGAAGAGAAGGATGGAAGCAGAGCGACCCCTGCGGGGGCGAGTCCACGATCTCGGGCGGCAGGATCACGGTCACGAAGGCGAGCACGTTGAGATCCGCCTTCAGCGCGGCGTGCTCGGCGACGAGCCCCGGGATGGCGGCGCCCTTCGCGCGGAAGCGCGCGTGGCGCAGCAGCGTAAGGCCGCGCGACGCCGCCTCCGCGGCGAGCGGATCGGGCCGCGCGCCCTCCGGCGGCGCGTACACGGCGACCACTTCGTGGCCCGCCTCCAGCAGACGCACGAGCGTGTCGCGGCCGAAGGGAGCCTGTCCGAAGAATGCGATGCGGAGCGCCATGTCGCGCAGGATATCCCGGCTCTACGTGGCTCGGCTGCGGTCGCCGACCTTGCCGCGCGCGCGCGCCGGCAGGCCGAAGGCCAGGGTGTGCGGCTCCACGTCCGACGTGACCAGCGAGCGCGCGCCGACGATGCAGTGCTCCCCGATCGTCACGCCGCGCATCACGGTGACGTCGGAGGCGATCCAGGTGTAGTCGCCGATCGAGACGGGCTCGCTCTGGAGCAGGCGCGTCTCGTCGAAATCGTGCTGGTCGGAGTCGAACACGCGGCTGCCGAGCCCGACCCAGACGCGCCGGCCGAGCCGCACCTCGCGCTTCGCGGAGAGATGGCAGCCGTTCAGCAGGGACTCGGGGCCGGTGAGGATGCGCGCGCCCGCGTACGCCGCGACGCGCACCGGCTCGAGCTCGGTGCGCAGCCACACGCCTTCGCCGATCTCGACCTCGGCGCCGTCCTCGACGAGGAAGACGAGTGCGCCGGGCACGCGACACGTGACGGCGCCGGCGCGGATGCGCAGCTTCGCCCGCGGCGCGAGCAGGTAGCGCGCGACGGCGAAGTTCGAGCTCGCCGCCGGATCGATCTCGAGCCCCGGATGCCAGCGCTTCAGCCATGCGAGGCGCAGGCGGTCGGCGGCCTGGATCGCCTGGAGCGTCAGCCGGACGGCGCGCGACGACAGACGCCGCCCACTCCTTTGCGGGGGCCCGCCTTCGCTCGGCTGCGCCTCGCTGCGCGCGGCTTTCGCCGCTTGCATTACGCCGGGCCCTGCTGGCCCTCGCGCAGCCGGAACGTGATGAAGCCGTGCGTCGGGTCGTACGGAGAGAGCCCGACCTGCACGCGGTCGCCGGGAATCACGCGGATGCGGAAGCGGCGCATGCGGCCCGAGAGCTGCGCCGTCACCGCCTGACCGCCGTCGAGCTCGACCTGATAGCGCCCGCCTCCGAGGATCTTGTCCACGGTGCCGGTGGCCTGGATGAGGTCGTCGCGCGCCAAGCTCTCCCTTCGGATCCGGATGTCGCCGTCGCAGCGCCTCGCGCCGACGGCCCGGTCGATCGGGGGCGCAGCTTAGCCGCTCCCGCGCAGGGCGCACAGGGCCGCGGACGCTCCGGAACGGCTACCGAGAAGCGCGCGTTCGTGACAGTCTTGCTCGGTGCGCGCGATCCACCGCCCGGGCTTGCGTCGCCGGCTCGCGTGGCTCGCGCTGGCCGCGCTCGCGTGCGGCGGCGAGGAGCGCGCGGCTGCGCCGTCGGCGCCGCAGGCCGCGTCGGCAGCGCCGCCCGTCGAGAAGGCGGCGTACGTAGGCAGCGCCGCCTGCGCCGAGTGCCACGCGGCCGAGAGCGCGCGCTGGCGCGACTCCGATCACGCGCTGGCCATGCAGAAGGCGAGCGCGGCGAGCGTGCGCGGCAATTTCGACGACGTCGCGCTCCAGCACTTCGGCGTGTCGTCGCGCTTCGTGCGTAACGGTGAAAGGTTCGCCGTCGAGACGGAGGGCGCCTCGCACGACGTCGCCTACACGCTCGGCGTCGACCCGCTCCAGCAGCTGCTCGTCGAGGGGCCGCGCGGACGCCTGCAAGCGCTCGATACGGCCTGGGACACGCGGCCGAAGGAGCGCGGCGGCGCGCGCTGGTTCCACCTCCAGCGCGATGCCATCCCGCCGCACGACGTGCTGCACTGGTCGCGCCCGTCGCACACCTGGAACGCGATGTGCGCGGACTGCCACGTCACCGACTACGCGAAGGGCTATATCGCGGCCGAAGACCGCTACGCGTCGCGCTGGTCGGAGCTCGGCGTCGGCTGCGAGTCGTGCCACGGCCCGGGCTCGCAGCACGTTAGGTGGGCGCCCGATCCGGCGCGCGCAGCGAACGCGAAGAACATGGGACTCACCGTCGCGCTCGGGCCGGAGCACGCGTTCCGTTTCGCCGAGGGCGCCGCCATCGCGCACCGCGAGCCGGCGTCCAGCGACGGCGCAGAGATCGACGTCTGCGCCGCCTGCCACGCGCGGCGCGGCGCGATCGCCGACGGCTGGCAGGCCGGGCAGCCGTTCCTCGACTACTACCGCCCGGCCCTGCTCGACGCCGATCTCTACCACGCCGACGGCCAGATCGACGACGAGGTCTACGAGTGGGGCTCGTTCGTGCAGAGCCGCATGTTCGCGGCGGGTGTGACGTGCAGCGACTGCCACGATCCGCACTCCCTGCACGTCGACGCGGACGCCGTCTGCGCGCAGTGTCACCGCGCCGAGGTCTTCGCGACCCCGGCGCACCACCACCACGAGGAAGGCAGCGAGGGCGCGCGCTGCGTCTCCTGCCACATGCCGCAGCGCACCTACATGCAGATCGACGCGCGCCGCGATCACTCGTTCCGCGTGCCGCGGCCGGATCTCGCCGCCTCGCTCGGCACGCCGGACGCCTGCGCCGCCTGTCACTCCGCGCGCGGCGCGAAATGGTCGGCCGAGACGGTCGCGCGCTGGCGCGGCGACAAGCCCGTGCGCGCGCACTTCGCCGCCGTGCTCGACGCCGCGCGCCGCGGCGAGCCGGACGCGGGCGCGCTGCTCGCGGCGCTCGCGGTCGACACGTCGCAGCCGGCGATCGCGCGCGCGACTGCGCTGCGCGAGCTGGCGTCGCGGCCCGATCGCGCGGCGGTGCCGTCGATCCAGGCGGGGCTCCAGGATCCAGAGCCGCTCGTGCGCATGGCCGCGCTCGAAGCGCTCGAGCCGGCACCGCCCGAGGCGCGCCAGCAGCTCGCCGCTCCGCTGCTGCGCGATCCGGTGCGCGTCGTGCGGCTCGAGGCGGTGCGACAGCTGGCTCCGCTGCCGCCCGACGCGCACGCCGCGCTCGGCGCGGACTGGACGCGCGCGCTCGCCGAGTACCGCGCCGCGCTCGCGCGCGACGCCGACCGCCCCGAGTCGCGCGTCGGCGCGGGACTGCTCGCGCTCCAGCTCGGCGATCTCGCAGCGGCACAGCGCGAGTACGAGGCGGCGCTGCGCATCGAGCCCTACTACCGCCCCGCGTCCGTGAACCTCGCCGATCTCCACCGCATGGCCGGCCACGACGACGAAGGCGTGAAGGTGCTCGCCGAGGCGCTCCAGCGCGATCCGGAGGGCGCCGAGCTCCACCACGCGATGGGCCTCGCTCTCGTGCGCGCGGGACGCCACCAGGAGGCGCTGGCGCACTTCGAGCGCGCCGCGAAATCGGCGCCCGAGCAGGCGCGCTTCGCCTATGTGTACGCCGTCGCGCTGCACGGCACGGGCAACGCGAAGCAGGCGATGGACGTGATCCAGGCCGCACTCGCGCTCCACCCGAACGACGCCTCGCTGCGCCAGGCGCTCGTGGATTTCGGCCCGCACGCCGACGCGCAGAGCCGCTAGAATCCGCGCCCTTCGGAGAGGTGCCGGAGTCCGGTTGAACGGGCCTGACTCGAAATCAGGTGTGGGGGCAACTCCACCGGGGGTTCGAATCCCTCCCTCTCCGCCAACTTACGGTACCTAGTTGCGAGAGCCCAAAACCCACTCGCTCGGCTGGGGGAGCAAGAGGGGAGCGGAGGTCGCGGGGTCGCAGCGACGCCCGCGGGGCCTCGTGCTCGTCGGCCCGCGCCCACGAATCGACACCCTCCAGCGGCGCGCTTCTCAACTTTCGGAATACGGACAGCGGAGCGCCAGCTCGTCGAGCACTACGAGCTCGAACCTCGCTTAACGATCGCGTCTCCACCAGATTGGAGCCGTCGCGCCCGCGGCACACGCCATGCTAGGTCGACTACCGCGGACCGTGTAGATCCACGCGAAGCCCGACAGCATCAACAATCCATGAGAACAGCGCAACGGAGGATCCCCATCCGCCTTCCCCCGCTTCCGAGGTATCAGTCTGTGACGGATGGACTAGTTCGAAGCGGCGAGGAATCGCGTGAGCCGACTGCGGCGGGCCGGCGTTCGAACAGTCAAGGCACCTGATCGAACGACCCGCTAAGCACCGTGTAGACGGCCG
>DASUFZ010000147.1:0-6868 GCA_036274295.1 Myxococcota bacterium
CCGGCTTGCACTCCTGGATCAGCACCGCCGTGTCGGTCTCGAGGTCCACTTCGCCCGCCGTCGCGACGTCGGTCTTCGCGGCGGCGTTGTAGCCGGCCAGCCAGTAGGCGACCTCGGGCTGGATCTCGCTGTCGAGCGAGATGAACTCCTCGCAGGTCATCTCGGGGCGTTGCTCTTCCTGGCGGCCGCCGGCAGGGCGAAGCCTGCGACGAGCGCGATGGCGACGAGGATGGAGATTCGCTGCATGGCTACATCGTCTCCTGGACGTTGCCGGTGTCCGAGATCGCGTTGCAGTTCTCGTTGTCGAGACACACCGTGATGTAGACGACCTGGCGGCCGCAGCCGCGCACGCCGATCGTGTACTCGGCGCGCCACATCCCGCCCATCATGGGTGCGGGGTCGATGATCTTGCGCGACAGGACCTCGCTCTGGATGTCCTGGCAGTTCAGTTCGAAGCGGCCGCGGCTGTTGGCGGCCTGGAGCGCGGCCTGCTGGTTGGAGTTCAGGTAGGCGTCGGTGGTCTGGCAGCCGCACAGCGCGGCGGTCGCCAGAGCGGCGGAGATCCAGCGAGTCTTCATGAGGGCTCTCCCGGTTGGAGGTGGTGCGCACATCCCGGCCGAGCCGGGGGGTGGGCACATGCTGCCTGCGCTGGCGCCCGAACGCGATGCGAGCAATTCCCCCCGCGTGAGGGGCGCTGTGCTACGGGGCTAGTGCCCGCCGCCGCTCCCGGCCGCCAGGATGTGGTAGGCGCCGACCACGAGCGTCACGAGGCCAACCACGACCAGCATGCTCCGCTCGGTCGAGCCACTCTCGGCCCGCTGCTCGCGGTAGATGAGGAAGATGATCAGCAGGAGGCCGATCGTGGCCGAGATCAGTGCGAGCGTCGGGAGCATGGGCCCTCCAATGGATTTCGGGCGCGGAGGCTAGCCGCGCTCGCCCGCGGCCGCCCCCCGTTTCGAGGCGCCGAGGCCTGTTTCGAGGGTCAGATCCGGGCCTCGAGTTGCCGATGCACGAGGTGGGGAGCTGAGGGGTCCTATGCAGGGGCGCGCCGTCACGAAATGGTCGCCGGGCATGCGAAATCGTGAGCGCTGACGGGGTCTCGCTCGATCGCCAGAACCTGAGGCGCTTCCTGCGCGCCGCGACGACGTTCGCCCGGGCCGACGTCGGCCGCACGGGCAAGTGGCTCTTCGGCGCCCTGATCGTGCTGATGCTCGGCATCAACGGCATGAACGTCGTGAACAGCTACGTCGGCCGCGACTTCATGACGGCCATCGAGCAGCGCAGCACCTCGGACTTCGCCTCGAAGGCCATCCTCTACGTCGGCGTCTTCGCGGTCTCGACCGTGCTGGCCGTGATCTTCCGCTTCGTCGAGGAGCGCCTCGGGCTCCTCTGGCGCGAGTGGCTGACCCGGGTGCTCGTGCTCGGCTACGTCGAGCACGGCACGCCCTACCGCCTGCGCGAGCAGGAGCGGCTCGACAATCCGGACCAGCGCATCGCGGACGACGTGCGCGCGTTCACGACGGGCAGCCTCTCGTTCGTGCTGATGCTGCTGAACGGGACCTTCACGATCCTCGCGTTCGCGGGCGTGATGTGGTCCATCTCGCCCGTGCTGTTTGCGGTCGCGGTCGCCTATGCGGCGGCGGGCTCGCTGCTGACCGTCGCCTTCGGGCGCCCGCTGATCTGGCTCACCTACAAGCAGTCCGACCGCGAGGCGAGCTTCCGCGCCGAGCTCGTGCATCTGCGCGAGAACGCCGAGTCGGTCGCGCTGCTGCGCCGCGAGGGACGCCTGCGCGTGCGCCTGCTGCGCCGCGTCGACGAGCTCGTCGCCAACGCGAAGCACATCATCTCGGTGAACCGCAACCTCGGCTACTTCACCACCGGCTACAACTACCTGATCAACATCATCCCGGCGCTGATCGTGGGGCCGCTCTTCATGAGCGGGCGCGCCGAGTTCGGCGTGATCACGCAGTCGGCGATGGCCTTCTCGCACTTGATCGGCGCGTTCTCGCTGATCGTCACGCAGTTCCAGCTCATCTCGTCGTACGCGGCGGTGCTCGCGCGGCTCGGCCGGCTCTCGGAGGGCCTGGAGCGGGTCGCGGCCTTGCAGTCGCCGATCGAGGTGGTGGAGGCGCCCGGCTCGCCCGTCGCCTGGGAGGAGCTGACCCTGCTCTCGCCGCAGGACGGCCAGCTCCTGCTCTCCTCGCTCTCGGCGAAGATCCCGGCCGGCACGAGCCTGCTCCTGATCGGACCGAACGAGCCGGCGAAGGTCGCGCTCTTCCGCGCGACGGCCGGCGTGTGGGACGCCGGCGAGGGGCGCGTCGTGCGGCCCCTCACGGACGAGATCATGTTCGTGCCGGAGCGCCCCTACCTGCCGCCCGGCACCCTGCGCGAGGCGCTGCTGCACACCGGGCGCGAGTACGAGCTGCGCGACGAGGAGATCCTCGCGGTCCTGCGCAATCTCGCGCTCGAGCCCGTGCTCGACCGCGTCGGAGGGCTCGACCTCGAGCGCGACTGGGACGATCTCCTCTCGCTCGGCGAGCAGCAGGAGATCGTGGTGGCGCGCGTGCTGATCGCGAAGCCGCGCTTCGTCGTGCTGCACCGCATCGATACCGCGCTCGCGGCGGACGCCGTCGCGCGCGTGCGCGCGTGCCTCGTGCGCGCAGGCATCTCGCTGATCGATCTCGACACCGGCGGCGCGCCGCACGACGCCTACGACGCCGTGCTCGAGGTCCGCGCCGACGGCTCGTGGAGCTTCCTGCCGAAGCGGCGCGAGCGCTTCGCGCGCTGACACGCGCCGCGCCTCTCAGTACGCGCGGCGCAGCAGCTCTCCGAGCGCGGCGCGCAGGCGCGACGGCGCGAGCGGCTTGGTCAGATGCGGGAGATCGTGGCGTGCGAGGTCGTCGTGCAGCGCCTGCGAGCGGCTGCCGGTCACGACGAGCGCCGGGATGCGCCGCGCCGCGCGCCGGCGCAGCGCTTCGATCACGTCGGTGCCGCGCGCGTCCCCCAGCCGGTAGTCCACGATCAGCGCATCCGGCGCGGCTTCGGGGTCGAGCGCCTCGAGCGCCTCCTCGCCGGAAGCCGCCAGCACGGCCTCTGCGCCCCACTCCTCGAGCAAGGCGCGCATGCCGAGCAGGATGTCGAGATCGTCGTCGATCACCAGGATGCGTCGACCGGCCAGCGCCGCGCGCGGGGCCTGCGGGGCGGCTTCCGCCGCGCGCGCGGGCGCGCGAGCCGGCTCGGGCGCCGCCGCGGGCACCGTGACGCGGACGTCGCTGCCGCGCCCGGGCTCGCTCTCGAGCGACACCGGGTGCGCGAGCAGGCGGGCCAGGCGGTCGACGATCGCGAGGCCGAGCCCGAGCCCCTGCACCGAGTCGTCGCCCTCGAAACGCACGAACTCCTGGAAGATCGCGTCGCGGCGCTCCGCCGGGATGCCCGGCCCCGTGTCCGATACGGTGATCTCGATGTCCTCTCCGACCTCGCGCGCGCGCAGCGCCACCTCGCCGACCGCCGTGTAGCGCACGGCGTTGACCAGCAGGTTCTGGAGGATGCGTCCGAGCAGCACCGGATCGCTCTTCACGCGCAGTCCGCACGGCTCGCGCCGCAGCGCCAGCCCCTTCGCACGGGCCGCGGGCTCGGCCTCGTCGGCCAGGCGCTCGAGCAGGAGGTCCAGATCGAGCGCGGCGACGTCGGGACGCAGCGCGTCCTGCTCCAGGCGCGAGAGGTCGATCAGCGCGTCGAACATCTCGCGCAGCGCGGCGACCGAGCTGCGCATGCGCGCGACGAGCGCGCGGGACTCCTCGTCCGCGACCCGCTTCTCGAGCGCGTCGGCGAAGAGGCCGAGCGCATGGAGCGGCTGGCGCAGGTCGTGGCTCGCGGCGGCCAGGTGGCGGGAGCGCGCGAAGTGGGCGTCCTCCGCCTCGCGCCGGCGCTGCGCCTCCTCGGCGCGCCGCTCGCGCTCGCGCGCGAGCTCGTCGGCGGCGCGCAGCCGGTCGAGCTGACGCCCCGCGGCGCGCGTCACTGCGGAGAGCAGCGCCAGATCGCTCGCGGTGTAGACGTCGCCCGAGTTCTTGGGGCCGAGGGCCACGAAGGCGGCGAGCGCGTCGCCTCGGTGCAACGGCAGGAGCAGCGACGCGTCGAGCTGCGCGAGGAAGGCGCCGCCGAGCGCGGGCGGCGCCTTGCGCGCCCCGCCCGCTGCGTGCGGTGACACCACGAGCGGGCTGCCCCGCTCTCCGAGCACGCTGGAGAGCGGGTGATCGGCGCCCAGCAGCGGCAGATTCGCAGGAGCGGCGCCGCAGGCGACCTGCGCGGCGAAGCCGTGGCCCCGCGACGCGTAGCCCGCCGCGCGCACAGCGTGGAACAGCTCGTGCAGACCCCGCGTGGTGGCCTCGAGCAGATGGCTCTCGTCCGGTGTGCGCGCGATCTCGTCGAGCAGCGCGTCGACGCCGCTCTCCAGGGCGCGCCGCTCCGGGAAGAAGATGTGGTCGAGGCGCGGGCGCAGGCGCCGGTTCACGGGCACGACCAGCGCGGCGAGCAGCACCGAGAGGAAGAGCTGCGTGGTGCCGGCATCGAGGTTGGTGGCGCTCGCCAGCGCCGCCGCGATGCGCGGCACGAGCGCCAGCGCCGCAGCGAACAGACCCACCAACAGCAGGGTGTAGGACGCGACGGCGCTGATCAGGCGGTCGACGTCGAAGAGGTTGTAGGCGATGACGGAGATCAGGAAGCCGATCGGGATCGCGGCGCCGATCAGCCCCGCGAGCCCGAGCGTCTCCTCGAACCAGCGCCAATCCGGCACGAAGACGGGAGCGGCCAGGGCGGGCACCATGGCCAGGGCGGCCGTCCAGCAGCCGTACGCGAGCCACTTGATCTGCCGCTTGGCGACGGCACTCGCGTGGAAGTAGTTCCACGTCACCGGCAGGATCAGCATGAGCGCGCTGACCGCCTCGAAGCCGGAGTTCACGGCGGGGATGCGTGCAGAGTGGATCGGGGCGGGGAGGAAGTACGCGAGCTTCGGCAGCGCCCAGATGAAGCCGGAGGCCGCCGCCAGCCAGCCGAGGCCCGGCAGCGCGCGCGAGAGCGTCTCGCTCCCGGGGAACTCGCCCAGCCAGTGCGTGACCAGCGGAAAGCTGATCGTGAGTCCGACGAGGAAGAGCGAGAGCGAGGTGAAGGTCTGCCAGCGAGGACCTCCCATGAAGATGGACTCGCCGATGACGAGGAGGCCCATGGCGATGCAGCCGCGCTGCAGGAGCGGCGTGTCCGGGCGCCGGATCAGCAGGAGCAGCATCGACAGCGCGACGCCCGTCAGGAACGGCACGCGCAGCCAGGGAATCGCCATGCGGCGCATCTCGAGCGTCGTCTCGACGCGCTGCCCATCGCGCTCGTAGACGAGCGGCGCGCGCAATCCGAGGCCCGCCTGCTCGAGGGCGATCGCCATGAAGCCCATGTAGCCGCGGCCGCGCAGGTCCACCTCGCCGACGCGGATCAGCCGGTCGCCGACCTCGAGCCCGGTGCCGCCGGTCTCGACCTCGAGCGGGTGGCCGCCGACGCGCGGGTAGCCGTCGTCGCCTGGCGGTGTCGCGAACACGGGCGGCATCGCCAGTCCCGTCCGGAGCACCTGGCGGACGTGCAGGCCGAGCCCCAGGAAGATGACCGGCAGCAGCCCGAAGATCAGCCAGCGATCGAGCACGGTGTAGCGCGACACGCGAGGGTCTCCGGCGGCCCAGGCTACTCGATTCGACGTCGCGGGGTTTCGGCCTGGAGGGGTTACCATGGCCCGGCCCGGGAGAGATGCTTGCGAATCCTCGTCTGCGACGACCACGCCGTCTTCCGCGCCGGCCTGCGCGCCGTGCTCGGCGAGCTGGCCGACGCGTCCGAGCTCCTGGAGGCGGCGGACGTCGCGCAGGCGCTCGCTCTGGCGAGCGAGAACGCAGACATCGATCTCGCGCTCCTCGATCTGCACATGCCCGGCACCGACGGCCGCACCGGACTTCGCCAGCTCCGCGCGGCGCACCCGACCCTGCCGGTCGTGATCGTCTCGGCGGCGGACGATCCGGCGGAGATGCGCCACGCCCTCGACGACGGCGCCTCGGGGTTCGTGCCGAAGAGCGCGCGGAGCGAGGAGCTGGTAGCCGCGTTGCGCCTGGTGCTCGCGGGCGGCGTGTACGTGCCGCGCGCCGCGCTCGCGGCGTCGGCCGGCGCCGACACCGGCGCGCAGCGCCGGATGCGGCGGCGCGAGCGCGCGGGCACCTTGACCACGCGCCAGATCGAGGTGCTCTCGCTGATGGCGCGCGGGCTCACGAACCGCGAGATCTGCGGCGTGCTGAGCATCGCCGAGGGCACGGTCAAGACGCACGTCGCCGCGATCTTCGAGACGCTCGAGGTGACCAACCGCACCGAGGCGGCCGTGGTCGCCCGCGAGCTCGGGCTGAAGGCGCCCGGCGAGGAGTAGGCCGAATGCCATCGAGCCCCGGTCGGAGGCGCTCGGTGTAGCGCGCCGAAGGCGCGCGGGTCGCCGCAAGCGGCGGCGAAGGCCCGGACCGTGTCCGGCTCCAACGCCGCCGCGCGCAGCGAGCCCAGGCGAGCGGAGTCACCTAGAGCGGCGTGCACAAGGTTCCCTGGCCCGGGATCTCGACGCACGCCTCGGCCGGCGAGCTGAGGCGCACCGTGCCGCCGCCGAGCGGCACGCCGTTGTAGCTCGCGTCGACGTGGCCCGAGGCGACGCCGTTCTCGAGGATCACCGTGACGATCGGCTCGATCGACCCGGAGACGTCCGGGAATGCGTCGACCCGTGCCTGCGCGAGCGCGGTGGCGCTCGCGGCCGCGTTCACCTGGCCCTGGATCAGCGCCACCTGGCTCTCGAGCGCCGCGACCA
>DASUFZ010000148.1:0-5522 GCA_036274295.1 Myxococcota bacterium
GCGCGCCTCACACCCGGCTCGTCCTCCCCTGCCAGAAGGGCTCGCGCAGGTTGCGCTTCAGGATCTTTCCCGAGCCGGTGCGCGGCAGCTCGTCGAGGAACGAGACCGAGCGCGGGACCTTGTAGCTGGCGAGGTGCTTGCGCGCGAAGTCCATCACGCCCTCGGCGGAGAGCGCCGAGCCCGGCTGCGCCACCACCACCGCGTGCACGCTCTCGCCCCACTCCTCGGACGGGATGCCGAAGACGGCGACGTCGAGCACCGACGGGTGATGCTCGAGCGCGGCCTCGATCTCCGCGGGATAGATGTTCATGCCGCCGGAGATGATCATGTCCTTCTTGCGGTCGCAGATGTAGTAGAAGCCCTCTTCGTCGAAGTAGGCGACGTCGCCGACGGTCTGCCAGCCGTCGCGGCGGTCCGCCTCGAACTTTTCCTGGTTCTTGTAGTAGGTGTCGAAGACGGAGGGGCTCCGCACGAAGAGCTCGCCCGGCACGTGCGGCTTCTCGACGAGGCGCCCTTCTTCGTCGAAGAGCGCGATCTGCACGCCCGGCGACGGCTTCCCGCACGAGCCCTTCTTGCGCCGCTGGTCCTCGGGGCGGAGCACCGTGTTGACGCCGAGCTCCGTCGAGCCGTAGACCTCGAAGAGCGAGTCCTCGGGGAAGATGCCGAGGTAGAGCTCCTTCAGCGCGTACGACCACGGCGCCGCGTTCGCGATCATGCGCCGCATCGAGCTGACGTCGTAGGGGCGCCGCTTCTCTTCGGGGAGGTTGCACACCATGCGGATCGGCGTCGGCGCCGAGAACGTCGTGCTGACGCGGTAGCGGTCGACGAGCCGCAGCCAGTCCTCGGGATCGAAGCGGCGCTGGAGCACCACGGTGTTGGACAAGAGCTGCGAGACGCCCATGAAGCCGCCCGGCCCCGAGTGATAGAGCGGGCCCGTCGTGAGATACACGTCGTCCGGCACGTAGCCGATGTGCGCGACGAGCTTGCGCAGCTGATCCGGGTCGGCGATGCCGCGGCGCAGCGCGCCCTTCGGCTTCCCCGTCGTGCCGGACGTGTAGATCATGGTCGCGGAGGGGCCCTCGGCCGACGCCGCGCCCGGCTCGGCGTCGCTCGCGCTCGCGAGGAAGTCGTCGGCTGAGATCGTTCCCGGCGGCGCGGCGCCGCCGTACACGACGATGCGGCGTAGCTTCGGCGTGCGCGGGCGGATCTCGGTGATCAGCGCGGCGGACTCGGCGTCGACCCAGACGAGCTCGGCGTCGCAGTCGTCCACCACGAAGGCCGCTTCGTCGGGCGTGAGCCGGTAGTTCAGCGGGACGGCGGTGGCGGCGAGCTTGCGCGCGGCGTTCATCATGCGCACGACGCCGAAGGAGTTCATGCCGCACCAGACGACCTTCGTGCCGTGGCCGATCCCGTCGGCGCGCAACGCGTTGGCGAGTCGGTTCACCTCGGCGTTCAGCTCCGCGAAGCTCCACTGGAGCACGGGCGCGCCGGGGCGGTCCTCGATCAGCGCGAGCTTGTCGGGGACGCGGGCCGCGATGGCGGCAAGGGGATCCTGGGCCATGGGTCCTCCGCTGGCCCCCGATTCTGGGTGCAGACGCAGGAAGAGGTCAAGCTCGGGCGATGCCGCGGAAGAGCAGGTCGACGCTCTGATCGATCGAGCGGCGGCAGACGTCCTCGGAGGCGAGCCCGTTGGCCCAGGCGATGCGCGCGCCCGTCGAGATGTGCACCAGCGCGCGCGCGGCCGAGAGGACGTCGACGTCCGGCGCGAGATCGCGGCGTCGGCCCGTCTGGAGGATCTCCGCGAGCAGGCCGATCGTGCGGTCCTGGAGCGCGAGCGCGCGGCGCGCGACCGGCGCCTCGGGGTAGGTCGCCGCGCGCAGCGCGATCACCGTGAGATCCGCGTCGGACGCGAGCAGCGCGTGCTGGATCTCGAAGAAGCGGCGGATGCGGTCGCGCGTGGGGAGATCGCGGTCGTCGCTCTTGCGGAAGCGCGTCCACGCCTCCTCCTGGAGCTCGGCCAGCTCGAGCACCAGCAGCTCGTGCTTCGTGCGCACGTGGCGGTAGATCGAGGAGGCGCCCATGCCGGCGCGCCGCGCGATCTCGCGCAAGGTGGCGTGATCGAAGCCGCGCTCGCGGAAGAGCGAGCGCGCCGCCTCGCGGATGCGCGCGCGGCTCTTGCGTCCGCGCAGCAGGCGTCCGTCGTCCGCTCGCAGCGGCGCGGGGCGGGTCGGGACTGCGGACTCCACCTAGGCGCGGCGGCTCGCGAGCTCACCCGTGCGCAGCAGCAGCAGCTCCGGCTTCTCGAGGCGCGCCTGGATGCCGGCGAGCGTGACGGCGGAGTAGATGCCGTCCTCGACGCGCTCGTCGTAGGTCCAGCAGACCGTCATGCCGCGGCGTCCGTCCGGGCGCGTGTCGATCTTGCCGACCACGCAGAAGATCGAGCAGGTGCCGTGCTCCCACAGATGGTGCCAGCCCGCCGGGTGGCCGACCGAGCCGATGTTGCCGAAGAAGATCGAGCAGTAGAGGGGATCGCTGTCGATCATGGCGCGCGGCAGCAGGCCGAAGTGATCGAGCCAGTCGGCGCCGCGCACGAGCAGCGACGTCAGGAAGACCGGCAGCCGAAGCAGCAGGTTCGTCTCCTTGTCGGCGGTCGACTGCACGCCCGCGCGCGCGGGGCGCAGCTTCCCGTAGATCGCGTCCACCATCTCGTCGAGCGACTCGCTCTCGGCCTCGAAGCGGCGCTTGATCGTGATCATGCGCGCGCCGTCGGCGATCTCCCGCAGCGCGGAGAACGTCATCCAGGCGTCGTGCTTCTGCCAGAGGCGCCCGCCCTTCACGAAGCGGTTCACGCCCGGCCGCAGCACGAGCGCCTGCGCGCACGCGCGCAGCAGCAGGTGGAAGAGCGTGATCGGCCGATCCGGCGGCCGCTCGCGGTTGTGCTTCTCCAGGAACTCGAAGGCCGGCTCGAGATCGAAGTCCTGCGCCAGGTGGAAGACCGAGTCGTTCCGGCGCGGCGAGATGAACGGCATGATGCGGCGCATCGGCGGCACGTTCGCGAGCGTCGCGTCGGGTCGGCGACCGAACATTCGAGACCTCCCTCCAGCCCGTCCGCAGTGTACGCGAGCGCGGGAGGCGGCGCGGCCTAGGGCGCGTCCCACCTCATGTGCCACAGGCGTACGCCGAGGCAGGTCGACTCCTCCACCACCGCGAACCCCTCGCTCTCGTAGAAGGCCGCGTTCTCCGCCCGGTCGGTCTCGAGCCAGGCGAAGACGCCGTCGGCGGCGGCGCGCGCGCAGAGCGCGGCGATCAGCGCGCGGCCGAAGCCGCGGCGCTGGAGCGGCGGGTCGACGCCGAGCGCCGCGACGTACCAGTGGGGCGTGCGCGGGTGGCGCGCGTCCAGATGCCTGAAGATGCGCAGCCAACGCGCGCGCACGCGCGGCCCCTGGAGGAGCCAGGCGCGCAGCAGGGAGGGAAGCGGCGGCGGCGGGAAGGGGTAGCCGTGGGGCGGCGCGGCGAGCAGGACGCCCGCGCCCCGCGCGCCGTCGCGCGCCTCGATCGCCAGGCCCGCGCGACGCGCGATCGGCACCAGCTCGCGCATGCTGCGCTCGTTCGCGCGCAGGCGCTTCGCGGGGTCGGGCCCGAGCACGGCCACGTGGAGCGGGTTGTCGCGAAAGGCTCGCGCGAGGATTCCGGCCGCCTCACGCGCGTGCGCCTCCGGCACGTCGGCGATGCGCACCTGCGGATCGCGCCGGGCCACCCTCGTCTCAGGCCTGGCGTGGCCGCGTCTCGACCAGCTCGATCAGGGTGCCGTCGGGATCGGTCGCGAAGACCGCCTTCGCGCGCAGCTGCTCGTTGTCGATGCGCGTGTCGCCCAGCACGCGCGCGCCGTGCGTCTCGAGCCGCGCGGCAGCGGCCGCCAGGTCGTCGACGCGGAACGAGAGGTGCGTGAGCCCGAGCTGGTTCATCGCGCGCGGCGAGCCGTCGCCCGCGTGGCCGGGCGACGCGTAGTGGAGCAGCTCGATGCGCACGCCGTCGCGCACGAGGTACACGGCGCGCAGCTTCACGGGGCGGAGGCGCAGCAGGGTCTCCGACGGCTCGCCGTCGACGGAGAGCTCGCTCTCGACCGCGAAGCCGAGCGCGTCGCGGTAGAACGCGAGCGAGCGCCCGAGATCCGAGACGCAGATGCCGAGGTGGGTGAAGCGCAAACCCGTTTTCGGCTTGCTAGGCGCCTTCGCGCGAGCGCGTCTGCGGCTCGCCGGCCTCCGTCGGCAGGTTCAGCACCTCGCGCGGGAACGCGTCGACCAGGAAGGCGACGACGTCGCGCACGGAGATGACGCCGTAGGGACGGTGGTCGTCGTCGACGACCGGCACGTGGCGGAAGCCGCCGACCGACATCTTGTTCAGCACGTACGCCACCGTCGCGTGGACGGAGAGCGAATCCGGATCGGGCGTCATCACCTCGCCGATCGGCAGGGACGCCGGGTTGCGCCCGCGATCGACGATGCGGAAGAGCACGTCGCGCTCGGTGAAGATGCCCGTCAGCTTGGAGCGCGCGGTGCCGTCGTCGGTGACGAGCACGCAGCCGCGGTGCTCGCGCTGCATGGTGCGGATCGCCTCGGTCACCGTGTCGTCGGGCGACAGGGTGATCGGGCGCTGCGTCGGCAGGACGGTGAGCGGCTCGCGCAGCATGCGCGAATCGAAGCCCTCCGTGCCGCGCGGGCGCGTGTCGAAGTAGCTCTCGTCGAGGTCGTCTCGCTCGAAGGCCATGGGGGTGGTGTCCTCCGTAGAGCAAACGCGGACCCGTCGGGATTCTTTAACCGGCGCGTCAGCGGCTCGCAATCGCGTGGTCCGGCAAGTCGTTCGACAACTGTACGGATCCCGTGCGGGAATCCCGCGCTCTCGAAGCGTGCGCATCGTCACATGAACACTCGTTCGAGGGGCAGATTTTCGATTGATCGCCGCGCGCCGACGGGCGTAGACTGCGTTTCGCATCGGTCCCGTTCGTCGGTGTTGCCGATGCTCCTGTCCTGCGGACGCACCGGCGCGTTGGAGCTCGCGTCGGGAAGCCCGCGGGGCAACACGGGGGGCATCGGCGTCGCCGTGCGCCCGGCGCGAGGGCGCGCGGCCTGCGAACGGGACACGGGCGTCCGGGGCGGAGCGTTGTTCCGCCCCGGGCGCCCCCCTGACTTGCTCCGCTCGGCTCGCTCCGCTCGCCTCGCTGCGCGCGGGGGCGCCTGGGGAAAGCGCGCAGCGCCATCTTGGATGCGTCGCGGCGCCCCCGCTTGCGGCGACCCGCGCGCCTGCGGCGCGCTCAACCATCGCGCCGTTTTGTGCTCCGCTCGGCTGCGCCTCGCTGCGCGCGGCGGCCGATGGCGGAAGCGCGAAGCCGGGTCCTGGCCGCCGCTTGCGGCGACCCGCGCGCCTGCGGCGCGCTCCATCGCGCCGTTTTGTGCTCCGCTCGGCTGCGCCTCGCTGCGCGCGGCGGCCGATGGCGGAAGCGCGAAGCCGGGTCCTGGCCGCCG
>DASUFZ010000149.1:0-8836 GCA_036274295.1 Myxococcota bacterium
CAGACCATGGAAGTCCTCGGCATGACGCAGTTCACGCCGTTCGGCGGCGGCCAGCAGCCGCTCGATCGCGCGTGGGACGATCCCGAGCTGTGGAAGAAGGACTGAGCCTTGGCGATGCGCGATCTGAACGGCCGCGTCGCCGTCGTGACGGGGGGCGGTAGCGGGATCGGGCGCGGCATCGCGCGAACCTTCGGCGCCGAGGGCATGACGGTCGCGGTCCTGGACGTCCAGGCGTCGCGGGCCGAGGCGGTGGCGTCCGAGATCGAGGCGGCGGGCGGACGCGCCTTCGCGATCGCGGTCGACGTCACCTCCGTCGCGTCGCTCGAGGCGGCGGTGAAGCAGATCGTCATGCGCGCAGGCGGCGTGAACCTTCTGTGCGCGAATGCGGGCGTGCTCGCGCGCGTCGCGCCGCTCGCGGCCCACACGATCGGAGACTGGGAGTACACGCTCTCCGTGAACGTGCTCGGCACCGTCAAGACGGTCTGCGCCTTCCTGCCGGCGCTGCGCGAGCGCGCGCCGGACGCGCACATCCTGACCACGGCGTCGCTCGGAGGGCTGGTCTCCGACGTGCGCGCCCCGATCGGCGCGTACATCGCATCGAAGTACGCGTGCGTGGGCTACAGCGAGATGCTGCGGGCGGAGCTCGCGAGCGAGGGCATCGGCGTCTCCGTGCTGTGCCCGGGTGTCGTCGCCTCGAACCTGATGGGGACGTCCGCGGACAATCGCCCGCCCGCATTCGGCGCACAGGCGGCGCCGAGCCTCGCTGCTGCGGGCGGCGGCGGCGCCAGCGCCAGCGCCCCCCCGCCTCCCGTCAAGGTGATGCCCGCAGAGGACGTCGGACCGATCGTGATCCGCGCGATCCGCGCGAACCGCTTCCACGTGATCACGCATCCGCAGACGCGCGCGCTCGTCGAGGGCCGCTTCCAGGCGATGCTCGCGGACTTCGACTTCGCCGCGGACGCCTGAGCGGCTACGCCGGCGCCACCTCGTACGCCTCCGGGTCGAGAGAGGCGAGGGCGCGTTCCATCGCCGGCATCGAGTCCGGCCACTGGGTCACGTTGCGGCCGCTCGGCGCGCGGTAGTAGTCGGTGCAGCCCGCCTGCCACAGCTCGACCTTTGCGATCTCGCGCTGGATCGCGTCGTTGTAGGCCGCCATCGCGTCCGGCCGGACGTCGATCCAGGCGAGCCCCTCGCGCGCGATGCGCTGGATCTGACGGAGCACGTGGTCCGCCTGGTACTCGAGCATCATGAGGATCGAGTCGGAGTTGGTGTTCGGTCCGTAGAGCATGAAGAGGTTCGGGAAGCCCGCCGTGGTGACGCCCTTGTAGGCCTGCGCGCCGTCCTTCCAGGCGTCGGCGATCGAGAGGCCGCCGCGGCCGCGGACGTCGATCGCCGACAGGAACTTCGTCGTCGCGAAGCCGGTGGCGAGGATCAGGGTGTCGAGCCGGCGCTCGCGGCCGTCGCGCGTGCGGATTCCCGTCGGCGTGACGCGCTCGATGCGCTCGCTGACGAGCTCGAGGTTCGGCCGGTTGAACGCGGGGTAGTAGTCGTTCGAGAAGAGCGGGCGCTTGCAGCCCCACGGATGATCGGGCAGCAGCCGCGCGCGCAGCGCCGGATCCTTCACGACCGCCATGGCGGCGAGGCACGCCGCCTCCATGTCGGGTCGCACGCGCTCGAAGAGGCCCGGCCCGCCGAAGCCCTCGAAGATCTGCTCGCGCACGGCCTGCGCGAACGCGGGATCGGCGCGGAAGCGCTCCAGCTGCTCGTCGGTGTAGGGCGTGTCCTCCTTCGGCCCGACCCAGTTCGGCGTGCGCTGGAACAGGTGGACGTGGCCCGCCTGCTTCACGATCTCCGGCACGAGCTGCACGGCGCTCGCCGCGCTGCCGATCACGCCGACGGTCTCGCCGGCGAGATCGTGATCGCGCTTCCAGCGCGCGGAGTGGAAGAGGGTGCCGGCGAAGGCGTCGAGGCCGGGGAGGTCCGGCACCGCGACGTCGTTGAAGAGGCCGAGCGCGCTGACCACGACGTCGGCTTCGAGGCTGCGGCCCGACGCGAGCTCGAGGGTCCAGTGCGCGTGCGCCTCGTCCCAGCGCGCGCGCTCCACCGCGTCGCCGAAGCGGCAGTGCGCGAGCAGCCCGTACTTCTCTGCGACGTGCTCGAGGTAGGCGAGGATCTCCGGCTGCGGCGCGTAGGGGCGCGACCAGTCGCGCTTCGGCTCGAACGAGAACGAGTAGAGGTGCGACGGGACGTCGCAGGCGCAGCCGGGGTAGCGGTTGTGGTGCCAGGTGCCGCCGACGCCCGCGGCCTTCTCGAGGATCTCGAAGCTCTCGATGCCCGCGCCCTTCAGGCGGATGCCCATGCACAGACCGCCGGGGCCGGCCCCGATGATCGCGATGCGCAGCGCGCGCCCGCTCGAACCGTTCGTACGTGCCACGGGCGGCGATTGTGCCAGCCGCCGCTTGCAATCGCACTCTCTCCTTGTGAGAATCAGGTTCCCCGACGAGCGGAGTGCAGCGCATGCCTCGCGTGCCCGTGGCCGAAGGCGTCTTCACCTGGCCTTCCGACGATCCCCGGCTGATCGGCAGCCGCTGCGGCGCGTGCGCGATCGTCACGTTCCCCGCGCAGGACTCGTGTCCGCGCTGCGCGTCGACGGGCATGGCGCAGCACCTGCTGCCGCGGCGCGGCCGCCTGTGGGCCTGGACGACGCAGGAGTTCGCCCCGCCCGCGCCGCCGTACACGGGCCCGACCGGCGAAGCGTTCGTGCCGTACGGGATCGGCTACGTGCAGCTCGGCGACGACGTGAAGGTCGAGACGCGCCTCACGCAGGCGACCGGCCTCGAGATCGGTATGGAGATGGAGCTCGTGCTCGTGCCGTTCCGCAGCGACGCCGACGGCAACGAGGTCGTCTCGTTCGCCTTCCGGCCCGCGTCGTAGAGAAGGATTGACCCGTGGTGGACGTGGCGATCGTGGGCGTGGGGCTGCATCCGTTCGGCCGCTTCGCGGGCGTGACCGGCATCGAGATGGGCGCGATCGCGATCCGCAAGGCGCTCGCGGATGCGGACGTCGAGTGGCGCGACATCCAGTTCGCGTTCGGCGGCAGCTACGAGATCGACAACCCGGATGCCGTCGTCGCGCTGATGGGGCTGACCGGGATCCCCTTCAACAACGTCTACAACGGCTGCGCGACGGCGGCGAGCGTGCTCACGCTCGCGGCCAACACGATCCGGCTCGGCGAGCACGAGCTCGGCCTCGCCGTCGGCATGGACAAGCACCTGCCCGGCGCGTTCAGCGCGGATCCGCGCCTGTACGCGTGCCCCTCGTGGTACGGCGAGCTCGGCCACTTCGTCACCACGAAGTTCTTCGGCATGAAGATCAACAAGTACATGCACGATCACGGCATCACGCCGGCGACCCTGGCCCGGGTCGCGGCGAAGAACTACCGCAACGGCGCGCGCAACCCGAACGCCTTCCGGCGCAAGCCGCTCTCCGAGGCGGAGATCCTCGGCTCGCGCATGCTGAACCATCCGCTGACGCAGTACATGTTCTGCGCGCCCGACGAGGGCGCCGCGGCCGTCGTGCTGTGCCGCGCCGATCGCGCGCACCGCTACACCGACACGCCGATCTTCCTGCGCGCCAGCGCGGTGCGGACGCGGCGGCTCGGCGCCTTCGAGGTGCACAGCCCGTGGCTGCCGATCGAGGAGGCGGCGGGCCCGACCGTCGACGTCTCGCGCGCGGCCTACGAGACCGCCGGTATCGGCCCCGAGGACGTCGACGTGATCCAGCTCCAGGACACCGACGCCGGTGCCGAGGTGATCCACCTCGCCGAGAACGGCTTCTGCAAGGACGGCGAGCAGGAGTCGCTCGTCGCGAAGGGCGAGCTCGAGATCGGCGGGCGGCTGCCCGTCAACACCGACGGCGGTCTGATCGCGAACGGCGAGCCGATCGGCGCGTCGGGGCTGCGCCAGGTCCACGAGATCGTGCTGCAGCTGCGCGGCCAGGCGGGCGAGCGCCAGGTGCCGGGCAATCCGCGCGTCGGCTACACGCAGCTCTACGGCGCGCCGGGCGTCGCGGGCGTGTCCATCCTCTCGCGATGAGCGGGCACGCGAGGCGCTACAGGCGCTTGCCGCTCTGGAGCGCCTTCGGGATCCAGTCGGGGGAGCGCTTCTCCGCGAAGGCGCGCATGCCCTCGCGCGCCTCGGAGCCGCGGAAGATCGACCAGTCCATGCTCATGCGGTCCACGTGTCCGTAGCGCTCGTTGAGGATGCGCTTCACGTGCATGCGCGCCTCGGGCGCCGTGCGCAGGATGCTCTCGGCGACCGCGATGGCCTCCTCGCGCAGCCGCTCGTGCGGGACGACGCGCGCGACGAGGCCCATGCGCCGCGCCTCCTCCGCGTCGAGCGTGCGGCCGGTCAGCAGCAGGTCGCGCGCGTTCGCGACGCCGATGTGCGCCGGGAGGTAGGCGGCGTAGCCCGTGTCGGCGATGCCGCGCAGCAGCTCCGGCGCGCGGAAGGTGGCGCGCTCGCTGGCGACGGCAACGTCGGAGAGCATCGCGATCAGGAGGCCGCCGCCCTGGCAGAGGCCGTTCACGGCGGAGACGACCGGCGCGAAGCTGTTGCGCAGCGCCTCGAACGGCAGCACCTCGGCGGTGCCGAGCTGCTCGAGCACGGGGTTCGGATCCTCGACCCGGCCGCGCAGCTCGCCGCCCGGCGCGAAGACATCGCCAGTGCCGGTGATCAGCAGCGCCGTCGGCTCGGCGAGGCCGTTCACGATCTGCACGGCGCGCTTCACACCGAAGTACATCGCGGCGGAGAGCGCGTTGCGCGAGCCTGGCCGGTCGATCGTGCACCAGGCGAGGTGGCCTTCGCGCTCGAAGCGCAGGAAGGGAGTCCCGAGGTCGTGAGTCTCTCGCACGCGAATTTCAAATATCATATTTCGCCGAAGAGCGTATGAGCGAGAACACGCCCGACCTCTCCTACGACCCGTACGACTTCGCGATCCACGTCGATCCGCATCCCGTCTGGCGGCGCCTGCGCGACGAAGCGCCGCTGTACCGGAACGACAAGCACGACTTCTGGGCGCTCTCCCGCTTCGAGGACGTGTCCGCCGCGCTCGCCGACTGGCGCACCTACAGCTCCGCGCGCGGCACCGTGCTCGAGCTGATGCGCAGCGCCATCAAGTTCCCCCCCGGCATCATCCTCTTCGAGGACCCGCCGCTGCACGATGCGCACCGCGCGCTGCTGGCGCGCCTGTTCACCCCGCGCCGCATCGCCGAGCTCGAGCCCCAGGTGCGCGAGTTCTGCGCGCGGAGCCTGGATCCGCTGGTGGGAAGCCGGCGCTTCGACTTCATCGCGGACCTCGGCTCGCAGATGCCGATGCGCGTGATCGGCATGCTGCTCGGGATTCCCGACGAGGATCAGGAGGCGCTGCGCGACAGCATCGACGCCGGGCTGAATCTCGAGGACGGCAAGAGCGCCGTCGGCAGCGACGCAGGTGCGCAGGTGTTTCCGGCGCAACGCTATTCGGAGTACATCGCCTGGCGCCGCAAGAACCCGTCCGACGACCTGATGACCGAGCTCATCAACGCGCGCTTCGAGGACGAGGGCGTGGAGCGCACGCTGCGCGACGACGAGCTGCTCGGCTACATCGGGCTGCTCGCCGGCGCCGGCAACGAGACGACGACGCGCCTGATCGGCTGGACCGGCGACGTGCTCGACCGCTTCCCCGACCAGCGCCGACTACTCGCCGCGGATCCCGGTCTGGTTCCGAATGCGATCGAGGAGATCCTCCGCTACGAGGCGCCGTCGCCGGTGCAGGCCCGCTACGTCATGCACGACGTCGAGCTCTACGGGACGCGCGTGCGCGAGGGCGAGGCGCTGCTGCTCCTGAACGGCGCGGCGAATCGCGACGAGCGCGAGTTCCCCGACGCCGACCGCCTCGACGTGCGGCGCAGGAACGTGCGCCATCTGAGCTTCGGCTACGGCATCCACTTCTGTCTCGGCGCGAGCCTCGCGCGCCTCGAGGGCGTGATCGCGCTCGAGGAAGTGCTGAAGCGCTGGCCCGACTGGGAGATCGATCGCTCGGCGGCCGTCATGGCCCATACCTCGTCGGTGCGCGGCTGGAAGACCCTGCCCGCGCAGATCCAGGCTTGAACGCCCGCGGCGTCGCCGCGGCAAGGAGAATCACATGTCGCTCTTCGATGCATTCCGATTCGACGGCAAGCGCGTCGTCGTCGTGGGCGGCGCCACCGGCATGGGCCGCGCGGCGGCGGAGCTCGCGCTCGACGCCGGCGCCGACGTCGTGGTGATGGACTACGCGCCGGTGACGCTCGGCGGCGTCAAGGTCATCAAGCTGAACCTCGCGGACAAGAAGTCGATCGAGAACGCGGTGGACGAGTGCGGCGGGCCCGTGCACGCGCTGCTCTCGTGCGCCGGCGTGGCCGACGGGACGCCCGGCATCGAGCGCATCAACTTCATCGGCCACCGGCACATGATCGACCGCATGCTGGAGCGGAACATGCTCCCGCGCGGCTCGGCGATCGGCTTCATCTCGTCGGCGGCGGGCCTCGGCTGGGAGAAGGGACTCCCGGAGCTGAAGCCGCTGCTCGAGATGCGCGATTTCGACCGCGCCGCCGAGTGGGCGCAGAAGAACGAGAAGGCCAACTACTACTGGATGAAGCAGGCCGTCTGCGCCTACGTGGCCGGCGAGGCGTTCTCGATGCTGAAGCGCGGCATCCGCATCAACGCGATCTGCCCCGGCCCGACCGACACGCCGCTGGCGCAGGCGAACAAGGAGATGTGGCTCGGCTTCGGCGCGGACTACCGCAAGGAGCTGGGCATCGAGGCGTCGACGCCGCTCGAGCAGGCGTATCCGCTGCTCTTCCTGTGCAGCGACGCCGCGTCCGGCATCAACGGCATCACGCTCATCTCGGACGCCGGCTACATGCACTCCGGCATCACGGGCTCGTTCCCGAACGCGACGATGATGGCGAAGGTGCTGATGGGCAGGACCTGAGAGCGAGCGCGCACGCGTGATCGACGTCGCGCGTCTCGCCCGCTGGCTGGACGACGAGGGACTCGCGGGACGCGGCGAGCGCCTCGAGCAGCGCTGCATCGCGGGCGGCGCGCAGAACGAGATCTACGAGATCCGGCGCGGCCCTCTGCACGGAGCGCTGCGCATCCCGCCGCCGACGGCGCCGCAGAGCCGCGACGCAGGCATCCTGCGCGAGTGGCGCATCCTCCAGGCGCTCGACGGCACCGACGTCCCGCACACGCCCGCGATCGCTGCGTGCGCCGACACCTCGGTGCTCGGACGTGCGTTCTACCTGATGGGGTTCGTCGACGGCTGGTCGCCGATGAACCTGACGGGCGGCGCATGGCCGGCGCCCTTCGACCTGGACCTCGAGGCGCGCAAGGGTCTCGCGTACCAGCTCGTCGAGGGCATCGCGCTGCTCGGCCACGTCGACTGGCGCGCGCGAGGTCTCGCGGACCTCGGCCGTCCCGATGGCTTCCACGAGCGGCAGGTCGAGCGCTGGTCCGGCTTTCTGGCGCGCATCCGCGGCCGCGATCTGCCCGGCTTCGACGAGGCCGCCAGCTGGCTGCGTCACCGCCGTCCGCTCGATTTCGTGCCCGGCCTGATGCACGGCGACTACCAGTTCGCGAACGTGATGTACCGCCACGGCGCGCCGGCGCAGCTCGCCGCCATCGTCGACTGGGAGATGGGAACGGTCGGCGATCCGAAGCTC
Organism: Myxococcota bacterium; assembly: GCA_036274295.1. Classification (GTDB taxonomy): domain Bacteria; phylum Myxococcota_A; class UBA9160; order UBA9160; family SMWR01; genus DASUFZ01. Next base: position 7,742 of record DASUFZ010000149.1, read on the forward strand.
GATCTCGGCTGGGTCGTCCAGAGCTGGCCCGACGACACGTCGGCCGCCGACACGTCGGGCGCGAGCTACGTCGACATGCGAGGCATGCCCTCGCGCGACGAGCTGCTCGCGCACTATGCCGACGCGTCCGGGCGTCAGGTCGACGACATCGACTACTACGTCGTCCTCGCCCGCTGGAAGCTCGCGATCGTGCTCGAGCAAGGCTTCCAGCGCGCGGGCGCCGACGAGAAGCTCCAGGCCTTCGGCCCTGTCGTCCTCCGCCTCATGCGCGAGGCGGCGGACCTCGCCGAGTCCACGCGCTACGGGCGCTGAGCCGCAGCGGCGGCGCGACTTCGGCGCGAAGCGGCTCAGCTACTTCGGCGCGAAGCGCTGGCCGCCGTCGAGCCGGATCGTGGTGCCGTTCAGCATCGGCGTCTCGAAGATCGCCTGCGCGAGCCGCGCGTACTCTTCGGGCAGCCCGAGCCGCTTGGGGAAGGCGGCGTCCTTGGTCAGCTGCGCCGCCATCGCGTCGGGGATGCCCTTGGTGAGGCCCGTCGCGAAGAGGCTCGGCGCGATCGTCACGACGCGGATGCCGAGGCTGCCGAGCTCGCGCGCCATCGTCAGGCTCATGCCGGCGATGCCCGCCTTCGCCGCGGTGTAGGCCACCTGGCCGATCTGGCCCTCGAAGGCGGCGATCGACGCGGTGTGGAGGAGGACGCCGCGCTCGCCGTTCTCGTCGGGCTCGTTGCGGCTCATCCGCTCCGCGGCCAGGCGCGCGATGTTGAAGGTGGCCACGAGGTTGAGATCGATCACGCGGCGGAAGTCGTCGAGCGGGTGCGGGCCTTCCTTCGACAAGGTGCGCTTCACGATGCCGCCGCCGGCGGTGTTGCAGAGGAAGTGGAGCGCGCCGAGCTCGTCGCAGGCCGCGGCGAGCGCCGCCTCGGTGCCCGCGAAATCCGTGACGTCGCAGGGGTGGAAGCTGCCGCCGAGCTCCTTCGCGACCTCGGCGCCCTTCGACTTCGGCAGGTCGAGGATCGAGACCTGCGCGCCTTCGCGCACCAGCATCTCGGCCGTGGCCTTCGCCATGCCCGAGGCCCCACCGACGACGACTGCAGC
>DASUFZ010000150.1:0-23765 GCA_036274295.1 Myxococcota bacterium
CGGGCGGGCAGAGGAGGCCCTCGAAGCCGTACGCGCGCGCATAGCGGGCGTTCTTCGCCAGCGGGTTCGCCGTCATCGCGAACTCGGTGAAGGTGGTGAAGAGGCCCTCGGTGACGGTCTTGCCGCCCTTGTGGCGGAACAGCTGGCCCGGGCGGAAGTCTTCGAGGAAGTGGCCGGTCTGACGGCGGATGATGCGCATGGGGGTCGCGAAAAATAGTGGATCGCGTGGGCCGTGTCGTCAGGAGCCGCCGGCGGCCATGAGGCGCCCGTCCGGGCTGGCCACGGGTAACGCCGCCAGCATGAGCGAGCCAGTGCACAGCGCGATCAGTCGGCGCGCTTCGGACACTCCGCGCCGAGGGGACAGCTCTTCACGCGCCCGCGCAGACACGACGCCGCGCCGAGGCGCTCGAGCGCGGCCTCGACGTCGGCGAAGGGCGGCGCGGCGTCTTCGCGCGCGATGTGCGCGCGCAGCGACACCGGCTCGCCCTCCTCGTCGTCGCTCGCGTCGATCCAGCCGAGGTGGAGCGCGGCCGCGCGCGCGGCCGGCGCGAGCGGCACCTCGCGCGCGCCGCCCTGCTGATCGCGCAGCGGGCGCAGGAAGCGCAGCACCGTCGCGCGTCCGACGCCCGGCGCCAGCGCCGCGAGGCGCGAGCCGAGCGTCTCGAGATCGTCCGCCTCGGCGGCCAGGCGCGCGAAGGATCCGTCCCAGCGCTCGGCCATGGCGCGCGCGGCGCGCACGAGGCTCGCGGCGACGGCCTCGGACCGCGCGATGCGCTCGCGCGTCAGCCGCGCGGCGACGTCGGCGACGTCCGCGCCGGCGAGCGGCTCCGGCAGCGCGGCGAGCGCCGCCAGCGCGCGCGGCTCATCCGTCGACGAGAGGAGCAACGCCAACGCGAGCCAGCGCAGCAGATCGGCATCGCGCGAGAGGTCCAGCCCGGCCCGCACGCACGGGTGCGGCCCCAGGCGCCGGACGAGATCCGCAGGTCGCAGCGACGGCACGGCCGGGGAAATTGCGTCCGGCGCGGCGCGCATGCTACAAGGGGCCCCTTTCTTTCGGACGGAGGCGGACATGCCGCAGGCGTACTCGATCAGCAGCGAGAGCATCGCCAAGGAACGCGAGCGCGTCGGCGGCGACATGTCCAAGTTCGACATCTCGCGCGTGGTGCAGCTCGACGAGGTGGCGCTCCCCGCGCTCGGCCCGGCGGACGTGAAGCTCCGCATCCTGGCGGTGTCGGTCGAGCACAACGTCGACCACGCGGCGCTGGCCGACACGCAGAACATCGCCGAAGTGCGCGGCGGCAAGATCTTCCCGGGCAACAGCGCGCTCGGCGAGGTGATCGCCGTCGGTCCGGCCGTGAAGAAGACGAAGGTCGGCGACATCGTCATCACGCACTGCAACGGCGAGCCGGACATCTACGGCTTCCCGCTGCGCATCTGGGCCTACGACCAGCCCGAGTCGCTCGGCTGGTACGGCGAGGAGGCCGTCGTCGGCGAGTGGCAGGTCATCCCCGCGCCGCTCGACTGCGGGCTCAACCTGTGGGAGATCGCGGCGCTGCCGCTGCGCGCGCCGACGGCGTATCACCTCTGGCGCCGCGCCATCGGCATCTTCCGCGTGAAGGTCACGCGCGAGCAGGTCGCGCGCATCAACGTGCTCGGCTTCGGCGGCGGCGTCTCGGAGCTCTTCCTGATGCTCGCGCAGCACGAGGGGCACCGCGCGATCTTCTGCTCCGGCAGCCCGGAGCGGCGCAAGCACCTCGAGGGCCTCGGCATCGAGTCGATCGACCAGAAGCAGTTCAACCGCTTCGCGAAGCCCGACGACGCCAAGGCGTTCAACTCGCACGTGAAGAAGATGACGAGCGGTGTCGGCGCGCACGTCGTCTGCGACATGCTGCGCGGCCCCGTCTATGCGGCGGGCGTCCAGTGCCTGGCGCGCCTCGGCGTGAACGTCAGCGCGGGCTGGCAGCTCGACACCAAGTGCACCTACAACTCGGCGAACCTCTCGGTCCGCCAGATCACGCTCGACCACACGCACTACGAGACGGTCGACGGCTGCAACGCCGCGACCGAGCTCTACGGCAGGGTCTTCAAGCCGACCGTCCACCGCGAGATCTACGCCTTCGAGGATCTGCCGCGCGCGGTGCACGAGCTGCACCTCAACACCCAGACGGGCATCCCGATCGTGCGCGTGGCGCGGAAGATGCCGGAGAAGGTCGCGAAGCTGGCCGTCTAGCCGGGGCTCGCAGCCCGCCAGCGACCGGCTTATAGTGCCCCGCCTTCGCCCGAGGAGCGCCCGGTGATCGTTGGAGTCCCCGCCGAGACAGCACCGGGCGAGCGCCGCGTCGCGCTGGTCCCCGAGGCGGTGAAGACCCTCGTCGGCGGTGGCTTCCAGGTGGTCGTCCAGGCGGGAGCGGGCAACGCCGCGGGCTTCGACGACGCCGCCTACACCGTAGCCGGCGCGCGCGTGGCGGAGCGCGCCGCGGTCTTCGCGGCCGACATCGTGGTCAAGGTGCAGGCGCCGCGCGAGCGGCCCGGCGGCCACGAGGTCGAGGAGCTGAAGAGCGGCGGCCTGCTGATCGGCTTCCTGCGCCCGCTCGACGATCCCGGCCTGGCGGTGCGCCTGGCGCGCCAGGGCGTCACGTCGTTCGCGATGGAGCTGGTGCCGCGCATCACGCGCGCGCAGGCGATGGACGCGCTCTCGTCGCAGAGCAATCTGGCCGGCTACCGCGCCGTGCTGCTCGGCGCGCTCTCGCTGCCGAAGATCTTCCCGATGATGGTGACGGCGGCCGGCACGATCCAGCCGGCGCGCGTCTTCGTGATCGGCGCCGGTGTCGCCGGTCTCCAGGCGATCGCCACCGCGAAGCGCCTCGGCGCGATCATCGAGGCCTACGACACGCGGCCCGCGGTGCGCGAGCAGGTCGAAAGCCTGGGCGCGCGCTTCGTCGAGCTGAACCTCGACACCAAGGACGCGCAGGACGCCGGCGGCTACGCCAAGGCGCAGACCGAGGAGTTCTACGCGCGCCAGCGCAGCGAGCTCGGCAAGCGGCTCGCGCAGAGCGACGTCGTCGTCACGACCGCGCTCGTGCCCGGCCAGCGCGCGCCCGTGCTGATCGACGAGGCGGCCGTGCGCGGCATGCGCGCCGGCTCGGTGATCGTCGATCTCGCGGCCGAGCAGGGCGGCAACTGCGCGCTCTGCGATCCGGAGAAGGAAGTCGTCGCGCACGGCGTGCACATCATCCCCGCGCGCAACCTGCCGAGCGACGTGCCGACGCATGCGAGCCAGCTCTACGCGCGCAACCTCGTCACCCTGTTGAAGCACCTCGCGCCGAAGGGCGAGCTCAACCTCGACATGCAGGACGAGATCACGCGCGGGAGCCTGCTGACCGCGCAGGGCGCCATCGCGAACGACCGCGTCAAGGCGCTCGCGGGCAACGCCTAGTCCTAGTTCGGCGTCGGGTGCGCCGTGTGGGGCGCGGCCGTCTGCTTGGGCCCCGGGCGCACCGGCTTCGTCGGCTCGATGACCGGCTCGTCGGGCTCGTCCTTGCGCGCGATCTCGCCGGCGTCGAGCAGCGCGCCCGTGCGCGCGATCGTCTCGAAGTGGAACTCGTCGTCCTCGATCTCGACGACGGTGAACGAGTTGTCGTCGTCGTAGCCGAAGGCGGTGAGGTCGGTCTTCAGGATGTTGCCGCGGCGCAGCCGCGCCGACGCGCCCTGGATGAAGTAGTAGACGCCCTGCTGGGGCTTGATGCGCTCGTAGAAGTGCTCGTGGCCCGAGAACACCACGCGCACGCCGTGCTCGATGAAGAGCGGCTCGAGCAGCGCGCGCAGGCCCGTCTCCGAGCCGTGGAAGCCGCCGGACGAGTACAGCGGATGGTGGAAGAAGGCGATCTTCCACGGCTCGCCGCTCGCGAGCTCCTTCTTCAGCCACGCGAGCTGCGTCTCGTCCATGTAGTTGCTGTCGAGGGCGAAGAACTTCACGTCGCCCTTCTTGAACGTGTAGTAGCGCTCGCCGCCCATGTGGAAGGGCTCGTAGAAGCGCTGGTTCGGGTTGTCGTGGTTGCCGAGCGAGGCGTAGAACTCGACGCCCGCGTCGAGCAGCTTCTTGTACGGCTGCTCGAATTTGCGCTGGTAGTCGACCGGCCGCTCGAGGCCGTAGAGGTTGTCGCCCATCATGATCACGAAGTCGAACGGGAACTTCTGGTGGATCTCCACCATGCGGTCGGCGATCTCGTACTGCGGCGCGGCTCCGCTGCCGGTGTCGCCGATCACCGCGAAGCGGACCGATTTCTCGCCCAGCGGGAGCTCGACGATGTGGCGCAGCTCTGCGGGCAGCAGCAGCGCCTGCTGGTGACACGCGGGTGCGACGAGCGCCGCGAGCAGCACGGCGATCCCGAGCGCCGCGCGCCGGTGCAGAGCCCGCAGGCTCATTGGTTGGCTTCGGCGCCGAGACGTGGCGCGCCCGGATCCGACAGCACGTTCGGCAGCACGTCCACGACCAGGTTCGCTTCGACGTCGCGCAGGATCAGGTGCGGACCGGCGAAGCGGTACTCGATCTCCTCGGGCAGCACGGGGAGCTGCGCGAGCAGGAGCGGCGGGAAGGTCGCGAGCGGGACGGCGGCGGGATACGGCGCGTTCACCGCGGGCGCCTCGACGCGCGGGATCTCCTTCCAGAGCGCGGCGCGCTCCTTGTAGGGGCGCTCCTGCCAGTCCGCGAGCACGAGCGCCTGGATCTGTGCGCCCGCGCCGTCGAACACGTCGCCGCGCTTCGCCGTCTTGCGCTGCGCGCGGATCGCGTTCGCGATCAGCTTCTCGCGCGCGCCGATCTCGACGGGCGAAGACGTCTCCTCCAGCTGCGGAACGCCGGCCACCGCAGAATTTCGCAGGCTCACGTAATCACGTGCACGTTGAACAAATTGCACCGCGACCTTGCCATCGCGAGGCGGAGGCTCGGCTGCGAGGGCGCGCACGCACGCGCCGGAGAGAAGAGCGACGAGCGCGAGCGCCCCGCAGCCCTGCAACGACTTTCCGAAAGAACCCCACCACTTCATGGCTTCGCGTGAAGTGCAAACCCCAGGCCGCCGCGCGCGTGCCACGACGTAACTGGCACGGACGTTGCTCCTGCAACGGGCCATGGACTGCCGTGGGGCGATGCGGCTCCTGCCGTTGATGGCGGCTGCGATCTCAGCGACTTCGTGTATGAACGACGCGAAGTCGTGGATGCGGGACATGTTCACGCCGGCGCCGAAGCCGCGCTCGGTCGACGAGCTCGTCGAGCCGGACGTCGACATCCCGTCGCGCGATCTCTTCTACGGCGTCGGCGGGCAGAAGCTCGTGCCCCGCACCGACGTCGCGTACCGCTTCCTCCAGAAGGACACCAGCGGCATGAGCCTCAACTTCGACGTCGAGGATCCGAGCGGACGCCGCTGGGATGCGAAGTTCGGGCACGAGGCGAAGACGGAGGTCGCGGCGTCGCGCCTGCTCTGGGCGATCGGCTTCTACCAGCCGCCCGTCTACCACGTGCGCGAGTGGAGGATCGCCGACGGCCCCGAGGCGGGACCGCAGCCCGAGGCGCGCTTCCGCTACACGGACCCGAAGTGGAAGGGCGACGGCATCTGGAGCTGGCGCGAGAACCCGTTCCTCGGCACGCGCGAGCTGAACGGCCTGATCGTGATGAACATCCTCATCAACAACTGGGACGTGAAGGCGTCGAACAACAAGCGCTACGAGCGCGAGGGACAGCACCCGCGGCACGTCTACGTCGTGAAGGATCTCGGCCAGTCGTTCGGCCGCTCCGTCGGCCTCTTCCTCGGCTCGCAGGGCGACCCGGACGACTTCGCCTCGCAGCGCTTCATCAAGGCGGTCTCGGGCGACGACGTCGAGTTCGACTTCAAGCCGATCATCCTGAATCCGGGCGTCGGCAGCGGCATCCACGTCGAGGACGTGCTGTGGACGTGCCGTCGCCTCGCGCAGCTGAGCGACGGGCAGCTCCGCGACGCCTTCCGCGCCGCCGGCTACGACGACGCCGAGGTGGCGTCCTTCGTGGCGCTGATCAAGCGAAGGATCGAGGAAGGGCTCGCGCTCGAGCAGCGCGCGCGCTCCTGAGGGGCCGCATGCGGATCGCCGGGAAGCTCGTCTGGCTGGCGTTGATCGTGTGCGCGGTGTCCGCGTCCGCGGCGGAGACCGCCGCCCTGCAGGACGCGATGCACGACCCGATCCCCAGTCTCCACGATCAGCTCCCGGGTCTGCTCGAGGCGGCGGTGCGCCTGCCGCTCGCCGCGCTGCTCGGCGCCGCGCTCGCCTTCCGGCCGCGCCGACGCGGCACGCCGCCGCGCCACGCGGCGGTGATCCAGACGCAGATCCTGCTCGCGATCGTCGGCTCCGTCGTGATGCTGATCGTCGGGCAGAGCCTGGCGCGCGCCTTCGGCATCGTCGGCGTCGCCAGCCTGGTGCGCTACCGCGCGAAGGTCGACGACCCGAAGGACGCCGGCGTGATGCTCGCGAACCTCGGCGTCGGCCTCGCCTGCGGCGTCGGGCTCTACCTCGTGGCGACCTTCGCGACGGCCTTCCTGCTCGGCTTCCTCTGGTGGGTGGAATCGTTCGAGCCGAAGGCGCGCAAGCGCTTCCTGCTGAACGTCAGCGCGCCGAGTCCGGAGGAGCTGCGCGGCCGGCTCGAGGCGCTGCTCGAGCGGCATCGCGCGCACTACGACCTGCGCTCGATCTCGGGCGACGAGATCTCCTACGACGTGCGCCTGCCCTACGACAACGGCACCGAGGACCTCGCGACCGCGATCATGTCGTTCGGCGAGCCCGGCAAGATCGCCGTCGTGTGGGACGAGAAGAAGAAGGCGGAGTGAGCGGGCGATGAATCTCCTCGTGCTTCCCGACGACGGCCTCGGCGCGGTGGTGCGCGCGCTGCGCAAGGCGAAGAAGTGCGTCCACGTGACGATCTTCCGCTGCAACCTGCGCGAGATCGAGAAGGCGCTGGCAGACACCGTCGCGCGCGGGGTCGCGGTGCACGCGCTGATCGCGCACACGAACCGCGCCGGCGAGAAGCAGCTGCGCGATCTCGAGCTGCGCCTGCTCGCCGGCGGCGTCACCGTCTCGCGCACGGCCGACGACCTCGTCCGCTACCACGACAAGCTGCTGATCGTCGACGAGCAGGTGCTCTTCGTCTTCGGCTTCAACTTCACGCGCCAGGACGTCGGCAAGCGGCGCAGCATGGCCGTCGCCACGCGCAAGCGCCGGCTCGTCGCGGAGGCGCTCCGGCTCTTCGAGGCCGACGCCGCGCGCCAGCCCTTCGAGGGCACGGCGCCCGATCTCGTCATCAGCCCGCTGAACGCGCGCGCGCGGCTCACGAAGCTCCTGAAGGCCGCCCGCCGCTCGCTCTGGATCTACGACACGGAGGCGATCGACACGCCGCTGCTGCGCATCCTGAAGGAGCGCGCGGACGCGGGCGTCGACGTGCGCCTGCTCGGCAAGGTCGGGCGCGCGGGCCAGGGGCTGGCCGCGGAGAGGATCCCGTCGATGGGGCTCCACCTGCGCGCGATCCTGCGCGACGACACGGAGCTCTTCCTCGGCAGCCAGGGACTGCGCAGCATCGAGCTCGACCGGCGCCGCGAGGTCGGCGTGCTGATCCGCGACCGCAGCGCGATCCGCCGCTTCAAGGAGATCTTCGAGCAGGACTGGGCGGGCACCGACATCGCGAAGCAGGCCGCGAAAGAGGCCGAGCGGGGCAAGGCCGCCTGAGCAAGGAGGCCGCTCTCTCAGAACGAGCGCGAGACGTGCAGCAGCCACTCGTTGCCGCCGCGCTGGTCGTCGCGGATGACGTCGAAGTTGTAGTTGTAGTCGAACTGGAGACGCGTCGAGAACAGGAAGCCCGTCGTGAGGCGCGCGCCGAGCGAGGTCAGGGTGTTGTCGCGGCGGTGCACGTCGCCCTCGTTGTCGAAGCGGTCGCGATCGAGCCACTGGACCGACGCGCGCGCCGACAGGTAGGTGAAGAAGAAGAGCTCGTAGCGGTACTCGGCCAGCCCGATCGCGTAGTGGTCCGGCCAGAACTCGCCGATGCCGGAGCCGGGGACGAGCGGGCGCGAGAGCGCCATGAACTCGTCGCCCGATGGGCCGCCGCCGATGCTCGGCGCCGAGAAGCGGTCGAGGTTGCCGCCCACGCCCGCGTACGCCGAACCGATCAGGCGGTGCCGCTCGCTCGAGCCCGGAATGCCGCCCGCGACGACGCCGTAGCCCTGGAGCAGGCGCGGGTAGCGCCCGTCGCCCGCACTCTCTTCGCGATCGATGCCCCAGTCGCGCCAGCGCTCGCGCCATCCCTGCGTCGCGTCGAGGCCGACGGAGAAGCCCTCGTGCGCGAGATCGAGCAGGTTGCGCTCGAGCGAGTCCCAGCGCACGCGCAGGTGACCGCGCAGGGCGAAGGTGTCGCCAGGGACGCGGAAGTCGCTGACGGTGTCCTTGCCCTTGCGGAAGTAGAGGTACTCGGGCTCTACCGTCGCGCTGATCGCGAACTGGTTGTCGGGTGCCTGCGGCGGCACGCCTTCGCGGAAGCGCAGCCCGCCGAAGCCGGACTCGACCTGGCGGCGGTAGCCGACGCCGATGCCCGGGCGCACGTTGCCCTTCAGCAGCTCCTGCCGCTTCTGTCTCTCGCCGTCGACCCACTCGGCCGAGTCGGTGGGGATCGTCTCGCTCTCGAAGGTGAGGACGGCCTCGAAAGGGCTCTCGTCCGCCAGCGAGTGCGCGTAGGTGAGATCGTTGTAGAGGCCGACGACCGTGCCGCGGAAGAACCACTTCTCGCTCGGGCGACGGAAGAAGTAGAGCGAGCCGAAGGGCAGGATGCGCTCGTCCTCGGGCCAGCGATACCAGGTGGCGGCGCCGACGTCCCAGGCCGACGTGCTGCGGCGATCGCGCGGCTGCACCTCGATCTCGCGGCCGAAGAGACGCGTGCGGAATCCCTCGCCCGCGCGCGGGGTGCGGTAATCGGGCGCGCCCGGGTCGAGCCAACGCAGCGACGCGTCACCCGGCGACGGCTGCGCGTCGTCCGCGCGCAACGACGGCGTGAGCAAAAAGAACAAAAAGGTGTAGAAGAGCGTCTGCGGCAGACCGCAACGTGCGCTGGCATCGGGCATTGCCTCCCGACGTAGCAGGAAGCGTGCCCGGCGCGGATGTCTCGCGTGGGCGAGAGATCGGGATCAGCCGCGCGCGCGCGCCACTGCGGCGATGCGGCTGTGCCGGCTCCCGTAGGCGAAGTAGATGACGAGCCCGATCGCCATCCAGATGCCGAGCCGCAGCCAGGTGACGAGGCCGAGGCCGATCATCAGATAGAGGCACGCGAGGATGCAGGCGATCGGGAGCGCCGGCACGAACGGACAACGGAACGGCCGGTGCATGTCGGGCTCGGTGCGGCGCAGCACGATCACGCCGGCCGACACCATCACGAACGCGGCCAGGGTTCCGATGCTGACGAAGCGCGCGAGCTCGTCGAGCGGGAAGATCGCCGCGACGAACGCGACGAGCACGCCGACCAGCATGGTCGAGAGGTGCGGCGTGCGATAGCGCGGGTGCAGCCGGCTGAACATCGGCGGCAGCAGGCCGTCGCGCGACATCGCGAAGAAGATCCGCGACTGGCCGTAGAGCAGCACGAGCAGCACCGAGGTCAGCCCGATGATCGCGCCGGCCGAGATGAGGCTCGCGCCGAGGTTCAGGCCGACGTCGAGGAAGGCCTGCGCGAGCGGCGCGGTCACGTCGATCTTCGAGAGCGGGACCATGCCCGTGATGACCGCGGCCACCGCGATGTAGAGCGCCGTGCAGATCGCGAGCGAGCCGATGATGCCGATCGGCATGTCGCGCTCCGGGTTGCGCGCCTCCTCCGCTGCGGTCGTCACGCCGTCGAAGCCGATATACGCGAAGAACACCAGGCCCGCGCCCGCGACGACGCCGTGCCAGCCGAAGGGCATGAAGGGGTTCCAGTTGGAGGTATCGACGTAGCCGGCGCCCGCCGCGATCACGTAGAGGATCACCGCGGTCTTCAGCACGACGATGATCGAGTTGAAGTGCGTGCTCTCGCGCACGCCGATCACGAGCAGCGACGAGACGGCCAATATGATGAGCAGGGCTGGGACGTTCAGGAATCCCCCGTGGCCCGCCAGGAAGCCGGTGCTGAACGCGACGGGGATGTGGATGCCGAGCTGGCCGAGGATCTTCCCGAAGTAGCCCGACCAGCCGCTCGCGACGGTGGAGGCGGCGACCGCGTACTCGATCACGAGGTCCCAGCCGATGATCCACGCGAAGAGCTCGCCGAGCGTCGCGTAGGAGTAGCTGTAGGCGCTGCCCGAGATGGGCAGCATGGTCGAGAACTCGGCGTAGCAGAACGCGGCGAGCGCGCTGACGAGTCCCGCCAGCGCGAACGACGCGACAACCGCGGGACCCGCGTCCTGGCGCGCGGCCACGCCGGTCAGCACGAAGATGCCCGTGCCGATGATCCCTCCGATCCCGAGCAGGGTGAGGTCGATCGGGCCGAGCGCGCGTTTCAGCGAGCGCCCGGAGCCCTCCTCGAGATCCGCGGTGAAAGCCGAGACCGGCTTGCGCGCGAAGAAATCACGCGGCATCGGAACCCCCCCTGTTCCCTGATCGGCCGCCGGCGCCGGGCTCTGGAGCAGCCCGCGTCGCCGGCGGAATGTCTCACGCGGCGGCCTTGCCCTCCGCGCGAAGCGCGTTCGCGATCTCGCCGAGGACGGCCTTGGCGTCACCGAACACCATCAAGGTGTTGTCGGCCGTGTAGAGCGCGTTGTCGATGCCGGCGAAGCCGGGGTTCATGCTGCGCTTGTTCGCGAGCACCATGCGCGACTTGTCGGCGTCGATGATCGGCATGCCGTAGATCGGCGAGCTCTTGTCGCTGCGCGCCGCCGGGTTCACGACGTCGTTCGCGCCGACGACCAGGGTGACGTCCGTCTGCGGCATCTCCGGGTTGATCTCGTCCATCTCGATCAGCGAGTCGTACGGGATCTCGGCCTCGGCGAGCAGCACGTTCATGTGGCCCGGCATGCGGCCCGCGACCGGGTGGATGGCGAACTTCACGTCCACGCCGCGCTTGGTCAGCTCGTCGTAGATCTCGCGCACGCGGTGCTGCGCCTGCGCGACGGCCATGCCGTAGCCCGGCACGATCACGACGCGCGAGCTGTTCGCCAGGTAGTCGGCCGCGTCGTGCGCCGACGCGCTCTTGATCGGCTTCGCCTCGCCGGCCGGTCCGGCTGCGGCTTGCACCTGACCGAAGGCGCCGAAGAGCACGTTCGTGAAGGAGCGGTTCATGGCGCGGCACATGATGATGGCGAGGATCAGGCCCGAGGCGCCGTCGAGCGCGCCCGCCGTGATCAGCAGCTTGTTCTCCATCGCGAAGCCCATCATCACCGCGGCGAGGCCCGCGTACGAGTTGAGCAGCGCGATCACCGTCGGCATGTCGGCGCCGCCGATCGGGATGATCAGCAGCACGCCGAACGTCAGCGAGAGCAGGATGATGAGGGGGAAGAGGAAGGAACGCGTCGGATCCAGGGTCAGCGCGATGCCGGCGCCGAGCGCGATCAAGAGCAGTCCGAGGTTGACGAAGTTCTGGCCGGGGTAGGTGATCGGCCGGGTCGGAATCACTTCCTGGAGCTTGCCCGCGGCCATCAGGCTGCCCGTGAAGGTCAGGAAGCCGAGGATCACCTCGGCGCAGATGACGCCGGTGCGGAACGCGGTCAGGCTGCCGTCGCCGAGCCACAGCATGTACTTCGCCGTGCCGACGAGCCCGACGGCGAGGCCGCCGAACGCGTGCGAGATGGCGGTCCGCTGGGGCACCGCCGTCAGCGGGACGCGCGAGAGCGGGATGCCGACCGCGATGCCGACGAGCGCGGCGACGACGATCGGGCCGTAGCCGATGATCTCCGGGTGGAGCAGGGTGCCGAAGATCGCGAGCGCCATGCCGGCGACGCCCGCGGCGACGCCGCGCCGCGCCGTCTTCGGGCGGTTCAGCCAGCGCAGCGAGAAGACGAAGAGGCCCGCCGCGAGCAGGTAGGAGAGCTGGGTGATGGTCTCGCTGATGCCGTGGCTCATCGCTTCGGCTCCCGCTCCTTGAACATCTTGAGCATGCGGTCCGTGATCAGGAAGCCGCTCACGATGTTGGTGACGGAAGCGAAGACGGCGACCGCGCCGAGCCACGTGCTGAGCGCGTCCTTCTGCTCGCCGGCGATGATGATCGAGCCCACCACCGCGATCGCGGAGATCGCGTTGGTGAGCGACATCAACGGCGTGTGCAGCAGCCGGGAGACGTTCTGGATGACCTGGAAGCCGACGAAGGTCGACAGCATCAGGACGAAGAGCATCGAGGAGAGGTCGAGCTCGGCCATGCGGCGCTCCGCGCCCGGAGGCGCCTGGGGGGTTTCAGGGCCGGGGACCTAGCACTGGGTCCCTACCCTCCGCAACCAACCAGGCGGGGCGCCGCGCTATTCGGGCATCAGCGCGTTCTGGCGCTCTTCGCCTTGCGCGAGCGAGTCCTGCACGCGCTCGCCGACCCGCTTCGCCGGGCTGACGGCCCGCGCCTCGGGGTCGCGCGGCGGCGGGCTGGCCGTCTCGCCTGCGTAGTACTGGAGGCCGAGCCAGATGGCGACCACGATGAGCAGGATGCCGAACGCCTTGCCCATGGGATTCCTCCTCCGCGGGGGATCGCTATAACATCGGCCCGACGTGCGCGCGCATTGAGCACCGAGAACCACGACGCCATGGCGGGGAGGCACGGGCGCCGGCACGCGCCGTTCGCAGCGGTGGCGCTCGCGCTCGCACTCTCGGCCTGCGCGAGCCCGCCCCCCGCCGCGCCGACACAAGAGCCCGCGCGCGAGCCCGGCGCCACGCCGACCCTGTGGAGCGCGCGCCCCGAGCACGCGCCACATCCCCTTCTCTATCTGCTCGGCTCGGTCCACGTCGGCGATCCGCGCATGCGCGAGCTCGGCAGCGAGGTCGAGCGGATCTGGGAGCGCTCGGAGGAGCTCGTCGTCGAGGCCGACGTCACGCGCATCGATCTCACCGAGATCCAGCTGATGATGCAGCGCTTCGGCGGCATCGCCGCGCCGGAGCGCTTGCAGGACCGCCTCCAGCCCGAGACCTGGGAGCTCTTGCAGGCGTGGCTCGCGGAGAAGGGGCTGCCGGCCGACGCCTTCGACTCCGTCGCGCCGTGGCTGGTGGCGACCAGCGTCGCCGTGCTCCAGTACCGCGAGCTCGGCTTCCACGAGGAGCTCGGCGTCGACCGCATGTTCACCGAGCGCGCCATGCAGGAGCACAAGCCGATCGTCGAGCTGGAGACGCCCGAGGAGCAGTTCGCGCTCTTCGCGAACCTGCCGCGCGACCTCCAGGACCTGATGCTGCGCGACACCTTGATGCGTGCGAGGGAGTCGCCGGACGAGGCGAGCCAGATGATGGAGGCCTGGGCGCGCGGCGACGACGCGGCGCTCGAGGCGATCGCGCTCGAGCCGCTCGAGCGCTCGCCGCAGTTCGAGCCCTTCTACGAGCGCATCTTCTTCGAGCGCAACGAGCGCATGGCGGAGAGGCTGGCGCAGCTCTCGCTCGACGGCCGCGTGCGCTTCGTCGTCGTGGGCGCCGGCCACATGCTCGGGCCGCGCGGCATCCCGGCGCTGCTCGAGAGGCGCGATTTCGAGATCAAGAAGACCACTTCGAGGTGAGCATGCAGACGGAAGAGCTGGAGGCGGGCTACCTGGCGCTCGGCCGCCCGGGCCGTCTTCCCGGCATCGTCATGATCCACGACGTCTGGGGCCTCGCCGATCACACGCGCGACATGGCGCGCCGCCTGGCCGGCGAGGGCTACGCCGTCCTCGCGGTGAATCTCTACCGGCGCATGCCGACGGTGAAGATCGACAACCCCGGCACCTGGATGCGCGAGCTCTCGGATCCGCACCTGCTGGACGAGATCCAGGCCGCGATCGACCTGCTGCACGCGCGGCCCGAGGCGAGTGGGAAGGTCGGCATCACGGGCTTCTGCATGGGCGGCATGTACGTGCTGATGGCGGCCTGCCACTGCCGCGGTCTCTCGGCGGCCGTGCCCTTCTACGGGCTGCTCTCGCACCGGACCGGCCTGCTCTACGACGCGCAGGGTCTCGACCCCGCGCGCAAGCCGCGCGAGCCGCTGGCCATGGCGCCCGGGCTTCGCTGTCCCCTGCTCGCCTTCTTCGGGGAGGACGACGAGTTCATCCGCGTGGACGACGTGCGCGCGCTCGAGGCCGCGCTCGGCAAGAGCGCGCAGCCCTCCCAGGTGGTGCTCTACCCGGAGGCCGGACACGCCTTCATGAACGACACGCGGCCGGCGGCCTATCGCCCGGAGGTCGCGCGCGACGCCTGGGGGCGCATGCTGCGCTTCTTCGCAGCGAACCTGCGCTAGGCGGGCCGAGCAACCACGAGCGCGAGGGTGCGCTCGCGGGTGGCGAAGCGGGTCACGCTGCAATCCACCGGCAGCTCGCGGCCCGTCGCATCGCGGACCCGGGTGGCGAAGCGGCGCGGCTCGGCGCCCTCGCTGATGGCGTCGAGCTCGACCCACCAGCCGTCGCGCGCCGCGTCCGGGACGAAGGAGAGCGCGTCCACGCCGAGCAGCGCATCCCGCGCGACGCCGAGGAGCGAGCCCGCGGCCGGATTCGCGTCCACGATGCGGGCGTCCTCGGCGTCGAGCGCCAGGAAGGCGTCCGCGACCCGATCGATCGCCGCCATCACCGCGCGCCGCACGCGCGGCGCGCCCCGCGCGCGCCGTCCCGTGCCCGTCTGGCGCAGCGCGGCCTGGAACTGCTGGAGGAGCGGCGCGATCGCCTCGCGCAGGCGCGCGCCCTCGTCGCCCGAGAGGTCGACGGCCGCGGCGACCCAGGCGTCGAGCAGCGCGCTCGCGCGGCGCTCGCTGGCGCGCAGGCCGTCGAGCGCGGGGGGATCCGCCGCGCCGCGCATCAGCGCCGCGGACGCGAAGGAGCGGAAGCGCCGCAGCACCTCCGCCTCGGCCGAGGCGGGGCCGGGTGCCGCAGGTCCGAGGCGCTGGGCCAGCGCCGTCTCGATGGCGGCGCGGCGCGCGATCAGGAAGGCGGCGAGGTCCGGCGTTCCCGACACGGCCGGAATCGTACCGACTGCGCCTCGCGGCGGCGATGCTCAATCGCATCGCGCGCCCTGCCGATGCGGGTTCCATGGACGGGCGTCCCCATCATCTGATCATCAGCCATGCTGCCCCGGACGCCTATGCGCCGATGACGCGGGCCATCCTGGCGAAGCTCGGCTACGCGATCCTGATGCCGGACGAGTACGAGTCGCTCGGCGCGGCGCGCGGCGTGCAGCCGCCGATCCTGCGCATCGTGGACGAGCGACAGCTCGCCGAGGTGCCGGAGGACACGGTCTCGCTGCCGCTGATCGTGCTGACCGGCCGCCACGGCGTGACCGGCGCCGACTCGCGCATCGTGGGCGCAGTGCGCCGGCCTGCCGGCATGCACGAGCTCTTCCGCCTGATCCAGCAGGTCACCGAGGAGACGCCGCGCTCGACGCCGCGCGTCCCGACCCATCTGCACGCGCGCTGTCGCCGCGACGGCCGTGAGTGGGGCTGCTCCGTGCTCTCGCTCTCCGAGAACGGCTGCCTGGTGCGCTCGCCCGAGCCGCTGATGCTCGGCGCGCGCGTCGAGATCAGCTTCTCCTTGCCGCGCAGCGGCGCGCTCTCGCTCGAGGCGGAGACCGCCTATCAGCTCGTGCCGGACGTCGGCATGATCTTCCACGCGATTCCCGCGCGTCAGCGCGAGGCGATCGCGGACTTCGTGACCGCCACGCTCGCAGCTTGAGCGGTTAACATCGGCCCATGGCCGATTCCGACTGGCGCTCGCTCGATCTCTTCGCGCCGAGCCCGGAGCACGCGCTGCTCGCCGAGACGCTCGCCGCCTTCGTGAAGCGCGAGGTCGAGCCGCAGGCCGCCGCGCACGACCGCGACGAGACCTTCAACCGCGCGCTCTTCCGGCGCGCCGGCGAGCTCGGGATCCTCGGCGTGACCCTGCCCGAGGAGTACGGCGGCGCCGGCCTCGACGCGGTCGCGGCGGTGCAGGTCTGCGAGGCGCTCTCCACCGCCGATCCGGGCTTCGCGCTCGCGGTGCTCGCCCACGCGATCCTCTTCGCGCAGAACCTGCACGTGAACGGCAGCGAGCCGCTCCAGAAGCGCGTGCTGCCGAAGGCCGCCTCCGGCGAGTGGGTGTGCGGCATGTGCATGACGGAGCCGGCCGTCGGCACGGACGTCCTCTCCATGCGCACGCGCGCGCGCCGCGACGGTGACGCCTACGTGCTCGACGGCGTGAAGACCTTCATCACCAACGGCGGCGTCGACGAGACGACGCTCGGCGACGCCTTCGTGGTGTACGCGGCCACCGGGCCGCGCAGCCTCTCGGCCTTCCTCGTCGAGAAGGGCATGTCGGGCTTCCGGCTCGGGCAGAAGTGGAAGGACAAGCTCGGCATGCGCGCGTCCTTCACCGCCGAACTCGTCTTCGAGGGCGTGCGCGTGCCCGTCGCGAACCGCCTCGGCGAGGAGGGGCAGGGCACGCTCGCGATGATGCGAAACCTCGAGATCGAGCGGCTGACCCTGGCCGCCATGTCCTGCGGCATCGCGCGCCGCTCCGTCGAGGTCATGATCGGCTACGCGAGCGAGCGCCAGTCGTTCGGCGTGCCGCTGCGCGAGCACGGGCAGATCCAGCGCTACATCGCGGAGAGCTTCGCCGAGTACCGCGCGGCGCGGACCTACGTCTACGACACGGCGCGCCGGCTCGATCTCGTCGCCACGGGACAACGCGTCGATGCCGACGGCGCGAAGCTCTTCGCCTCGCAGGCCGCCAAGCGCGCCGCCGACGCCGCGATCCAGGTGCTCGGCGGCTACGGCTACATGGGCGAGTACGTGGTCGAGCGGCTGTGGCGCGACGCCAAGCTCCTCGAGATCGGCGGCGGCACGCTCGAGGCGCACCACAAGAACCTGACGAAGGATCTGTCGCGGGATCCCTCTCTACTCTGATGCCACCGACGTCAGGGTCGCGATCTTCTCGGCGATGCGGCGCGAGAGCGAGCCGAAGGCCGCGCTGTCGGCGGCGACGAGGTCGTCGTAGCTCCCCGACGCGATCGGCTGCTCGATGCGCGTCTCCTCGACGGCCACGGCGCTGCCGTCGCGCATCGACGCGAGGGTCCAGCGCACGAGCAGGGTGACGTTCTCGCCCGGCGTGGCCTGGATGTCGCGCACGTCGAGGAGCACGCGGTAGTCGGCGCGGAAGCGCGGCTCGGCCGGATACACCGCGACGCGCGCGGTGCCGAGCAGCCGCCCGAGGTCGTCGGCGACGACGCGCAGGATGTCGGTGCGCAGCGAGCCGCCCCAACGATGCGCGTCGAGGACCGTCAGGCGATTGGAGTCGTCCTGCGTGACCAGCTCGGGCCGGTCGAGGTAGCGCGGCAGCTCGACCGGACCCACGGCGAGGCCGAGCTCGGGATGCGCGGCGAGCGGCGCTCCTGCCGCCTCGCCCGAGGCCGAGCGCAGCGCGTAGAAGTGCGGCGGCGCGCTGCCGAGGCAGCCGCCGAGCGCGAGCGCACACAGGACGGCGAGGGCGCGCGCGATGCGGAACGCGGTCACTGGGATCCCTTTCTGCCGAAGATCACGGAGTTCGGCTGCGCCTGGATCTGGTCCGCGGCGAGGCCGAGCGCGCGGGCGGCGTCGGAGAGCTCGAGCAGCGCGCGACGCAGCTCGGCGTTGACGCTCGACTCCGGCCCGATCAGCTGGTTCGCCGAAGCGAGCGTCTTCTCGGCCTGCGCCAGGGTGGCGTTGAGCGCCGGCGCGACGTCCTCGGAGCGCTCGAGCGTCACCTTCAGCGACTCGAGCGAGGACTTCAGGTCCTTGCCGATCTGCTCGACCGGCAGCTTGCCGAGGCGCTCGACGAGGCGGGTCAGGTTGCCGGTGATCTCCTCGATCGGCGTCGGGATGGTCGGCATCTCGGGGATGACCCCGGTCCAGACGACCTGGGCCGGCTTCGCGTTCTCGAAGATGTCGAGCGAGACGATCAGCTGGCCGGTCAGCAGGTTCCCGGTCTTCAGCTGGGCGCGCAGGCCCGAGGCGACGAGCCGGTCGATGATCTCGTGCCGCACGGCCTCGTCGGGCCGCAGGTCCATGAAGCGCTCGGGCTCGATCTCGACCAGCACGGGGATGCGGAAGGTCGCGCTCTCGGCGTCGAACTCGAGGCGCACGTCGCGCACGCGCCCGACCTCGATGCCGCGGAACTCGACCGGCGCGCCGGCCTTGAGGCCGCGTACCGACTGATCGAAGCGCAGCAGCCACGTCGTGGTGCGCGTGTACTGCCGCTGCTCCGCGGCCGAGCGGTTCGCGTAGAGCGCGAAGAGCGCGTTCTCCGCGGCGGGCTGCGGCGGGCCCGCCGACTCCTCGAACGCGATGCCGCCGACCAGGATCGAGACGATCGACTGCGTGTCGATCTTCACGCCGTCCGGCCCGACGGACATGTCGATGCCGCTCGCGTTCCAGAAGCGCGTGTCGACGTGGACGCGCTGGTCGTAGGGCGCGCGCACGAAGATGCGCGTGGTGACGAAATCGCCCACCTCGTCGAGCTCGGACGAGACCACCTGCCCGACGGCGATGCGCTGGAAGTAGACCGGCGAGCCGATCTCCACGGCACCGGCGTCGCTCGAGCGCAGCAGGAAGTAGCGGCCGGGCTCGTGCAGGGTGACGATGGGCGGCGCCTCGAGCCCCTTGAATTCGCGCGTGCGCTTGCCCTCGCGCACCGGGTCCATGCCGATGTAGGCGCCCGAGAAGAGCGTGCCGAGGCCGCTGACCTGGCCACCCGCGACGCGCGGCTTCACGACCCAGAACTGCGTGTTCTCGCGCAGGTACTCGTCGGCGCCGTGCACCATGCGCGCGCGCACGACGACGTCGGAGAGGTCGGGCGAGAGCGCGACGTCCTCCACCACGCCGACGTCGACGTCCTTGTACTTGATGTGCGTCTTGTCGGCCTCGAGGCCCTCGGCGCTCTTGAAGATGATGGTGATCTCGGGCCCGCGTTCCGAGAACGCGCGCCAGGCGACGAACGCGCCGACCAGCGCTGCGACGAGCGGGATCAGCCACACGATCGACGGGCGCTTGCGCTCCTCGACCACCGCCGCGTCCACGTCGCCCTGCTCGAAGGAGAACGGCTCTTTCTCGCTCATGTGCGCTTCACCCCGCAATGGTCCCAGATCAGGCGCGGGTCGAAGCTCTCCGCGGCCAGCATGGTCAGCACGACCACGGATCCGAAGAAGACCGCGCCGGCGCCCGCCTCGATGGTGGCCAGGTTCCCGAGCCGCACCAGCGCCACCAGGATCGTGACGACGTAGATGTCGACCATCGACCAGCGGCCGATCGCCTCGGTGACGCGGTACATGGTCGTGCGCTCCGCAGGGCGCCATGCGGATCCCCGCTGCACCGAGGTCAGCAGGAAGGCGAGGCTCATCAGCTTCGCGATCGGCACGAAGATGCTCGCCGTGAACACGACGACGGCGAGCGGCCACATCCCGTGGGTCAGCAGGAAGACGACGCCGCTGAAGATCGTGTCGGATTGCGCCCGGCCGAGCGACGTCACCGTCATGACGGGAAACAGATTCGCCGGCGCGTAGCAGAGCGCGGCCGCGATCACGAGCGCCCAGGTGCGCTGGATGCTGTTGGGCTTGCGCACGTGGAGCTCGGCGCCGCAGCGCGGGCAGGTCACGCCGTGCGCGCCGCGGCGCGGCAGCCGGCAGAGCTTCCCGCAGTCGTGGCAGGTGGCGCAGGCGGCGGCCGCCGCGCTGCGCGACTGCACGGAGCTGATCACCGCGCTCACCGCTGCAGCACCTCCAGCCGCTCCCACACCTCTTCCGGATCGAAGGTCGCGATCGCCGCGGAGAGCACGAGCATGAGCAGCACGAACGACCACAGCGAGAGCCCCGCGACGATGTGCGCCATGTCCATCAGCTTAGTGATCGCGACCAGGATTCCGATCATGAAGACCTCGATCATGCTCCACGTCTGCGCGTGCCGGAGCACGCGGAAGGCGTGCGGCAGGCTCCAGGGCACGCGTCCGAAGCGCAACGGCAGCAGGATGTAGAGCAGCAGGCCGAGCTGGAAGGCCGGCGCGAGCACGATCGTCAGCAGCACGAGCGCCGCGACCTCGCCCTTGCCCTCGCGGTAGAGATCGACGATCCCCGTCATGAGCGTCGTCTCCGTCACGCGGCCCCGCATCTCGAAGGAGAGGAAGGGGAAGCTGTTGGAGACGGCGAACAGGATGGCGGCCGCGAACGCGAGGGCCAGGGTGTGCTCGAGGCTGTTGCGCGGGCGCTTGCGCAGCACGCTGCGGCAGCGCCGACACATCGCCGCGGAGCCCTCCGGGACCTCCGGCAGCTCGTGCACGAGGTCGCAGTCCTCACAGGCGACGAAGCGGATGGCGTCACACTCCCGCGGCGGAGCTAGTGGTTCTGATAGCGGTTCAGGTCGTAGATGCCGGCCTGCGTCGGATCGCGCCGCGCGAAGTCGGCATTCAGCCAGTCGGCAGTCTGCCAGAAACGCGGGCTCGTGCGGCGGACGCCGTAGTGCTCGGCCAGGGTCGTGAGATCGCTCTCGGTCTTCATGCCCGCCAGCGCGTCCACGAAGGCGGCCGTGTCGTCCGCCTCCACCTCGAAGAGGAAGTTCGGGTAGTTGCCGAAGTGTCCGCGCACGAGCGTCAGGGTGTCGTCCTCGGGGATCAGCCGCTTGTCCTCGTCGAACATGAAGGCGACGTTCGTGTGCGCGACGTTGTGGACGAGCGCGTAGAGCAGGTCGCCGGCGGCGGCGTCGCCCGTGCGCACGCGCACGAACGAGACCTCCGGCATGAGCCGTACGTAGTCGCCGCGGCGCGAGACGATGCGCTGGAGCTCGCCCTCGACCTTGCGCTCCTGCGGGCTGGCGTCGGCGCGCGCGCAGGGCGGCTTCGGGCAGCGGTTCAGCACGTCGGGCGGGCCGGCCGCCGCGCCCGCCTGGAGCTCGATCATCTCGAGCAGCGCGGCCTTCACGTCCGGCGAGGTGAAGCGGATCTGCGTGCCGTGGTCGAGCGTGCGCAGCTTGTTCACGATCGCGTAATCGATCTCGCGCGTCGCGCCGATGTACCACGACGCCCGGATCTCCTTGCGGCGATTGGCCGGCAGGAAGCCGAGAAAGACGTTCTCCGCCTGCATGCGCAGGTGATCCATGTAGAGCCGCGTCGAGACCTGGTGCGCGACGTTGCCGTAGATGTCGAAGCCCGCGACGAGGTCGTAGTAGATGCGCTCGAAGATCGGGTAGTCCATCACCCAGGCGGTCTTCGGCGTGTCGCCGACGAACTGCTGCACGACGGTCGCGTTGTCGAAGTTGCGGAACACCGTCAGCAGCGCGTTGCGGTTGCGGCCGTCGCCGTCCCAGATCCAGTCGAGCGCCGGGCCGCGGTGGTGCGGGTCGATGCGCGCGTACCACTTCTCGCGCAGCTCGTTGTACTTGCGCTGCTCGCGGTTGAACTCGATGAAGAGGTCGGTCGGGCGGAAGCTCCCGGCGTTCTCCGCGGGCAGCGAGAGCAGGTCCTTCGCCTGGCGCAGGAACTTCGGGTCGTTGACGCTGGGGTCCTTGTCCGGATCGAGGAAGGAGACCCAGAAGTGGTCCTCGATCACGTCGACGGCGACCTGGCCGCGGCACACCGGACCGCGGATGAAGGTCATGACGAAGTACTGCGCGTCGTCGAGCAGGTACTCGTAGCGGCTGCGCGCCGGCATCTCCTCGAAGGTGACGAACGGATTCGACGCATCCTTGCGCTCGTAGCTCGGCAACCGCGTCGGCGTCCACGCGGTCTCGAGGAAGAGCTGCTTCAGCCGGCGCAGCTTGCGGTCGCTGAGCGGGTAGACGATGTGGGTCTTGCCGACGATCGTCGTCTCGACCGGCACGAGCCGGTAGTAGAACGGATCCGCGCCGGGATCGTCGTAGGGGCGCACGCTGGCGATCTCGTCGGCCGGCTGGCCGGGCGCCGTGCGCGAGCGGACCACCCGGAAGAAGGGCCCGCGCGGGAGGTCCTCGAAGGTCATGTGCGCGAGGAACCAGTGCTCGTAGAGGTAGCGGGCGGTGATGCGCTCCTTCAGCGACATGCCGTTGAGGAAGGTCTCCCACACCTCGATCTCGGCCTGCGCCGCCGCGGGCAGCGCGCGCGGCGCGGGCGGCGGCGTGCCCTGCGAGGCGAAGGCCGCGAGCACGCGCAGCTCCTCGGACGAGAGCGGCGCCGTGCCGTACGGCATGCCTCCGAGCGGGTGGTCGGTGGCGTACTTGTCGAACTCCGCCTGGTTCGCCGGGCAGGAGAGCGGGCGGTCGATGTCGAGGCCGACCGCTTCGGGCAGGGGCTGGCTCTGCGGGAAGGGGTTCGTGTGTCCGAGCGCGAGCATGGAGAGGAGCAGCGACGCCGAGCGCGTCGGGTCCGCGCCGGGCGAGAGCACCGGGAAGAATCCCCTCTCGCGCCACTCCGCGGTGTTGCGCGCGTCGACGAACAGGCGGGTCGGCGGCGCGGCCTTGAGACGTGCCGGGTCGTAGACGACCTCGTGGCTCGCGCCGCGCTCGGCCCCCGCGAAGGCGGAGAGCACGAGCTGGCAGGGCGCGTCGTAGCAGGCGTGGCAGACGACGCAGCGCTTGTCGAGCACGGGCTTCACGTCGCGCTCGAAGGCGACGGGCGGACCCTGCGCGGCCAGGCTGGCCGCGAGGTCCGCGACGGGCAGCGGCGTCTCGGGCGTGGGCGCGCTGCCGGAGCACGCCCCGAAGGCGGCAGTCACCAGGCTCACGAACGCCAGCGCGAGAGTTCGTGAGGTGCGGCGCGGCATGGTCGGGGACGGGGGGTAGCAGAAAGCAGGGCGGGCGGCTCAAGTCGGCGCGCCATGCCCGTGCCCTACGGCTTCTCCCCTTGCGCCTTCTCGAGCTCGGCCCAGCGCGCGTACGCCTTCTCGGCCTCCGCCTCGAAGCCGAGCGCCTCCGCCGTGAGCGCGAGGCCCCGCCATGCGCGCAGATCGTCGGGCGCCTGCATGGTCGCGCGACGGAAGGCGACGTAGGCATCGTCCGGGTTCTTCATGCGCTGCTCGAGCTCGCCGATCAGGACGTTCGGCTCCGCGTCGGCCGGCGCGATCTCCTGCGCCATCTCGAGATGGCTGAGCGCGCGCTGCGGATCGCCGGCCGCCTCGTTCGCGCGCGCCGCCAGCAGCCGGTACTGGAGATTGCGCGGCTGCATGCGCACGAGCTTCTCGCTCTCGCGCAGAGCGTCCTGGTAGCGCCTGGCCTCGAGGTACTTCTCGGCCAGCACTTCGGGGCCCACCGGCGGCTTCTGCGAGCTGCACGCGCAGAGCGCCGCGGCGAGCGCGAGCGACAGCGCGAGTCGGGAGCGTCGGATCGTCCGCTGCGGCATGTCTCTCCTTCGTTCGGCCGTATGCTACCGGCCGCGCGCAAGAGAGGGAGTGCCGATGCAGACCTTGCGGACGGAGACTGCGGCGGGGGTTCGCCACATCGTGCTGTCCCGCCCCGAGGCGTACAACACGATCACGCCCGAGCTGCGCGACGAGCTCGCCGCCGCCATCGACGACGCCGATGCGGATCGCGCGGTGCGCGTGATCCTGCTGCGCGCCGAGGGCCCGGCCTTCTGTGCCGGCTACGGGCTCGACTGGTCGACGCGCGCGCAGGCCGGCGAGCGCGCGGACGC
>DASUFZ010000151.1:0-3980 GCA_036274295.1 Myxococcota bacterium
GCCGGCCGCGAGCAGCTCGAGGTAGCGCGGCACGAAGGCCTCGCCTTCCTCGTCGTAGCGGCGCAGCAGCGCGAGCACGAGCAGCTCGCCGAAGGCGTAGGCGTAGCAGTAGAAGGGCGAGTGGACGAAGTGAGGGATGTAGAGCCACCACCACGCGTAGTCGGGCGTCAGCTCCACCGAATCGCCGAACATCGGCGCGTTCGCGTCCATCCACAGCGCGTTGACCCGCTCGATCGGCAGCTCGCCCTCGGCGCGCCGCGCCGCGTGCAGGCTCTCCTCGAAGCGGGTCATCGCGACCTGGCGGAACACGGTGGCGAAGGCTCCCTCGAGCTTCTCGCAGAGCAGCGCCAGCCTGCGCTTCGGGTCGCTCTCGTCGCGCATCAGGCGCCGGAACACCAGCATCTCGCCGAAGACGCTCGCGGTCTCCGCGGTGGTGAGCGGCGTGTCCTGCTCGAAGAGCCCCTGCTCGCGCGCGAGGTACTGGTGCACGCCGTGGCCGAGCTCGTGCGCGAGCGTCATGACCTCGCCGGGGATGCCGGTGTAGTTGCAGAGCACGTAGGGGTGGAGCGACGGCACGGTCGACGCGCAGAAGGCCCCGCCTCGCTTGCCGGGGCGGAGCTCCGCGTCGATCCAGCGGCGGTCGAAGAACTGCGCCGCGATCTCGGCGAGGCGCGGCGAGAAGTCGGCGTAGGCGCTCTCGACGATCCGGCGCGCTTCGTCGAAGCTGCGCTGGCCCGTGTCGCCGGCGAGCGGCGCGTAGCGGTCGAAGTCGGAGAGCCGCGGCAGGCCGAGCAGCTTCGCCTTGAGGCGGTAGTAGCGCGCGACGAGCGGATAGCGCGCGACGCACGCGGCGAGCAGAGAATCGACCGAGGCGGCGTCGATCTCGTTGGCCAGGTTGCGCGACGCCATCGGCGAGGGGTAGCTGCGCAGGCGGTCCTGCACCGACTTGTCCTGCACGAGCGTGTTGAAGATGAAGGCGAGCACGCGGGAGTTCGCGCGCAGCCCCTCCGAGAGCGCCTGCGCCGCGGCGCGGCGCCGCGCGCGGTGGGGCTCGTAGAGGCGCGCGAGCACCTCCTCCTCCGAGAGCACCTCCTCGTTGCCCTCCTCGTCGCGCACGCGGAACGTCATGGCGGAGAGCAGCTCGTCGAAGAGACGCGAGAAGGCGTTGCGGCCGGTGTTGGCGGACTCCGCGAGGATCTTCTCCTCGGGCTCGCTGAGGACGTGCGGCCGATAGCGTCGCGCGGCCGCGAGGTAGTGGCGCCGGCGCGCGAGCGCCGGATCGGCGAGCAGCGCCTCGGCGCGCTCCGGCGCGACCGCCACCCACTCGAGCTCGAAGAAGAGCAGCTCGTTGCCGATCGCGGTGGCGCGCTCCTGCACGCGCTGGAGCAGCGCGCCGTGGCGCGGCGTGGCGGTGTCGGCCGCGAACAGCAGCGACGCGTAGGCGCCGACGCGCGCGACCGGCTCCTGCAGCGCCTCGAGCGCGTCGACGGCGCCGGCGAGCGCGCGCGCATCGAGCGTCGCGAGCTTGCCCCGGTAGCGCGCCGCGAAGTCGCGCGCCGCGGCGTGAGCGGCGTCGAGCGCTCCGTCGATGCGCGGGTCTTCGGGAGACGCGAAGAGATCCGAGAGATCCCAGCGCACGCCCGCCGCGGGTCCGCCCTCTGCTGCTGCCATTTCACCTCCGGAAAGCGCGCAGGATACCGCGCGGCCGGTCACGGCATCCGCGCGGCCGGCGTATGCTGGCCCCCGTGTCGCGGCCGCGCGTCATCCTGCACGCCGACATGGACGCCTTCTACGCGTCCATCGAGCAGCGCGACGACCCGTCGCTGCGCGGGCGCCCCGTCATCGTCGGCGGCACGGGGGGGCGCGGCGTCGTCTCGGCGGCGAGCTACGAGGCGCGCGCCTTCGGCGTCCACTCGGCCATGCCGACGGCGCAGGCGCGCAAGCTGTGTCCGCAGGGCGTCTTCCTGGCCGGCTCGATGCGCCGCTACGTGGACGAGTCGCGCCGCATCTTCGAGATCTTCGCCCGCTTCACGCCGGCCGTGCAGGGGCTCTCGCTCGACGAGGCCTTCCTGGACATGACCGGCACCGAGCGGCTGCTCGGTGCGCCGCGCGACACCGCAGCGCGTCTGCGCGCCGCGGTCCGGACGGAGCGCGGGCTCGCCGTCTCGGTCGGCATCGCGCCGGTCAAGATGGTCGCGAAGATCGCGAGCGACGTGTCCAAGCCGGACGGCCTCGTCGAGGTGAAGGCGGAGGACGTGCGCGACTTCCTGGCGCCGCTGCCCGTGCGCCGGCTCTGGGGCGTCGGCCCCGTTGCGGAGCAGCGCCTGCTTGCGCAGGGCTTCGAGACGATCGGCGATCTGGTGCGCGCCGACGCCGAGCGGCTGCGCCGCCTGCTCGGGCCGTGGGGGCTCTCGCTCGCGCGGCTCGGCCGCGGCCAGGACCTCTCGGAGGTCGAGCCGTACCGCGAGGCGGTCTCGTACAGCGAGGAGAACACCTTCGCCGGCGACGTCTCCGACCGGCGCGTGCTCGAGAGCGCGATCGGCACGCATGCGGACTCGGTTGCGCGGCGGCTGCGCCGCGACGGCGTCGCGGCGCGCACGATCGTGCTGAAGCTGAAGCTCGGGCGCCGGGTCGCGCCGGGGCCGCGCGGCTTTCCCCTGTGGACCCGCCGCGTGACGCTCGCCGAGCCGTGCGACGACGGCGAGGCCATCGCGCGCGCGGCGCGCGACCTGCTCGACCGCGCCGGACTCACCGAGCCGGTGCGCCTCCTCGGCGTCGGCGTCACGGGCATCGCGCCGCGCGACGCGCAGCTCGCGCTCTTCGAGAAGTCGCGCGCGGCGGCGCGGCGCGACCGCCTGAACCGCGCGCTCGACCAGATCGCGGAGCGCTTCGGGGACGACGCCGTCGTGCGCGGCCAGCCCGAGCACGCCGCCCGCGCCGGGCTCTCGCTACAGATCAAGCGGGGGGAGAAGGGCTGAGATCGGTGTAGATGACGAGGTCTTCACCTTCTGCGCCGCCCGGCTGCCGATACGTTCCGCAGCGCCAGGGGGAAGCGAGGCGTGAGCCGCAGCCGGAGCGCGAGGATCCTCGCGCACTATTTCTTTGCGCAGTACCTGCTGATCCTCTTCCTGTGTCTTCCCTACCTGCGGCGCGCATGGCTGCCGGGCTTCGGCTCCGATCTCTACGCCGTGGCCCTGGACCTCTCGCAGGCAGCCCTCTACCTGCTGCCGGCCGTGCTGCTGACGGAGCTGGCGCGCGCGCTGCTGCTCCGCCGTCGCGTGACGCACGAGGCGGCGCGCGCGCGGCATCTGGTCGTCTGCGCGATCGCCGTCCTCGCCACGACGGCCACGGCGGTCGCCATCGAGGCGGATTGCCGGATCTTCGAGATCTTCGGCTTCCACCTGAACGGCTTCGTGCTGAATCTGGTGACGACGCCGGGCGGGATCGAGTCGATGGGCGTCGGCCGCGAGGGCGTTGCCGTCTTCGTGCGGGGTCTCGCGGGGCTGGCCGCGCTGGACTTCTTCCTGATGTGGGGCGCGCAGCGGGTCGCGCGGGCGGAAGGCCGCCCGGCGGGCAGGCTGCGCCGCTCGCTCTACCGCTTCGGCGTGGCCGCCCTGGTGCTGGTCGCGCTCGGCGAGCGCGCGACGTACGCCGTCGGGGAGACGCGCGCGAACGGCCACGTGCTCGCGCAGGCCACCGCCTTTCCGTTCTACGTCCCGCTCACGGCGCGCAACCTGCTGCAGGGTCTCGGCCTGGCGACACCGCACGAAGGCGCGGAGCTCGCCGTGGACCCGGCCTCTTCACGGCTCCGCTATCCGCTGGCGCCGCTCCGGATCGAGCCGCCCGCGCACCCGCTGAACGTCGTGTGGCTGGTCGGCGAGTCGCTGCGCTGGGACGCGCTGGATCCCGAGATCATGCCGGCGGCCTATGGGCTTGCGCAGAAGTCCTGGCGTTTCGCGCATCACTACAGCGGCGGCAAC
>DASUFZ010000152.1:0-5662 GCA_036274295.1 Myxococcota bacterium
CAGTGCATCTTCTGCAAGATCGTGAAGAAGGAGGCGCCGGCGCACGTCGTGCGCGACGACGCGCGCACCCTCGTCTTCATGGATCTCTTCCCCGCGGCCGACGGACACGTGCTGGTGATCCCGAAGCACCACGCGATCAACCTGCTCGACTGCGAGGACGCCGACCTCGCCGCGATCGGCCCGCTCTCGCGGCGCGTCGCCAGGGCGATGCGCAAGGTCTTCGCGCCGGACGGCATCGGCGTCTTCCAGCTGAACGGCGCCGCGGCGGGGCAGACCGTGTGGCACTACCACCTGCACCTGATTCCGCGTCGGAAGGGCGAGCCGATGACCCTCCACGGCCGCGCGCAGGGCGATCCCGCGCGCCTCGCCTCGAACGCGGCGCGACTCGCGGAGGCGCTGGAAGACGCCG
Organism: Myxococcota bacterium; assembly: GCA_036274295.1. Taxonomy (GTDB): domain Bacteria; phylum Myxococcota_A; class UBA9160; order UBA9160; family SMWR01; genus DASUFZ01. Next base: position 410 of record DASUFZ010000152.1, read on the forward strand.
GCAAGGAGGCCGACCCAAGTCGGCCGACGCGCGCAAGCGCCGAAGGCGCGCGCAGCGAGGCGGAGCCGAGCGAAGGCGGGCCCCCGCGAAGACGGGCGCAGCCGAACGAAGGCCGGAATGCCCGAGCGCGAGCGATCAGCGAGCGCGAAGGCCCGGCAGAACTCGCTAGCCGGCGAGCTTCGAGAGCTTCGCGCTCGCCTCGCGGAACTCGGCGAGGGTCTGTCGGAAGATCTCCGCGACGGGCTTCACGCTCTCGATGCGCCCCGCCACCTGGCCGGAGAGCGCGATCGACGCCTCCATGTCGCCCTCGAAGTAGACGTCGAGCACGCGGCCGAGCACCGAGAGCTCCACCTTCTCCTCGCGCTCGAGCCGCTCCGAGAACTTCGTGCGCAGCGCCCGCAGTCCCGGGCGATGGAAGCGGTTCATGAAGACGGTGTCCGTCTCCTGCGCGTCGCAGATCGCGTTCTTGAAGTTCTGGTGCACCGGTGACTCGGCGGCCGAGACCATGCGCGTGCCCATCTGCACGCCCTCGGCGCCGAGCGCGAAGGCGGCGGCCATGCCGTAGCCGTCGCAGATGCCGCCGGCCGCGATCACCGGCACGTCGACCTTCGAGCAGACCAGCGGCAGCAGCACCATGGTGGCGACGTCGCGCGGATTCTTGAAGCCGCCTCCCTCGCCGCCCTCGACGACGAGGCCGTCGACGCCGGCCTCGATCGCCTTCAGCCCCGCCTTGAGCGACGGCACCACGTGGTAGACCGTGAGCCCCGCGCTCTTCAGCGCCTGCGTGTACTTCGTCGGGTCGCCGGCCGAGGTCGTCACGAAGCGCACGCCCTGCGCGACGACGAAGTCCACGATCGACGGATCGCGCACGAAGAGCTGCGCGATGTTCACGCCGAAGGGCTTGTCGGTGAGATCGCGCATCTTGCGGATCTCCTCGCGCACCGCGTCGAGCTCGCCGGACGACGTCTCGATGATGCCCATGCCGCCCGCGTTCGAGACCGCGGAGGCGAGCTGCGCGCGGGCGATCCAGCCCATCGGCGCCTGGACGATCGGAAGCGCGACGCCGAGGGACTCGGAGACGCGCGTGCGGATCACGGGCTCCGTCCTAAGCACCGCGCACCGCCGTGATCTCCACCGGGATGCCGTTCAGCGCCGACGTGCCGGAGAGCGGGTCGAGCGTGAACTCGTCGGCCAGGGTGTTGCTGTTCGTGCCGGGGCGCTTCGCGGCGACCTGCATGCGCGTGCCGGGCGCGTCGTGGCCCCAGCCGTGGGGCAGGCTGACGACACCCGGCAGGATCGCGTCGGTCACCTCGACCATCGCCACGACCTCGCCCGCCTTCGAGCGCACGTGCGCGGCGCCGCCGTCGGCGAGCGAGAGGCGCGCGGCGTCCTCGGGATGCACCTGCAAGGTGCAGCGGAAGGGCCCCTTCGCGAGCGTCGGCAGGTTGTGCATCCAGGAGTTGTTCGAGCGCAGGTGCCGGCGGCCGACGAGCAAGGCCGCGGGTCGCGGCGCGTCGATCGCCGCCTCGAGGCGCGCGAGATCCTCGACGATCGGCGCGGGGGCCAGCTCGATCTTCCCGCTCTGCGTGCGCAGCACCTCGGGCAGGCGCGGCGCCAGCGGGCCGAGGTCGACGCCGTGCGGCGCCGACTCGAGCGCGGCCAGCGAGAGGCCCTCGCGCGTGCCGAACGCGTCGCCGTAGGGGCCCGTGCGCAGCGCGAGGTCGATCAGGCGCTCGGGGCCGCGCCGGTGCGCGAGCGCGGCGAGGATCTCCTCGGGATCGCGCCCGTGGATCGGGCCGCCCTTCGCGTTGACCGCCGCCTGCACGCGCATGCGGATGGCGACGTCGTCGAGCGCCTTCGTGTCGGCCTTCGGACCCTGGCCGAGCAGGATGCCGAGCAGGCGCAGCAGGATCTCCCACTCCGTCATGGCGCCGGCGGGCATCGGAAAGACCGGCGGCGAGTAGCGCGCGGCGTTGCGCACCGCGAACGACGGGAACGCGACGTCGTAGTGGCTCTGCTCGAGCGCCGACGGCCCGGGCAGGATCACGTCTGCGTGTCGGGTCGTCTCGTTGAGGTAGATGTCGACGCTGACCATGAAATCGAGCGAGGCCAGCGCCTTCTCGAGGCGAGCGCTGTTCGGCGTGCTGCGCGCGGGATTGCCGGCGATCGTGATCATGGCGCGGATCTGGCCGTCGCCCGGCGTCTCGATCTCCTCGGCGAGGCAGGCGATCGGGAACTCGCCGAACACCTCGAGCGCGCCGCGCACGCGGCTCTTGTGGCGGTGCAGCCGCGCGCCCGAGCCGCGTCCGCCGCGGCCGTCCGCGTTCGGCGAGAAGGCCGGCGCCTTCGGGAACATGGCGCCGCCCTCGCGGTCGACGTTGCCGGTCAGCACGTTCAGCACGTCGACCAGCCACGAGGCCAGGGTGCCGAACGCCGTCGTGGTGGTGCCGATGCGCCCGTAGACGGCTGCACACGGCGCCGCCGCGAGCTCGCGCGCCAGCTCCCGGACGAGACCGGGCTCGATGCCGCAGGCCGGCGCGACGCGCTCCGGTGTGAAGGGCGCGAGCGCCTGCTCGACCTCCTTCACGCCCTCGGTCCACTCGGCGAGGCGCCCGAGCTTCACGAGATTCTCCGCGAAGAGCGTGTTCACCATGCCCGCGAGCAGCAGCGCGTCGGTGGCGGGGCGGATGGCGACGTGGCGGTCCGCGATCTCGGCCGTCTCGCTGCGGCGCGGGTCGACGACGACGAGCTTCCCGCCGCGCTCGCGCAGCTTGCGCGCGCGGCCGCGGAAGTCCGGCACCGTGAAGAGGCTGCCGTTCGAGACCATCGGATTCGCGCCGAGGATCAGCAGGTACTGGCAGCGGTCGATGTCCGGCACCGGCACCGTCAGCGGCGTCCCGAACATCAGCGCGCAGGCGACCTGCTTCGGATACTGGTCGACCGTGCTGGCGCTGTAGCGGTTGCGCGAGCGGAAGCCGGTCAGCAGCGCGCTCGAGTAGAGCGACGCCGCCGTGTTGTGGACGCTCGGGTTGCCGAGGTAGAAGCCGAGCGCGTCGTTGCCGTGCTTCTCGATGACCGGGCGCAGGCCGCGCAGGGCCGCCTCGAAAGCCTCGTCCCAGGAGACCGCGACGTGCTTGCCGTCGCGCAGGACGAGCGGGGCGCGCAGACGGTCGGGATCGGCGTCGAGATCGCGCAGGGCGACGGCCTTCGGGCACACGAAGCCCGCGCTGAAGACGTCGGCGTCGTCGCCGCGAATGGAGACGACCTCGCGCCCCTTTACCTCGAGCTCGAGTCCGCAGGTGGCCTCGCAGAAGGGGCAGATGCGCTGGCGCTTCTCGGGCTGGCTCATCGGGATCTCCTTGGAGTCGGGCGATCATACGCTCGCCGGGGCGCCGTTGCCCCCGCGTCGCGTGGGCGACGTTGCCTGGCCGTCACGATCTCGTGCAAGCTGTGCAGCCGAGGTCCCGACGGACCGGGAGGCGCGATGCGGCCCGACGAATACGAGTCCTACGACGCGCTCGGCCTCGCCGAGCTGGTGCGCAAGGGCGACCTGAAGCCGCGCGAGCTGCTCGAGATCGCCATCGCGCAGTGCGAGCGGATCAATCCGGCCGTCAACGCGGTCGTGATCCCGATGTACGAGGAGGCGCGGCGCGCGGCCGAGGCGCCGCCGGCCGGCCCCTTCCAGGGCGTGCCCTTCCTGCTGAAGGACCTCTACGCGATGGTCCCGGGCGTGCGCACGACGAACGGCTCGCGCCTGTTCGCGGACTTCGTGCCCGACCACGAGAACGAGCTCGTCGCGCGCTACCGGCGCGCGGGGCTCGTCAGCTTCGGCAAGTCGGCGTCGCCGGAGTTCGGCATCACCACGAGCACGGAGTCCGTCCTCTTCGGGAAGACGCGCAACCCGTGGAACCTCGAACACACGGCCGGCGGATCGTCGGGCGGCGCGGCGGCTGCGGTGGCGGCCGGCATCGTGCCCGCGGCGCACGCGAGCGACGGCGGCGGCTCGGTGCGCGTCCCGGCCTCGTGCTGCGGACTGTTCGGCCTGAAGCCGTCGCGCGGTCTCATCCCCTTCGGCCCCGACGCGGGCGAGGGGTGGGCGGGCATGAGCACGGCGCACGCCGTCACGCGCAGCGTGCGCGACAGCGCCGCGCTCCTCGACGTCGTGGCGGGGGCCGATCTCGGCGCGCCCTACGCGGCGCCGGCGCAGAAGCGGCCCTACCTCCAGGAGGTCGGCGCATCGCCCGGCCGCCTGCGCATCGCGCTCCAGGTGACGAGCTGGAACGGCAGCGAGACGCATCCCGATTGCGCCGCCGCCGCGCGCGACGCCGCGAAGCTGTGTACGGAGCTCGGCCACCAGGTCGAGGAGGCGGAGCTCACGGTGGACTTCGCGGCCTTCGGGCGCGCGTCGCAGGTGATCATCGCCTCCAACCTGCGCGCCTCGGTGCAGGACCGCCTGAAGGAGCTCGGCCGCGAGCTGCGCGACGACGATCTCGAGCCCGCGACGCGCGCCATGTACGAAGCCGCCGCCGGCGCCGACGCCGCCGAGTACGCGCGCGCGACGCGCGTGATGCACGCGCTCGGCCGGCAGGTCGCGCGCTTCCTGACGGAGCGCGACATGATCCTCACGCCGACGCTCGGCACGCCGCCGCTCCCGCTCGGGCGCCTGGCGCTCACGAATCCCTCCGCCGAGTTCATGCGCGATCTCCTCCAGACCGTCGGCTACACGCAGCTGCTGAACGCGTCGAGCCATCCGGCGATGTCGGTGCCGCTCTTCTGGAATGCCGCGGGTCTGCCGATCGGCGTCCAGTTCGTCGGGCGCTTCGGCGAGGAGGCGACGCTCCTCCGACTCGCCGCGCAGCTCGAGCAGGCGCGGCCGTGGTTCGACCGGCGTCCGAAGCTCGACTGAGTGTTCGTCGTCCACGTCGACCGGCAGCGCTCGTTCACGGGCCAGATCCAGCGCGGGCTGCGGGAGGTGGACGCGCTGCGCGGCGCCGGCCACCAGGTCGGCGTGATCGCGCATCCGGGCAGCGCGCTCGCGCGGCGCGCGCGCGAGCGCGGTCTGGAGGTCTGGGAGCTGCCGATGCGCGGTCCTGCGCTCTACGCCTCGATCTTCCAGGCAGCGCGCGCGCTGCGCGGGCGCGGCGTCGACGTGCTCCACTGCCACGGCGGCCGCGATCAGGTGCTCGCGCTCGCGGTCGCGAAGCTGGCGCGCGTGCCGCACCTGGTGCGCACCAAGCACAACCACACGATGCC
>DASUFZ010000153.1:0-12928 GCA_036274295.1 Myxococcota bacterium
GACCGTCGCACCGACGTCCAGCGGCAGGTTGCCGGCGCAGCCGGGCACCACCAGACAGATGCGGACCATGCCCTGCGTGGGCGCCGTGCCGAGGCCACCCGTCGGGGTGGTCGTGCTGGCGATCGCGCCCGAGATCGGGCCCATCACGCCGAGGTTGTTGTTCGGACCGGCCACGAGGCCCTGCCGAACGTCGGTCAGGCGCACCGACACGATGCCGCCGCCCGACACGATCGGATCCGTCACCGGAAGGACCGTGTTCAGCGACAGCCCGGGAATCCCGTTCTGGGTCCCCGTGCCGGGCGACAGCGTGTTGAGGTGATCGCCGGCCGCGGTCGTGGTCAGCGTCGAGACGCCGATCCCCGTGTCCGAAGCCTCGGCGCGCGCCAGGTTCGTGAACTGGAGGCTGATGCGCGTCCAGGTGTCCATCACCTTCGCGCTGGCCGAGCCAGCCACGAAGAGCGTCAGGACGGCTAACAGAAATGCCTTTCGCTTCATTCAATTCTCCTAAAGTTGGAAAAGTGCGGATCGGGCCCGGAGACCCAGGCCCCTCTTGAAGCAATCGCCATGCCGCGATGGAAATTTCTTAAGTGTTCGGCCTGACAGAGATTTTTTTGTGAGCCGAAAGGCCATACGGAAAACTATTTCCTCGTTCGTGGAACCGAGCTTCCACACCCGGATGCGCGAGGGGAAGTTGCCCCTCTCATCGGCAAGAGCGACCTGCGGCCCGAGCCCCCGCCCGCCATGATCGCCGTGTCGTCGCTTTCTGTAACGAGACGTACAGTATCGGAATGCGACGCCTGGACTCCTCCCCTGCCGACGCCTCCGGCGCTTCCGAGGCGCCGTCCCCCCCGAGCGCCGGCCGCCCGCGCAGCGAGGAGGCCCACCGCGCCATCCTCGAGGCGACGCTCGCCCTGCTCGTGGATGTCGGCTACTCGGGCCTGACGGTCGAGGGCGTCGCGCAGCGCGCCGGCGTGGGCAAGGCGACGATCTACCGGCGCTGGCCCTCCAAGCTGCCCCTGGTGATCGAGGCGTTCCGCCAGCTCCCGGGCCTCGAGGAGGCCGACACGGGAGACCTCGCGACCGACCTCGAGCAGATGCTGAAGAGCTACCTGCGCACCTATCACCAGACGCCGCTCGGCGCGGTCGTCCCGAGCCTCGCAGGTGAGCTGCCGCACAACCCGGAGCTGATGGAGCTGTTCGCGCCGGTGGTGAAGGCGCGCCGCCAGCCGCTGCTGCGCGCGCTCGAGCGCGCCGTCGCGCGCGGCGAGATCCCGGCCGACCTCGATCTCGATCTCGCCGCCGATCTCATCTTCGGCCCGATCACGGTCCGCACGTTCTTCACGCGCGCGAAGCTCGGCCCGCGCATCGTGCGCCCGATCGTCGAGATGGCGCTCGAAGGCATCCGCCACGCGAAGCGCGGCGAAAGCGACGACACCGCCTAGCTCTGCCGGGCCTTCGCTCGGCTACGCCTCGCTGCGCGTCGGCCGACCGGTGTCGGCCTCCTTGCCGTACCGCTTTCGCAGCTCGACCTTCTGCACCTTCCCCGACGCGTTGCGCGGCAGCAGGGCGACGTGCTCGAGCTGCTCGGGGACCTTCTGGAGCATGAGGCCGCGGCCGCGCAGGTACGCCGCCATCTCCTCGAAGCCGAGCGGCGACGCCGGATCGCGCGGCACCACCACCGCGCACGCGCGCTCGCCCGACGCCGGATCGGGCAGCCCCACGACGGCGACGTCCGCGACCTTCGGGTGCTCGTAGAGCAGGTCCTCGACCTCGCGCGCGCTGATGTTCTCGCCCTTGCGAATGATCACGTCCTTCAGGCGCCCCGTGATGACGACGTAGCCCTCGCGGTCGACGCGCCCGAGATCGCCCGTGCGGAAGAAGCCCCGCGCATCGAAGGCGTCTCGGTCGAGCGACGCATCGAGGTAGCCGCGGCAGAGCTGCGGGCCGCGCACGACGAGCTCGCCCTCCTCGCCGGGCGCGGCATCGCTGCCGTCGGCGCGCACGACGCGGATCTGCGCGTCGGGCGGATTCGCGCGGCCTTCCGTGTGCGCGAGCTTCGCATCGGGATCGCGCACCGTGTTCATCGCGATGATCGGGCATTCGGTCAGCCCGTAGCCCGAGACGATCCCCACGCCGCCGAGCTCCTGCTTGCATTCGGCATGCAACGCGGGCGGCTTCGGCGCGCCGCCGCCCGGCAGCGCGCGAAGTTTCGGGAACAGGCGCCGCGCCGGCTCCGCGCGCTGCGCCGCCAGGTACGCCTGGTGGAATGCCGTGCCCGCGCCCGCGAGGGTGACGTCGTGGCGCGCGAGCAGCGGGATGGTCGTCTTCGGATCGAAGGCCGAGACGACCACGTGCGGAAAGCCGGCGAGGAGCCCCGCCAGCAGCCAGCCGACGCCGCCCACGTGCGTGAACGGGAACACCAGGCCATGGACGTCCGACGGCACGAGCTCGAGCACGCGCACCATGCCGCGAAAGCTCGCCAGCAAGGTCGCGTCCGTGTGGCGCGCGCCCTTCGGATCCGCGCTCGTGCCCGACGTGTAGAAGTGCCAGCGCACGGGCGCGCGCTCGGGTGACCCGGGCTCGGGCGCCGCGGGCAGACGCGCGGGATCGCCCTCCGGCAGCGCGTCCTCGACGACCTGCACGCGCAGGCCCGGCTGCTCCGCCGCCACCTCGTGCGCCATCGCCGCGTAGTCGAAGCCGCGCCAGGTGCCCGGCACGCAGAGCAGGCGCGCCTCGGTCTGACGCGCGATGAAGCGCACCTCGCGCGCGCGGTAGATCGGCAGGATCGGATTCTGCACGGCGGAGAGACGCGCCAGCGCCGCGCACAGCACCATCGCCTCGAGCGTCGTCGGCAACATCCACGAGACGCGCGTCTCGGGGCCGACGCCCTGCGCCGCGAGCCCCGCGGCGGCGCGCAGCGCGGCGTCGCGGTAGCCGGCGAAGTCGAGACGGCGGCCGCGCTCGTCGACGGCGAAGTGCGCGGACGGGGTCGCCGCAGCGCGCGCCTCCACCAGCTCCCAGAGGCCGCGCGCGGCGAGCATCACGCCTCGCCCAGCTCGCGCGCGCGCTCCCGCAGCACGAACTTCGTCACCTTGCCGGACGCGTTCTGCGGCAGCGCGTCCACGATCGCCACGCGGCGCGGCACCTTGTAGTTCGCCATCTGCTCGCGACACCAGGCCTTGATCGCATCCGGCGTCGGCGCGCGGCCGGGCACGGGCACCACGAAGGCCATGCCCACCTCGCCCATGCGCTCGTCGGGGATGCCGATCACCGCCGCCTGCGCGACGTCCGGGTGGGTGAAGAGCAGGTTCTCGATCTCCGCCGGATAGCAGTTGAAGCCGCCGACGATGAACATGTCCTTCAGCCGGTCGGTGATGCGGAGGTAGCCGCGGGCGTCCATCACGCCGACGTCGCCCGTGTGGAGCCAGCCTTCACGGTCGATCGCGGCGCGCGTCTCCGCCTCGTCCTCGAAGTAGCCGCGCATGACGTTGTAGCCGCGCACGACGACCTCACCGGGCTCGCCGCGCGCGACCTCCGCGCCGTCGGAGCCGACGCAGCGCACCTCGATGCCGGGGATGGGACGGCCCGACGTGGTGGCGACGGTCTCGGCGTCGTCGCTCTCGTCGCACATCGTCACCGTGCCGCAGGTCTCGGTCAGCCCGTAGGCCGTGATCACGGAGCGGATGCCGAGCTCCTCGCGCATGCGCCGGATCAACTCGACGGGGATCGACGCGGCGCCCGTCACCGCGAGGCGCCAGCTCGAGAGGTCGAAGCGGCTGCGCTCGGGGTACGCGAGGATCGACTGGTAGATCGTCGGCGCGCCGGGCAGAACCGTCACGCGCTCCTTCTCGATGCGCGCGAGGACGGCCTGCACGTCGAAGACCGCGTGCGGCAGCGCCGTCGCGCCGCGCATCAGGCAGGCGAGCCAGCCTGCCTTGTAGCCGAACGAGTGGAAGAACGGGTTCACGATCAGGTAGCGGTCGCCCTCGCGCAGCCCGACGCCCGCCGACCAGGTCGCGAACACGCGCAGGTTCTGCGCGTGCGCCGTCATCACGCCCTTCGGGCGCCCCGTCGTGCCCGACGTGAAGAGCATGTCGGAGAGGTCGTCGGGACCGACGGCCTCCGCGCGCGCGCGCGCCGCGTCCTCCGAGACGGCCTCGCCGCGCGCCAGGAACGCAGCGAACGAGAGCGCGCCCAGGGCGTCACCGCGAAGCGTCACCACGCGCTCGAGCGCGGGCAGCGACTCCTTCGCCAGCGCGCCCACGTAGTCGGCGTCGAGGAAGCCGGTGACGGTGCAGCAGATCTTCGCGCCGCTCTTGCGCAGGATGGCGCCGGCCTCCGGCCCTTTCAGGCGCGTGTTGAGCGGCACCAGCACCGCGCCGGCGCACTGGAGCCCGAGCGCGGCGACGATCCACTCCCACCCGTTCGGCGCCCAGATCGCGACGCGGTCGCCCGGCGCGACGCCCTCCGCCATGAACGCGCGCGCCGCGCGCTGCGCGCGCGCGCGCAGCGCGCCGAAATCGAGGCGCAGGTCGCCGTCCTCGACCGCGGGCCGATCCGCGTAGCGCGCCGCGGCGAGGTCGAGCAGGCGCGGGATGGTCTTCGCGGCGAGGGGGTCTTCGGCTGCGGCCAACGTCGGGCTCCGCGATGGGTGGTTACGATCCGTGGCGGATCGTAATATCCGCCGGCGGCCTGCGCCGCGGGAGGCCGCTTGCAGCAGACGAGCCCCGAGGACGAGGCCTTCCGGCGCGAGATCGCGGAGTGGCTGGCCGCGGAGCTGCGCGGTCCCTTCGCCGCGCTGCGCGGACGCGGCGGACCCGGCGACGAGAGCGCGCTCGTCGAGGAGCGCATCGCATGGGAGCGCCATCTCGGCGCGCACGGCTGGGTCGGCCTCGCCTGGCCCGCGGAGGTCGGCGGGCGCGGCGCGTCGCTGGCGCGCCAGGTGATCTTCCACGAGGAGTACGCGCGCGCGCAGGCGCCGGGACGCATCGGCCACATCGGCGAGACCCTGCTCGGCCCGACCCTGATCGCCTTCGGCAGCGACGCGCAGAAGCGTCGCTTCCTGCCGCCGATCCTGCGCGGCGAGGAGCTGTGGTGTCAGGGTTACTCGGAGCCGAACGCCGGCTCCGACCTCGCGAACGTGCAGACGCGCGCGCGCCTCGAAGGCGATGCCTGGCGCATCGACGGCCAGAAGGTGTGGACCTCGTGGGCCGAGTGGTCGGACTGGTGCTTCGTGCTGTGCCGCACGGATCCCGACGTCCCCAAGCACCGCGGGCTCTCGTATCTCCTCGTGCCGATGCGACAGCCGGGCGTGACGGTGCGCCCGATCCGCCAGATCACCGGCACCGCGGAGTTCAGCGAGGTGTTCTTCGACGGCGCGCACACGGCGGCCGCCTGCATCGTCGGCGCGCCGGGCGACGGCTGGAAGGTCGCGAACGGCACGCTCGCGTTCGAGCGCGGCGCCTCGACGCTCGGCCAGAACCTGCTCTTCCGGAACGAGCTGGCGCACATCATCGCGGCCGCGAAGCAGAACGGAAGGAGCCGCGATCCGCTGATGCGCCAGCGCCTCGCCGACGCCTGGATCGGACTCGAGATCATGCGCAGCAACGCGCTGCGCGTGCTGGCGGACGCGGGCGGCGCGGCGACGTCGCCCGCCGCGATGATCGCGAAGCTCTACTGGGCGACGTGGCACCGCAAGCTCGGCGAGCTCGCCATGGACGTGCTCGGCCCGGAGTCGGAGATCGGCGACGCCCTTCCCTACGAGCTGAGCGCCCTCCAGCGCCTCTTCCTCTTCACGCGCTCCGACACCATCTACGCCGGCTCGAACGAGATCCAGCGCAACCTGATCGCCGAGCGCGCGCTCGGCCTGCCGCGAGAGCAGCGATGATGGGCGAAGGCAAGGGACTCCTCGCCGGCAAGACCGTGCTCGTGACGGCGGCCGCCGGCACCGGCATCGGCTTCGCGACGGCGAAGCGCTGCGCCGAGGAGGGTGCGCGCGTCGCGCTCTCCGACCGCCACGAGCGCCGCCTCGCCGAGAGCGCCGAGTCCCTGGCGCCGATCTGCGGCGCGCCGCCGCCCGCGATCGTCTGCGACGTCACGCAGGAAGACCAGGTGCGCGCGTGCATCGACGCCGCGATCGGCGCGTTCGGCCACCTCGACGTGCTCGTCAACAACGCCGGGCTCGGCGGCTACGCGCCCGTGGTGGAGATGAGCGACGCGCAGTGGCACCAGGTGCTCGACGTGACGCTCACCTCCACCTTCCGCATGACGCGCGCGGTGCTGCCGCACATGCTCGGGCGCCGCCGCGGCGCGATCATCAACAACGCCTCGGTGCTCGGCTGGCGCGCGCAGGAGGGCCAGTCGCACTACGCCGCCGCGAAGGCCGGCGTGATGGCCTTCACGCGTTGCGTCGCCATGGAGGCGGCGCCCGCCGGCGTGCGCATCAACGCCGTCGCGCCGAGCCTGGCCATGCACGAGTTCCTGTCGAAGGTCACGCCGCAGGGCCTGCTCGACGACCTGGTGAAGCGCGAGGCCTTCGGCCGCGCGGCCGAGCCCGCCGAGGTCGCCAACGTGATCGTCTTCCTGGCGAGCGACTACGCCTCGTATCTGACGGGCGAGGTGATCTCGGTCAGCAGTCAGCACCCTTAGTTCTTGCCGGACCTTCGCGCTCGCTGATCGCTCGCGCTCGGGCTGCCGGCCTTCGCTCGGCTTCGCCTCGCTGCGCGTCGGCCGACTTGGGTCGGCCTCCTTGCTTAGCGTGTAGCCGCCGCCACCCGCGCGTTCTCCAGCGCCGGCGCCGGCGGGAGTCCCGTCACCTCGAGGATCTCGCGCTCGTCGAGCGTCTCGCGCGCGAGCAGCGCCGCGACGAGCGCGTCGAGCTGGCTGCGGTGCTCGACGAGCAGCTTCTTCGCCTGCTCGTGGCTCTCGCCGAGGATCCGGTGCACCTCGGCGTCGACGAGCTGCGCGGTCGCCTCGCTGAAGGGCTTCTCGCCGGCGTAGACACCGCCGAGGTACGGGTTCTCGCGCGGCGCCAGCTGCACCATGCCGAGCGCGTCGCTCATGCCCCAGCGCGTGACCATGTTGCGGGCGAGCTGCGTCGCCTGCTCGATGTCGCTCTGCGCGCCGGTCGTGCGCGTGCCGTAGACGATCTCCTCCGCGGCGCGGCCGCCGAGCATGCCGACGATGCGCGCGCGCAGGTACGCCTCGGGATAGTTGTAGCGCTCGGTCTGCGGACGCTGGTAGGTGACGCCGAGGGCCTGGCCGCGCGGGACGATCGTCACCCGGTGCACCGGATCGGCGCCCGGCACGACGAGGCCGAGGATCGCGTGTCCGCTCTCGTGATAGGCGATGCGCTCGCGATCTTCGGGCGTCAGCAGGATCGGGCGCTCCGGACCGAGCACGATCTTCTCGAGCGCGTCGAGCACGTCCTTCTGGCGCACCTCGGTCTGGTCGCGCCGCGCGGCCAGCAGCGCAGCCTCGTTGACGAGGTTCTTGATGTCGGCGCCCGAGAAGCCCGGCGTCGCGGCGGCGAGATCCGGGAGGCTCACGTCCTTCGCGAGCGGAACCCTGCGCGTGTGGACCTTCAGGATCGCCTCGCGGCCCGCCTTGTCGGGCAGGTTCACGACGACGCGGCGATCGAAGCGGCCCGGGCGCAGCAGGGCCTTGTCGAGCACGTCGGGCTGGTTCGTCGCAGCGAGCACGATCACGCCCTCGCGCCCGCTGAAGCCGTCCATCTCGGTGAGGATCTGGTTGAGCGTCTGCTCCTGCTCGCTCGAGCCGCCGATCGCGACGGGACCGCGCGCGCGCCCGATCGAATCGATCTCGTCGATGAAGATGATGGCGGGCGCCTGCTCGCGCGCCTGCCGGAAGAGATCGCGCACGCGCGCCGCGCCGACGCCGACGATCATCTCGACGAACTCGGCCGCGCTCATGGAGAAGAACGGCACCGCCGCCTCGCCCGCGACCGCGCGCGCGAGCAGGGTCTTCCCGGTTCCCGGCGCGCCGACGAGCAGCACGCCCTTCGGCGCGCTGCCGCCGAGCCGCGTGTACTTCTGCGGATCGCGCAGGAAGTCGACGACCTCGACCAGCTCGTTCTCGGCCTCGTCGATGCCGGCCACGTCGTCGAACGTGACCTTCGTCTGCGCCTCCTGGTCGTAGCGGCGCGCCTTGCTCCTGCCGATTCCCATCAGCCCGCCGCCGAGCCCGCCGCCGCTCTGCGCGCGGCGGAAGAGCCACACGTAGAAGCCGATCAGCAGCACGGCCGGACCGAAGCCGAAGAGGAGGGTCGACCACGGGTTGCCCTCCTGGATCGGGATGGCGCTGATCTCGACGTGGTTCTCGTCGAGGAACTTCTCGAATCCCGGGTCCACGAACACCGGCAAGGTGGTGACGAAGGTCTTCGCCTTGCGCGGCTCGGTCGGGCGGCGCAGGAAGCTCGGCAGACGCACGGCGTCCGGCGCCTTCTCCTCCGCCTTGCGGTCGGGCGGCGGCCAGGTGACGGGCTCGCCGAAGCGGCCCTCGATCTCGGCGCCCTGGCTGTAGATCGCCTCGACGTTGCCCTTCGCGACCTGCTCCTTGAACGCGGTGTAGGGGATCGTGATCGCGGCATCGGGGCTCGGGACGAGCCAACGCATCAGCAGGTAGTTCAGCCCGAGCAGGACGAGGAACGTGAGCCACATCCTGCGCGGAGGCATGGCCGGCGCTCTGGACTCGCGCGGGCGCTTCGGCGGCTGCGGAGGCGCACCCATGCATCCGAGTCTAGGGAGTCGGCGGGCGGTACGTCCTCCCCGGCGCCGGCGTCGGGTAGCGGTAGAGGCCCGTGCGCACGGGCAGGCCGAGCGCGCCGGCGACCTCGCGCATGGTCTCCGGGCAGAACGCGTAGCCGCGCATGCGCAGGATCCTGCCCTCGAGCTCGTCGAAGCGGAGCACCTGCTCGAGCGCCTCGCGCCCGCCGCGCGTGGTGAAGCCGAGCACGAGCGGCTCGCCGTCGAGCAGGGCGCGCTCGATGCGCGCGGCCTCGTACTGGAACGGAGCCGGCCACTCGGGATGCCCGAACACCGCGGCGTGGAACCAGCCCTCGCGGCTCCCGAACGCCTCGGGGCCGAACTCGAGCCCGCAGCCGACGTTCTCGATGGAGCCGCCGTCGAGCATCAGCGCGACGAGTCCCGCCACGTCCTTCGCGGCGTAGAGCGCGACGAAGCGGTCGACCAGCCCGGTGGACGGCGCCTGCCGCGGCGCGCGCGCCTCCGCCTCCGCCGGAGCGCGCAGGCGCTCGCGGCCGCGATGCAGCGCCGATTTCACGGCGCCGACCGTCGTGCCGAGCAGCTCGGCGATCTCCTCCAGGCGAAAGTCGAAGAGGTCCTTCAGCAGCACGGCTGCGCGCTCCTGGGGCGCGAGCCGGCCGAGCAGCGCCGAGCCCGCGTCGCGCAGCAGGCCCGGACCGACGCCGTCCGGCGACGCCGGCGCGGGGAGCGCGTCCTGCGCCTCGCGCTCCGTGGCGCGTCGGCGCAGTGAATCGATCCAGCAGTGCGTCGCCGTGCGCAGCAGAAAGGCGCGCGGGTTACGGACCTCGTGGTGCACCTGTCCGAGGCGCGAGAAGGCGCGCAGCAGGCTCTCCTGCACGAGATCCTCGGCGTCCCAGAGATTCCCCGTCAGTCGACGGCAGTAGCGATGGAGGTCGCCGCGCAGCGGCGCCGTCAGGTCCACGTAGCGGTGCCACGCGGCGCGCAGCTCGTCGCGCAGATCGGCCGGCAGCAGGACGTCACCCATGCGTTCCCCTTCGCGTCGCAGCATCCCACGAACTCGACTCTCCAGGACGCGTGACGACCGGAAAGGGATACGTTGCCCCGCGGGTCGACGTCCTTCCCTCGACCGCGCGCGCGGCCCCGGTGTTACCGTGGCCCTTCCGCATGCGTCGCGCTGCCCGCTTCGCCTTCGTGCTCCTCACCGCGGTGTGGCTCGGCTGCATGACGAAGCCGCGCATCGTGTCGGTGGTCGGCGAGTCGCGCACCTTCTCGCCGGCAGACCGCTTCGCACCGGCGTCGACGGGTCTCCTCGGCACCGAGAACCCGGACTTCGACGAGCCGGCGCTCGAGAGCCTGCGCGAGCTGCTCGAGACGTCGATCGGCTGGCGCGGCCTCACCCTCGGGCCCCCCGACTCGGCCGACTGGCTGGTCTCGTGCGCGTTCCGCAAGCGCCTCGTCTTCAAGGGCGACATCTCGCGCGAGCCGGTGATCGAGCCGTGGCGGCCGCAGCAGACGCGCGTGCTCGGCACCGAGAACACGATGAAGCGGCCCGGCCTCGATCCGAACGTCCCCGAGGTGGAGCCGTGGATCGAGACCCTCGTCGAGCTGCGGCTGCGCAGCCGGCGCACCGGCACGATCGGCTGGAGCGCACAGCGCATCTGGGGCCGCAACCGCGAAGACCTGCCCGAGGACGAGCTGAAGTCGACGCTCCAGCTGCTGCTCCAGCGGGTGCAGCTCCAGAGCGACGCGGCGCCCGCGAAGCCGAAGGCGCCCGCGGAAGCGCGTTAGTCGAGATCGAGCGGCAGGCGCAGGACGAACTCGGCGCCGCAGCCGAGGCCCTGGCTCGTGACCTCGACCGAGCCGCGGTGGAGCTCGACCAGGTTCTTCACCAGGGTGAGCCCGATGCCGAGCCCGTCGACGGAGCGCTCGAGCGACGTGTCCACCTGCACGAACATGTCGAAGATGCGCGCGAGCTGATCGGCCGCGATGCCGATGCCGTCGTCGCGCACGCGCACGACGGCGTGCGCCGCCTCGCGCTCGACCGCGAGGCGGATATGGCCGCCCGGATCCGTGAACTTGCTCGCGTTGTTCAGCAGGTTGCCGACGACCTGGGTGAGCCGGGCGGTATCGGCGGAGAGATGGATCGGGTCCGGCGGCAGCATGATCTCGAGCGCCTGGCTGCGGCCCTCGATCAGCGTGCGGATGTCCTCGACGGCCTGCTCCACCGCGCGCGAGAGCTCGACGCGCTCCTTGCGCAGCTCGATGCGGCCGCGCGTGATGCGGCTCACGTCGAGCAGATCCTCGACCAGGCGGACCATCTGGCTCACCTGTCGGTCCATCAGCTCGGCGGCCCTGCGCACGACGGCGTCGTCGCCGTCCGCGAGCAGCAGGATCTCGACGGCGTTGCGCATCGGCGCGAGCGGGTTGCGCAGCTCGTGCGCCAGCATCGCGAGGAACTCGTCCTTGCGGCGGTCGGCCTCGCGCAGCGCCTGCTCCGCCTGCGAGCGCTCGATCAGGTCGGCCGCCATGCGCGCGAGCAGGTCGAGGTAGCGCAGCTCGCGCTCGGCGGGGCGTCCCGGCGCCGGGTAGTGGTTGCTCATCACGCCGAGCAGCACGCCGTCGCGGCTCAGCAGCGGCGTCGCCTGGATCGCGTGGACCCCTTCCTCGACGAGCACGCGCAGATCGTCGCTGCCGATCTGCGGAACGCGCGTGATGTCCGGGAGGATCACGCGCTTGCGCCGCATGTAGTTCGGCCCGTGGTCGGCGAAGTGCGCGAGGAAGCGCCCGGAGAACCCCTGGTGGACGGACATGCGCAGGGTCACGCCCTCCGGATCGCAGAGGCGGATGGTTCCCTTCGCCGTGCCCGTCAGCTCGCCCGCCGCGGCGAGGATCTCCCGCAGCAGCGCGTCGAGATCGCCCGCCTGCACCAGCTTCGTGCTGAGCGCCTGCAGGCGCGTCAGCGCGGCGAGATCGGCCTCCATGCGCTGCGCCACCTGCTTGCGCTGCGTGACGTCGCGGAAGTAGAGCGCGATGCCGCCGTCGGGCGTCGGATACGCGCGGTTGGCGAACCAGCGCCGCATCGTCGGCTCGAAGTACTCGAACTCGACGCCGACGCGCTGCGCGGCAGCGCGCCGGAGCTCGCGCTCCGCCGGATTGCCGGGGATGTGCGGGAAGACCTCCCAGACCACGCGCCCGAGCAGCTGCGAGCGGTCCATGCCGAGGAGCTTCGCCGCCTTCTCGTTGACGACCACGTAGCGCCAGTCGCGATCGAAGGTGACGCAGGAGTCGGTGATGCTCTCCAAGGTGTCCGCCATCTGGCGCTCGCCGCGGCGGAGCGCTGCCTCGTGGCGCTCGATCGTCCTGAGGTTCCAGGAGAGCATCGCCCCCGTCAGCGTCATGAAGGCGAGCACCAGCGCCGCGATCTCGAAGCGCGCGCCGTACAGGCCCGCGAGCCCGCCCTGGAGGGCGAGCCAGCCCGCGAGCGGCGACACCACGACGATGAAGGCGAGGATGCGGCGAGCGACCTTGCCGGTGGCGCCGGCGTCGAGCAGCCAGCGGATCGGCGCGCGCTCGGGGAGGAGCGCCAGCAGGCTCGCCGACACCGCCACGATGAAGGTGGCCGTCTGGAACGCGATGATCGTCGCGTAGGGCAGGCTGTAGAGCGGCCCCGCGCGAAAGAGGAAGCCGATGATCGAGAGCGCCGCGATCGCCAGGCTGCCGAATGCCAGGGTGCGGACGGCGCGCTGCGCGCGCGCGTCGTCGCCGCACGACGCCAGCACGAGCGCGACACCGATCAACGTCCAGCACGTCGACGCGGGCGGACCCATGCGGCCGGGCTCGACCACGCCGACGCGCCCCCACTCGCGCCCGAACAGGAAGAGCGTGTTCAGGGCGTCGAGGTTCACGCCCGAGATCCACTGGAAGAGCGTGCTGGCGCCGATCCCCGCGACGATGGCACCGAGCAGCGCCGCGGCGCGCCGCCGGCCGACACTTTGCAGGAGCAGCGCGGCCGCCGAGGCGACGACCGCCAGCGCGGTGTTCGGCTGGATCGAGACGCCGGTCTGCTCCCAGTCCGTGAGCCGCGGCACGTCGGCGACCCAGCCGAGAAACGAGAGCGAGCCGCCGAGGAGCGCGTAGAGCGCGAGGCCCGTCGCGACCGCCGTCGAGCGCGCGGCCGGCGAGGA
>DASUFZ010000154.1:0-3264 GCA_036274295.1 Myxococcota bacterium
TCGGCCTCCGCGTCGTTGTTCAGCGCGTCGATGAGGATGACGCCCTTGGGCGTGGTGATCGCCCAGGCGCTCACCCACGCCGCCCCCACGAAGTAGAGGTTGTCGAACGCGCGGCCCGGCTCGGGCGCCGGGCGCGCGATCATCGAGCCGAGAAACTTGTCGATCGTGGCCTGCGGCGGCCGCTTCGGCGCCGCGGGCTTGCACAGCACGAGCAGCGGCTTGAGGTCGCTGCCCGCGAGGCGCTCCGCGTTGGCGACGTAGGTGGCGACGGATTCAGTGCTGGCCGGCGGCGTCTGGGCGCAGGAGACGGCGCCGAGTGCTGCGGCGGCGGCGAGCACCCGCAGTGCAGTGTTCATGTCGATTTCCTCCCCAGGAAGCGGACGTCGCTAGCGTACACGCATAATCCCGCCCGAGGCTTACGTCAGGCCGACAAGATCGGATCGGCTCGACGGCCTACCGCCTCTCCTGCTTCGCCAGAAACCTGTCCAGCTGATCCGCAAACCTCTTCCGATCCGCATTCCCCAGCGCCTCCGGCCCGCCGGTCTGCACCCCCGTCCCGCGCAGCTCATCGAGGTAATTCCTCAACGCCAGCCGCTCCTGGATGTTCTCGGTCGTATAGAACTCCCCGCGCGGATTCAAGGCATGCCCGCCCTTCGCGATCACGTCCGAGGCGAGCGGGATGTCCGCCGTGATCACCAGGTCGCCAGGCTGCAGCTCGCGCACGATGTGGCTGTCGGCCACGTCGATGCCGCGCGGCACCTGCAGCGCGCGGATGTACCGCGAAGGCGGGGTGCGCAGCATCTTGTTCGCCACCAGCGTCATGGCGCAGCGCGTGCGCTCGGCCGCGCGGTACAGGATGTCCTTCACCACCCCCGGACAGGCGTCGGCATCGACCCAGATGTGCACGCGCTCCCCCAGCCTGCCTACCCGAGCACCACCTTCACCCGGTGCACCGCGCCGTCATCGGCGAGCGGCACCCGCGCCTCGCCCGCCGGCAGCAAGCTCCCGTCGAGCATAGCGGAATCGACGCCGCGGCTCACGCCGCGGGGGTTCTCCACCACGATCTCGTAGCGCGCGGAGCGGTGCTTGTACACGATCTCGAACCCCGGCCACGCCTCGGGGATGCAGGGATCGAGCAGCAGCGAATCGCCCTGCACGCGAAAGCCGAGGATCGACTCCAGCCCCGCGCGGTAGAGCCACGCCGCGGAGCCGGTGTACCAGGTCCAGCCGCCGCGGCCCGCGTGCGGCGCGACCGAGTAGACGTCGGCGGCCACCGCGTAGGGCTCGACCTTGTAGCGCTGCACGTCCGCGCGCGTGCTCGTGTGGTGGATCGGGTTGAGGAGCGAGAAGAGCTCGAGCGCCTTGTCGCCCTCGCCCAGCGCGGCAAAGGCGATCACCGACCACGCGGCGGCGTGGGTGTACTGGCCGCCGTTCTCGCGCACGCCGGGCGGATAGCCCTTGATGTAGCCGGGATCGCGCGCCGTGCGCTCGAACGGCGGCGCGAAGAGCAGCGCGAGCCGCTCCTCGCGGCGGATGAGCAGCTCCTCCACCGAGTCCATCGCGCGCCGGGCGCGCAGCCGCTCCGCCCCGCCGGAGATCACGCTCCAGGACTGCGCGATCGAGTCGATGCGGCATTCCTCGCTCCTCGCCGAGCCGAGCGGCGTGCCGTCGTCGTAGTAGCCGCGCCGGTACCACTCGCCGTCCCAGCCCTCGCGCTCGAGCGAGGCGCGCAGCGCCCTGCCCTGCGACAGCCACTGCTCGGCGCGCGCCGCCTCGCCGCGCGCGCGAGCGAGCGGCGCGAGCGCGCCGAGCGTCGCGTAGAGGAACCAGCCGAGCCACACGCTCTCGCCCTTGCCCTCCTCGCCCACGCGGTTCATGCCGTCGTTCCAGTCGCCGGTGCCCATCAGCGGCAGGCCGTGCGCGCCGACGGCGACGCTCGCATCGAGCGCGCGCGCGCAGTGCTCGAAGAGCGAGGCGCGCTCCTCCGACGGATGCGGCTGGTAGTAGGCGTCGTGCTCGCCTTCCTGGAGCGGCCGGCCTTCGAGGAAGGGCACGGACTCCTCCAGCACCGCGGCGTCGCCGGTCACCTGCACGTAGTGCGCCGCGGCGTAGGCGAGCCAGAGGCGGTCGTCGGAGATGCGCGTGCGCACGCCCTGCCCGGTCGGCGGCAGCCACCAGTGCTGCACGTCGCCCTCGGCGAACTGGCGCGCGGCGGCGCGCAGCAGGTGCGCGCGCGTCAGCGCCGGCCGCGACACGGCGAGCGCCATGGCGTCCTGCAGCTGGTCGCGAAAGCCGTAGGCGCCGCTCGCCTGGTAGAAGGCCGAGCGCGCCCACAGGCGGCAGGCGAGCGTCTGGTAGAGGAGCCACCGGTTGAGCATCAGGTCCATCGAGCGCTCGGGCGTCTTCACCTGCACCGTGCCGAGCACGCCGTCCCAGTGCGCCGCGACCTCGCCGAGCAGCGCGTCGAGGTCCGCCGCGCGGTAGCGCTGGAGGAGCGCGCGCGCCTCGTGCTCGCCCGGCGCCTGGCCGAGCAGGAAGACGACCTCCGCGCTGCCGCCCGGCTCCAGCTCGACCGGGGCCTGCAGCGCCGCGCAGGCGTCGAGCCCCGCGCCCACGCGCCCGGAGAGCGGCGCCGGCCCGGCGAGCGCGGCCGGGCTGTCGAGCGTGCCGTGGCGGCCGAGGAACTCGCGCCGGTCGCCGCTCCAGCCCGTCTGGCGCCCGCCGAGGTCGGCGAAGGCGACGTGCGCGCCGAAGGCCGCGTTCCACGGGTTGCGCGCGAAGAGCGCGCCGGTCTGCGCGTCGAGGTCGGTGACGACGGACAGCGCCGAGGCGCCGCGCGACGGGCCGAGCACCCATTCGGCGTACGCGGCGACCGAGAGCCGGCGCTTGCGGCCCGAGGTGTTCTTCAGCGTGAGCCGCGAGACCTTGACCGGGTCTTCGAGCGGCACGAACTGCACGAGCTCGAGCGCGATGCCGTGCGAGGTGTGCTCGAAGCGGCTGTAGCCCGCGCCGTGGCGCGCGACATAGGGCGCGGCCTCGTCGCGCATCGGCAGGGCGGTCGGTCCCCACAGCGCGCCGCTTTCCTCGTCGCGCACGTAGAGCGCTTCGCCCGGCCGGTCGGTGACGGGGTCGTTCGACCAGGGCGTGAGCTGGTTCTCGCGGCTGCCGCCCGCCCACGTATAGCCGCTGCCCTCGACCGCGGCCTGGAAGCCGAACGCGGGGTTGGCGACGACGTTGATCCACGGCGCGGGCAGCCAGAGGCCC
>DASUFZ010000155.1:0-19482 GCA_036274295.1 Myxococcota bacterium
CAGATGTTCTTGCCCGAGATCACGAGCCCGCCGTCTCGGTGCAGCGCGATCCCGCCGACCCCGCGGCGCTTCGGCACGATGGTGTCGATCTCGCCCGTCGGGCGCCGCCGGTAGACGCCGCCGTTCGTGACGTCGCTGAAGTAGAGGTTCCCCGCGGCGTCGACGCGCGGCCCCTCGATCAGGCCGTAGCCGCTCGCGAGGGTCTCGATCTGCATGGGCGCAGCATACGCCCAACCGGCGGCTCAGAGATCGAAGCGCGCGACGTAGCCGGCGAAGCGCTCGCGGATCGCGTCGCCGCGCAGGCCGAAGCCCTCGGGCGCGTGCGCGTGCCGCGCGCGCGACGCCGCATCCCGCGCGACGAATGCGCGCATGGCCTCACGCGCCGCGTCCGACAGCTCCAGGCCGAGCGCGCGGTACAGCACCTCCGCCGTGCCGAGCGGATCGCGCGCGAGATCGGCGTGACGGACGTCGGTGCAGCGGGCCGGGTCGAGGCGCAGGCGCAGCGCCTGCGCGCGCTCGAGCGACGCCGGCCAGTAGCCCTGCATCACCTCCTGGCCGAGCGCGCGCGCATCGACGTCGTCCGAGAGCAGCGCGCGCGTGTGCGCGTAGAGGCTGCAGATGGAGGAGATCGCGATAGCCGGGTCCCTGTGCGTGAAGACGAGCTTCGCGTCGGGGAAGAGCGCGATCACGGTCTCGAGGTGGACGATGTGGGTCGGGTCCTTCAGCACGAAGCGCGCGCCGTGCGGACGGTGGTGGTGGATCAGCTGGAGCTGGCGGTAGTAGCCCTCGTACGCCACGCGCGCGTCCTGCGCGAGCAGCCAGCGCACGTAGCCGGGCAGGCGGTACTGGATGTCGAGCTGGAGCGTGCGGAAGTCGTTGGTGAAGAGCGCGACGCACTCCTCCGCGTCGTCCGCCTTCATCGGGTGGATGGCTTGATAGGCGGGCGCGATCTGCTCGAGGCGCGCGAGCAGTCGCTCGAGCTTTGCGGCGCGCCGGTCCTCGCCGCTCTGCGGCGGCACCGGATCGAAGCTCTCCCAGTAGGGGATCGTGCGCGTCTCGGGATCCATCGAGAGCAGGCGGTGCAGGAAGGTCGTGCCCGAGCGCGGCCAGCCGATCACGAAGATCGGATCCGGCAGCTTCACGCGCGCGATCTCCGGCTGCTCGCGCAGCGCGCGCTGCGTGCGCAGGTGCGTGGCCGCGAGCCGCACGCCCTCGTCGCGCGCGGTGAAGCGTCCGATCAACGAGAGGCGCGCGTCCGCGCACAAGGATTCCGCGAGCGCCGCGGATGCATCGCGTGCCGCGGGCGTGGGCTCGCCGGCCTCCGGCTCGGCGATGCTTGCGCCGCGCCACCACGCGTCCGCCGACGGCGTCAGCGCGCCCGGCGCCAGGCGCCCGGCGCGGTTCAGCGCGCGCATCCACAGGCGCTGGTTCGCGCGCGCGTGGGTGAACTGCTCGACCTGAACGGTCAGCGCCCCTCGAACTTCGGCTTGCGCTTCTCGAGGAACGACTTCATGCCCTCGCGGAAGTCGCGCGAGGAGAAGAGCGGGATCAGCTGGAGATAGACGTGGTGCACGTGATCCGGGAACTCCTCGGAGAGGCCCATGCGCATCATGCGCTTGCTGGCCTGCACCGCGAGCGGCGCGTTCTCGGCGATCTCCTCTGCGAGCGCGCGCGTCTCCTTCATGAGCAGCTCGTCTGCCACGACCCGGTTCACGAGGCCGAGCTCGAGGCACTCCTGCGCGGGCAATGTGCGGCCGGTGAAGATGAGCTCCGCCGCCTTCGCCCAGCCGAGCATGCGCGGCAGGAACCAGGTGCCGCCGCTCTCCGGCAGCACGCCGCGGCGCGTGAACGCGGGCGCCAGCTTCGCCGATTCCGCCGCGATGCGGATGTCACAGCCGAGTGCCAGGTCCATGCCGTAGCCGGCCGCGCCGCCGTTCAGCGCGCAGATCGTCGGCTTGTCCATGCCGTGGAGCACCGTCGGCGGCGCGTCGCGCAGGTCGAGCGTCGCCGGGAACTTGGGGCCGTCCTGCGAGCCGATGCCCGAGCCCGAGCTCGCGTCGACCAGATCGAGGCCGGCGCAGAAGCCGCGGCCCGCGCCGGTCACGACGACGACGCGCACCTCGCGGTCGCGATCGGCCTCGACGAGACGCGCGGAGAGCTGATCGAGCATCGGGCCGGAGATCGCGTTCAGGCGCTCGGGCCGGTTCAGGGTGAGGGTCGCGATCGCGCCCTCCTTCTCGTACAGGACTTCGCTCATCGAACTTCTCCATTTCGTGAGGCGCTCCAGCTTATCGGAATTCGCGCAGTGCCGGGCCGCGACGGCGTGAGAAGATGAGCCATGTACCCCGGCATCCACGGACGCGAGATCCCCGACAAGCCCGCCTACGTGATGGCGTCGACCGGCGAGTCCGTCACCTACGGCGAGCTCGACCTACGCAGCAACCGCTGCGCGCAGCTCTTTCGCGCGCGCGGCCTGCGGCCCGGCGCCTCCGTCGCGATCTTCATGGACAACCGGCGCGAGTACTTCGAGGCGGCCTGGGGCGCGCAGCGCTCGGGCCTCTACTGGACGCCCGTCTCCCAGCACCTCCAGCCGGACGAAGTCGCCTACATCGTCGGCGACTGCGGCGCCGAGGCGTTCGTCACCTCGCACGGGCAAGCAGCCACGGCCAGCGCGCTCGCCGAGCGCATGCCCGGCGTGAAGCACCGCTGGATGGTCGGCGGCACGGTGCCGGGCTTCGAGTCCTACGAGCAGGCCGTCGCCGCGCAGCCGCCGACACCGATCGCGGACGAGCTCGAGGGCTTCGACATGCTCTACTCGTCGGGCACGACGGGCCGCCCGAAGGGCATCAAGAACCCGTGGAGCGAGCGCAAGATCGGCACGCCGCCGCCGCTCCTCCAGGCGCTCGCGGCCGGCATGTTCGGCTGCAGCAAGGACACCGTCTACCTCTCGACGGCGCCGCTCTACCACGCCGCGCCGCTGCGCTTCACGATGATGATGATGCGCCTCGGTGCCACCTCGATCGTGATGGAGCACTTCGATCCCGTGCAGGCGCTCGCGCTGATCCAGCAGCACCGCGTGACGCTCTCGCAGTGGGTGCCGACGATGTTCATCCGCATGCTGAAGCTGCCCGAGGCGCAGCGGCGCGCGTACGACGTGTCGAGCCAGAAGGTCGCGCTGCACGCGGCGGCGCCCTGTCCCATCGCGGTGAAGGAGCGGATGATCGACTGGTGGGGGCCGATCCTGATCGAGTACTACGGCGCGACGGAGGGACACGGCTCGACGCAGATCGACTCGAAGGAGT
Organism: Myxococcota bacterium; assembly: GCA_036274295.1. Taxonomy (GTDB): domain Bacteria; phylum Myxococcota_A; class UBA9160; order UBA9160; family SMWR01; genus DASUFZ01. The sequence continues at coordinate 3,303 of DASUFZ010000155.1, forward strand.
GGCTCGCGCACAAGGGCTCCGTCGGGCGCGCGCTCGCCTGCCGGATCCACATCCTCGACGACGAAGGGCGCGAGCTGCCGCAGGGCGAGGTCGGCACGGTGTTCTTCGAGGGCGGCAGCGCCTTCGAGTACCACAACGATCCGGCGAAGACGGCCGACGCGCGCAACGCGAAGGGCTGGTCCACCGTCGGCGACATGGGCTACGTCGACGCCGAGGGCTACCTCTACCTCACCGATCGCAAGGCCAACATGATCATCTCCGGCGGCGTGAACATCTACCCGCAGGAGGCCGAGAACGTGCTGGTCATGCACCCCGAGGTGACGGACGTCGCCGTCTTCGGCGTGCCCGACGAGGAGATGGGCGAGCAGGTGAAGGCGGTCGTGCAGCCGGTCGACATGTCGCGCGCAGGACCCGATTTCGAGGCCGAGCTGATCGCGTGGTGCCGCGCGCGCCTCTCGCACGTGAAGTGCCCGCGCAGCGTCGATTTCGAGGCGGAGCTCCCGCGCACCGACGCCGGCAAGCTCTACAAACGCCGGCTGCGCGAGCGCTACTGGCAGGGCCACGCGACGCGGATTCTGTAACTCCGCTCGGCTTCGCCTCGCTGCGCGCGGCGGCGTCAGAGGTAGAGCCCACCGGGTCTGCGCCGCCGCTTGCGGCGACCCGCGCGCCTGTGGCGCGCTCCGCAGTGCTCGACTACCTCCCGAACGTTCCCCACGGCGCCGGTTGATGCTCGTCCTCCGGCTCGGGATACGGTCGCGCGGGCGGACGATAGGCCGGCCCCCTCCAGTCGAGGTCGACGATCGAGACGCCCGGCGGTGTGTGCCAGTGCGAGAGCACCGCGCCGGTCTCGACGTCGATGCGCACGATCGCGTCGGGCTGGCGCCGGTCGAAGGCGTCGGTCGCCTCGACGGTGAGGAGCCAGGCCTCGTTCGCGCCGACCGGACGGCCGTCGACGATGCGTCGCGTCGGCTCGGGCGTGTAGACGTGCACGCAGCCGCCGCGCTGCGGCTCGCAGCGCACGAGCCCGCTGCTCTGGCGCGCGAAGATGCCGCGCCAGTCCCACCAGAGCGGCAACGATCCGCCGGGCGCGAGCTTGCCCGGCTCGGCGCCGTCGTCGACCTGCACCGATCGGCGCAGCTCGGCCGTGAGCCGCTGGAGGCGCGGCCATGCGAGCGCGCTCATGCCGAAGCCGCCGCCCGCATTCTCGTCGCTCTCGGGATCCTCGAGCAGCTGCGCGACGACGATGGCCTGGCCGTCGTCGCGCCAGCGCGGCTCCTCGAGCGACTCCGCGCGCAGCGCCACCACGTCGGGGTCGCCCTCGATCGACCAGATCTCGAGATCCGAGTCGCCGACCTGAGGCCGGTCGGCGCCGACGGCGACGAAGCGTCCGTCGGGCGAGGGCTCCGGATCGTAGTGCTGCGCGAGCGGGCCGAAGCGCCGGGTGGCGCCGGTCGCGAGATCGTGCAGCGCGAGCTGCGTGTCCGCCGGCACGGACTGCTCCTTCTTCTCCGACTCGAGCAGCAGGAGCAAGAGGTCGGACCTCACGAAGCGCGCCTCGCGAAAGGGCGGCAGCTCGAGGCGACGCGAGCCGCCCGGCTCGAGCAACACCAGCTCGCGACGTCCGCCGGCGCGCTCGAACACCACGAGCATGCGCCCCGGCCCCGCGAAGCGCAGGCCGAGCGCCGGTCCGGCCGGCGGCACCACTCCCTGCGCGCAACCCCACGCCGCGAGCGCGGCCGCGAGGGCGAGCAGGGCGGACACGCGTTCGAACGGCACGGCCGGCAGCATGCGCCGGCTTCGCGCCGCGCGAAAGACGTGGGCGGTGATGCGTTGGCGAACGGTGTCGGACGGGCCGCGGCTCGCGCGGTCGGCCGCGTGCGTTGAGCGGCGGGATTCGCGGGGATACGAGTGGATCCGGCGCGGCGTGCTCGCGCAGGGAGGCACAGCGTGGGAGGCAACGGCTCGAGCGTCGGCGGGATCGTGGGTCGCAGCGCGGCGATGCAGCGGGTGCGCGAGCGGGTCGCCGCGCTCGCGACGCTCTCGGTGCCCGTGCTCGTGCGGGGCGAAGAGGGAAGCGGGCGCAGCCACGTCGTCGCGGCGCTGCGGGCGCTGCGCGGCGAAGCGGACCGCGAGCTCTGGACGCTCCGCACCGGCGACCGCCGCCTGCTGACGCCGCTCGATCCGCGCCGGAGCGTGGTGCTCGACGAAGTGGGCCTGCTCTCGCCCGTCGAGCAGGCGCGCTGGCGCGACGTCCTGCTCGGCGCGCGCTCGGCGCCCCTCTCGCTCTACGCCACCAGCGGCGACGATCTCGCGGAGCCGGCGCGGCGCGGGTCGTTCGACCCGCTGCTGGCGGAGTCGCTCGCGCGCTTCGCCGTCGTGCTGCCGCCGCTGCGCGAGCGGCCGGCCGACCTGCCGGAGCTGGCCGCCGCGCTCGCCGAGCGCGCCTGCGCGCGACTCGGGCGCGATCCGGTGGCGTGGAGCCGGCCCGCGCTGCGCCTGCTCCAGACGCAGAGCTGGCCCGGCAACGTCCGCGAGCTGGCGGCGGCCGTCGAGCGGCTGGTCGCGTTCGCGAGCGGCGCGCGCATCGAGCGCAGCCACGTCGAGGCGCTCTTCGAGGAGTCGCCGCGCAAGGTCGGCGCGACGCGCAGTGCGCGTTCACGCCATCAGCGCGAGGAGCTGGTGCGCCTGATCGACGAGACGGGCGGCAACCTCGCCGAGGTCGCGCGGCGCCTCCAGATGAGCCGCGGCGGCGTCATCTACCGCGCGCAGAAGTTCGGGCTCATGAAGAAATCCGGCTAGAGTGGCCGCGCGCCCGCGGCGCGCTCATCCATGCCCCGTGATCTTCCCCCCACCGCGTCCCTGCGCGCGTTCGTGCGCGCCGCGCGCACCCAGAGCATGAAGCGCGCGGCGGCGGAGCTGCACGTCTCGGCGTCGGCGCTCTCGCGCCAGATCCAGGCGCTGGAGAAGCATCTCGGCGTCCGCCTGTTCCAGCGGCTGAACCCCGGACTCGCGCTGACGGACGAGGGCCGCCGCTATCTCGAGCCGGCGTCCGCGGCGCTGGCGCAGCTCGAGGCTGCGCAGGATCTCTTCGCGCCGCAGCGGCGCACCCTGCGCATCAGCGCGCTCGAGTCGTTCAGCGAGTGCTGGCTCGTCCCGAACCTGCCGGACTTCGAACGCGCGCATCCGCAGGTCGAGATCGAGCTCGAGGCCACACTCCGCTACGCCGACTTCGAGCGCGAGCGCGTCGACGTCGCCATCCGCTTCGGCCGCGGCCCGTGGAAGGACCTGCACGGCGAGCCGATCCTCGATCTCGACTTCTTCCCCGTGTGCAGCCCCCGGCTCGCCTCCGGCGACCCACCCTTGCGTCGGCCGGCCGACCTCGCGGGCCACACCTTGATCCACGTCGCGCAGACACCCGACGCCTGGGCGGCCTGGCTGCGGGGCGCCGGCGTGGCCGATCTCGTGCCGCGCCGCAGCGTCACCTACGACCACGTGAACCTCGCGCTCTCGGCGGCGGAGTCGGGCCAGGGCATCGCCCTCTCGACGCCGATCCTGTGCGGCGCGCGCATCCGCGCGAAGCGCCTGCGCCGGCTCTTCCGGATCGCGGTGCGCTCGGCCGAGACCTACCACTTCGTCTGCCGGCCCGAGAGCCTGCACGATCCGCTGATCGCCTCGTTGCGCGACTGGCTCGTCGGGCGCCTGGCAAAGGCGGATGCGCCGCGCGCAAGCGCGCTTGCAAACTGAGCGTTTGCCGCGCCGCGGCGGGCTCGCCAGCTTCGCGGCATGGAACAGCTCACCTGCATCGACAAGGGCAAGCTCGCGTGGCTCGACGTGCCGGCGCCGCGCATCCAGGGCGACGGCGAGGCGCTGGTCCGCCCGCTGGCGGTCGCCCGCTGCGACATCGATCGCCTCCTGGTCTCCGGCCTCTTCCCGCTGAAGGGCCCCTTCGCGCTCGGACACGAGTGCGTCGGCGAGATCGCCGCGCTCGGCGACAGCGTGCGCGGGCTCGAAGTCGGGCAGCGCGTCGTGGTGTCGTTCCAGGTCTCGTGCGGCGCGTGCGGCACGTGCAGGCGCGGCCGCACCGCCGTCTGCGAGAAGCACCCGACGCTCTCCGACTACGGCATGCAGCCGCTCTCGGGCGTCGAGTACGGCGGCATGCTCTCCGACCTGATCCGCGTGCCCTACGCGCAGGCGATGCTGCGGCCCATCTCCGCGTCGCTCGATCCGGTCGCGCTGGCGAGCGTCTCGGACAACGTGCCCGACGGCTACCGCGCGCTGGCGCCGCATCGCGACGTCGTCGCCGGCAGCGAGGTGCTGATCGCCGCGCACGGCCTGCCGAGCATCCCGCTCTACGCCGCGCAGGCGGCGCTCGCGCTCGGCGCGTCGCGCGTCGACTTCGCGAGCGGCGACGCCGAGCAGCTCGCGCTGGCGGAGCGGCTCGGGGCGCATCCGATCGAGACCGACTTCTCGCGCCCGAGCCGCACGTATCCCCTCGTCGTCGACGCGGGCGTGTCGCAGCCGGGCCTGCACTACGCGGTCCGCGCGACCGAGCCGGAGGGCGTCCTCCAGAGCGTGAGCTTCCATCCGGGGCCGGGCGTGCCGCTGCCCCTCGGACGCATGTACACGCTCGGGATCCACTTCCACGTCGGGCGCTGCCACTCGGCCGCGCTGCTGCCGGAAGTGGTCGGCCTGATCGAGGCGGGGAAGCTGCGTCCCGGCGCGGTGACGACGCGCGTCGTCGACTGGCAGGACGCCGCCGAGGCGTGGCCCGAGCCGGCGATCAAGCTCGTGGTCCGCCGCAAGGAGGCCGACACAAATCGGCCGACGCGCAGTGAGGCGTAGCCGAACGAAGGCCCGGCAAGGGTGCCCGACTAACGCAGATCCTCGAGGCGCACGCGCTGCGTGCCCTTCGCATCGAAGTTCGCCGGATCGAGCCAGCGCTCGAACGCGCCGCGCAGCGCGGGCCACTCGGAATCGAGGATCGAGAACCAGGCGCTGTCGCGGCTGCGGCCCTTGATCACCATCATCTGGCGGAAGATGCCCTCGAAGCGGAAGCCGAGGCGCTCCGCGGCGCGACGCGACGCCGCGTTCAGGCTGTCGCACTTCCACTCGTAGCGGCGATAGCCGAGCTCGTCGAAGACGTGGCGCATCATCAGGTACATCGCCTCGGTGGCCGCGGGGCTTCGCTGGAGCGCGGGCGCATACGAGAGATGGCCGACCTCGATGACGCCCATGGCGGGCTCGATGCGCAGATACGCCGCGTTGCCGACGGGGCGTCCCGAGTCCGCGAGAACGACCGCGTAGAACATCGCGTCGCTGCGCTCGCGCATCAGATTCATCGCCGCGCCCCAGGCCTCCGCCGAAGGGAACGGCCCGTACGGGAGATAGGTCCAGTTGCGCCCCTCGGCGTCCTCCGCGTATGCCTCGTGCAACGCCTTCGCGTGTCGTTCCACGTCGAGCGGCTCCAGGCGCACGAGCCGTCCCTGCATCGGCGCGTACGACGGGCGCGCGCGCGGCGTCCAGCCCGGCAGCGGCGGGCCGATCGGCTGCCCGAGGTGATTGCGGACGGACGTGGCTTCGCTCATGCGACCTCCGGGGCGCGGACGCGGAGTATGCTGCGTCCGTGCCCGCGCCGAGAGAGGTCGCCCGCTACCGCCGTCGCATCGGCGCCGGCATCGAGCGCGTGTGGGAGAACGTGCGCGACTGGGAGCACCTGCCCTGGCTCCACCGCGCGAGCTTCCGCGCCATCGAGATCGAGGAGGAGGGCGCGTGGGGCTGGCGCGCGCACCTCGGCCTGGCGAACGGGCGCGCGATCCTGCTCGAGCTCGCGATCGACGGCGCGCGCTACGTCTCGCGCACCCTCGCGGGCGACGGCGCCGGCTCGGAGATCTGGACGACGCTCCACGAGGTGGACGCCGCGCACACCGACATCGAGGTCGCGTTCCGGGTGCCGGACGTCTCCGCGGACGCCGCCGCGAAGCTCGGGCCTGCCTACGTGCAGCTCTACACGCGCCTCTGGGACGAGGACGAGGCGATGATGCAGCGGCGCGCCGCGCTGCTCGCGAAGCGCGCGGACCTCTTCGCCCCGCTGCCCGCCGACACGCCGCCGCTCGACCTCGGACCCGCCGCAGAGCTGCGCGCGCCGCTCGACGTCGCGTTCGCGGGACGGCCATTTCGCGTGGTGCAGCGCGATGGCCGGCTCGTCGCGCACTCGACCGTGTGCCCGCACTGGCTCGGCCCGCTCGAGGACGCGCCCGACGCCGACGGCGCACTCACGTGTCCGTGGCACGGCTACCGCTTCGATCTCGCCGGCGGACGCGGCTGCGGCGCGCACGCGCGCCTGCGCCTCCTGCCCGCGCCGCGCATCGAGATCGGCGCGGACGGGCACGCACGCCTGGTGGCGAGCTAGCGCCTAAGGCCCGCCCGAGGCGAAGAACACCAGCAAGGTGATCGTCTCCTCGATCTCGAAGAACGAGTGCTCCGAGGTGCCACGCACGTAGAGCAGCGAGCCCGGGACGACGGCGCGCTCGGTGCCCTCGACCCGCAGCCGCCCGCGGCCGGAGAGCACGTAGTAGACCTCGTCCTCGTCGTGCGGGCCCTGGAGATCCTTGGCGCCGGCCGGCAGCGTATAGACGCCACACGAGAGCGTCGGCACGCGCAGGAACTCGCGGTACGGGCGGCCCGACGCGCGCAGCGCCTCGACCTCACGGGCGATGTCGAAGGCCTTCCAGTCCTGGTCCGACACGGCGCCTACTCTAGCCGGCGGACGCGAGCGTGGCGCGGTCCGGTGACCTGGGTACCCGGCGCGAACGCCGCGACGATGCGCGAGACACGCGTGTCGTCCTTGCCCGTCGCGGTGGACGGCGGGTTCGCCTCGACCACCAGGAGCCGCGCGGGATCGCGCCCGCAGCGCCGGAAGTCCGCGGGTATTGTGTCGCGCGAGCGCACGAGCGCGGCGGCCGCGGCGGCGTCGAGCTTCTTCACGCCAACCCCTCGCCGCCAGCAGACGGCAGCGATGCGGTTACTCTGTGAACGGGGGACGCGCGGAGGCCGTCTTGGAAGCAGAGTGCGTGCTCGTGGACCGGCCCGCGCCGCTCGTGCAGCGCATCACGCTCAACCGTCCCGAGAAGCGCAACGCCCTCGACAACGAGCTGCGCGCGCGCCTGTTCGAGGCGCTCCAGCAGGCCGACCGCGACGACACCGTGCGCGTCTCGATCGTGCGCGGCGCGGGCAAGTGCTTCTCGGCCGGCTACGACCTGCGCGCGAACCAGATGGAGGGCCAGCCCTACTTCACCGCCTGGGGCGACGGCATGTGGCCGCGCCAGGTCGTCGCCGGCTGGTTCTCGATCTGGGACCTCGCGAAGCCCGTCATCGCGCAGGTGCACGGCTTCTGTCTCGCCGGCGGCTCGGAGCTCGCGACCGCGTGCGATCTCGTCTACGTCGCCGAGGATGCGCAGATCGGCTACCCGCCGGTGCGCAGCATGAGCCCGCCGGACATGCAGTACCACCCGTGGCTCGTCGGCATGCGCGCGGCGATGGAGCTGATGCTGACCGGCGACTCGATCTCCGGCGCCGAGGCCGCGCGGCTCGGCTTCGCGAACCGCGCCTTCCCGGCGCACGAGCTCGAGAAGCAGGTGCTCGTGATCGCGCAGCGCGTCGCGAAGATCCCGCCGGACCTCCAGCAGATCAACAAGCGCAGCGTGCACCGCGCCATGGAGATCATGGGCATGCGCGCGGCGCTGCGCGCGGGCGCCGAGATCCAGGCGCTCGGCTTCCACCAGAAGAGCGCGCGCGAGTACTTCAAGACGTTGATGGGCGGCCCGCTGACGCGCGCGCTCGACGCGCGCGACGCGATTTTCGGCGACTACCGGACGAGCAAGGAGGGCGACACCAGTCGCCCGACGCGCAGCGAGGCGAAGCCGAGCGAAGGCCGGCAGCCCGAGCGCGAGCGATCAGCGAGCGCGAAGGCCCGGCAAGGCGAGGAGGAGGACGCATGAGCGATGGCGGCATCGACCGGCGCACCTTCCTCCAGGGCTCGGCGGCGGCTGGATTGCTCGCGCTCGCGCCGGCCGGCGCGCTCGCGGCCGCCGGCGCCGACGCGCCGCGCGTGCAGCGCACGGTGCGGCTCGGCCGCACGGGACTCCAGGTCCCCGACATCGGCTTCGGCACGTCGCGGCTCTCCGGGGACGAGGCGCTCGTCCGCTACGCGCTCGACCGCGGCATCACCTACTTCGACTCGGCCGAGAGCTACACCGACGGGCGCGCCGAGGAGACGCTCGGGCGCGCGCTCGCCGGCGTGCGCGAGAAGGTCGCGCTGACGAGCAAGGTCATCGCCGAGCCGGATACGAAGCGACAGAAGATGATGGAGGCGCTCGAGGGCAGCCTGAAGCGCCTGCGCACCGATCGCATCGACGTCTACTTCAGCCACTCGGTCAACCACCCCGGCACCGTGCAGAACCCGGAGTGGGCCGAGTTCGTCGTGCAGGCGAAGAAGCAGGGCAAGATCCGCTTCTCGGGCGTGTCGGGTCACGGCGGGCGGCTCGCCGAGTGCCTCGAGTACGTGCTCGACCACGATCTCGTCGACGTCGTGCTCGTCGCGCACAACTTCGGCCAGGACCCCGCCTTCTACGAGAAGTTCACCGCCTCGATGGACTTCGTCGCGGTGCAGCCCGAGCTGCCGCGCCTGCTCGCGAAGGCGAAAGCAAGAGACGTCGGCGTGGTGGCGATGAAGACGCTCCGCGGCGCGCGCCTGAACGACATGCGCCCCTACGAGAAGCCGGGCGGAACCTTCGCGCAGGCGGCCTTCCGCTGGGTGCTCGCCCAGCCGTTCGTCGATGCCCTCGTCGTGACCATGACGAGCCAGGCGCAGGTGGACGAGTACCTCGGCGCGTCGGGCGCGACGCGCACGAGCCGCGACGACCTGCGCCTGCTCGCGCTCTACGAGACGCGCAACGGCGCCACGCAGTGCAGACCCGCGTGCGGCGGCTGCGAGGGCGCCTGTCCGGAAGGCGTGCCGATCGCCGACGCGCTGCGCACGCGCATGTACGCGCGCGATTACGGCGATCCCGCGTTCGCGCAGCGCGAGTACGCGCTGCTCGGCAACGGCGCGGCGGCCTGCGCCTCGTGCGCGCACCAGGCCTGCGCGTCGGCCTGCCCGTTCGGCGTGCCGATCCCCGAGCTGACGCGGCCGCTGCACGGCTGGCTCTCCGGCGCGGAGCGCGCGAACGGCGCTGCCGTGGAGCGCGCGTGAACGGCGCCGAGGCGCTGCTCCGCACGGCCTCCGGCGCCGGCGTCGACGTCTGCTTCGCCAACCCCGGCACGACCGAGATGCAGCTCGTCGCCGCGCTCGACGCGGTGCCCGGCATGCGCGCCGTGCTCGGCCTCTTCGAGGGCGTCTGCACCGGCGCGGCCGACGGCTACGCGCGCATGCTGCGCAAGCCGGCGCTCACCGTGCTCCACCTCGGCCCCGGCTTCGCCAACGGCATCGCCAACCTGCACAACGCGCGGCGCGCGCGCGTGCCGATCGTCAACCTGATCGGCGATCACGCGAGCTGGCACCTGCCCTACGACGCCCCGCTCAGCTCGGACATCGAATCGCTCGCGCGACCCGTCTCGGGCTGGCTGCGCAGCTCCGCGTCTGCGAAGGAGCTCGCGCGCGACGGCGCCGACGCGATCCGCGCCGCGCTGACGCCGCCCGGCCAGATCGCCACGTTGATCGTGCCGCAGGACTGCGCGTGGAGCGCGGCCGACGGACCCGCGCGCGTGGCGCCGCCGCCGGCCGCCGGCGCCGTGTCGGACGCGGCGATCGCCGCGACGGCCGAGGCGCTCGCGTCGCGCGAGCCCGCCGTCCTCTTCCTCGGCGGCGAAGCGCTCGGCGAGCGCGGGCTGCGCGCGGCGGAGCGGATCGCCGCGGCCTGCGGCTGCCGCGTCCTCACCGAGACGTTCTTCACGCGTCAGGAGCGCGGCGGCGACCTGCCGCCCTTCGCGCGCCTGCCGTACTTCCCGGAGCAGGCGCGCGAGGCGCTCTCGCCGTGCCGTCACCTGGTGGTGGCGGGGACGCGCGAGCCCGTCGGCTTCTTCGGCTACCCCGACGGCAAGAGCCGGCTCGCGCCGGACGACGCGCGCCGACACGTGCTGGCGTCACCGGGCGACGACGTGGCCGGCGCGCTCGAAGCGCTCGCCGCGCGGCTCGGCGCACCCGCGCGCCCCGACGCGCCTGCGCGGCCGCCGCGTCCCGCGCGCCCGACGGGTCCGCTCGATCCCGCGCGGCTCGGCCAGGCGATCGCCGCGCTCCAGCCGGAGGGCGCGATCGTGGTGGACGAGGCCGCCACGAGCGGACTCGCCTACGCGGCGCTGTCGGCGGGCGCGCCGCGCCACAGCGTGCTGGCGCTGACGGGCGGCGCCATCGGCCAGGGCCTGCCCTGCGCGACCGGTGCGGCCGTCGCGTGCCCGGACCGCAAGGTCATCGCGTTCCAGGCCGACGGCTCGGGCATGTACACGGCCCAGGCGCTGTGGACGATGGCGCGCGAGTCGCTCGACGTGACCGTCGTGATCTGCTCGAACCGCGCCTATCGCATCCTCCAGGCGGAGCTATCGCGCGCCGGAATCGCCGAACCGGGTGTGAATGCCCGCACTTTGACGGATCTTTCCCACCCCGATCTCGATTGGGTCGCGCTCTCGCGCGGCCTCGGCGTCCCGGGCAGCCGCGCCGACAGCGCCGAGGCGTTCTGCGCGGCCTTCGAGCGCGCCCTTGCCGAGCCGGGACCGGCGCTGATCGAGGCGGTGCTCTGAGCGCGACTAACGAACGGTGGCGCGAAACGCCCCGAGTTGCGGCAATCTCTTCGCCCACTGTGTCGCCGCCACGCGCCGACACCCAGGAGGACCCCCATGCGATCGGTTTCACTCGGGATGGCCGCAGCACTGCTCCTGATGGGCTGTGCGACGAGCGGCGATATGAAGAAGCTCGAGTCGCGCGTATCCGCGCTCGAGAGCCGGACGGACGCGCTCGAGAGCCGTATCGGCGAAGTGTCGGCGACGGCGGACCGCGCCGCGGCCAGCGCTTCGGCCGCGGAAGCCAGCGCGCGTCAGGCGGCGCAGGCGGCGGACGACGCGGCGCGCCGCGCGGACGCGATGTTCAAGAAGTCGGTCTCGAAGTAACGGGAAGGGTCGGGGGCGGCTCAGGGAGCCGCCCCACCCAGACCGGCACACCGCGCGCTTCCTCGACGGCGCGCCACGCAAGCTCGAGATCGATGTGACGCAGGATCCCCAGCTCGCGCGGCGTGCGCAGCGCCTCGGTGAGCGGGCCGGGGTAGCGCCCGTAGAGATCGGGATGGACCTCGAGGTAGAGGTCGTTCCCGTCGATGCCCCACTTGTAGGGCTGGTACAGCAGCTGGAGGCGCGTGCCCGTCGGCGTGCGGTCGTAGAGCTTCTTGATCTGGTCGTCGTAGAGCCGCACACAGCCGTGCGTCGCCATGCGCCCGATCGACCACTGCTTGTTCGTGCCGTGGATGCCGTACGACGTGTTGCCGATCGTCATCCAGCGGCTGCCGAGGGGATTGTCGGGGCCGGCCGGCACGACCGCGGGCAGGTCCGGCTTCTCCGCCTTGATCGAAGCCGGCACGTACCACGCGGGGTTCTTGCGCTTGGCGCCGACCTTGTACTCGCCGTGCAGGGATGGATCCGCCTCGTCACCGATCGCCGCCGCGAAGACCTCCATCGGCGTGACGGTGAAGTCGTAGAGGCGCATCTCCGGCACGTTGATGACGAGGCCCTTCGGCTCGACGTCCGGGAGTACGTACTGCGTGGGCAGGTCGATGACCGTGCCCGCCACGGGGATCCAGGGATCGACGCCCGGGTTGAGGCGCTCGACGGCCTCGAAGCCGAGGCGGTAGTCGAAGGCGACGTCGAGCAGGGTGTCGCCGTCGCGCACGAGCACCTTGCGCGGCTCGCCGCCGATCGGCATCAGCCGCTGCGGCGGCCGTGGCTTGTCCGCGGTCTCCGTCTTCTTCGTGGCCGGGGAAACGCCGAGCGCCGCGAAGACGGCGAGTGCGAGAGACAGCGCGGCGCGGCGCACGCGCGCAGCGTAGCGTGGCTCTGCGCATCCTTCTCGATGTTTTCGGCGGCCTGTGCGAAGCCGCCGCCGCCCATGCCTCCGTTTCCGCCGCCGATCTATCTGGAGAACGCAGCGGAAGCGGCAGCTCCTCCCTGCGAGCGCATCCTGCTGATCGAGGTGCGCAAGTCGCGGCGCGAGCTGGTCGCCTATTGCGAGGGCGGCGCCGAGCTGCGCATGACCGCGGCGATGGGGCGCGAGCCGCGCGGCCACAAGCTCGGCGCCGGCGACCAGCGCACGCCCGAGGGCAGCTACCGCGTCTCGGGCACGCTCGAGGCGAACCGCTTCTACGGCTTCATCCCGCTCGATTACCCCTCGCAGGCCGACGCCGACGCGGCGCTCGCGGAGGGGCGCATCTCGCGGCGCGACTACGCGCGCATCCGACGCGCCCACGCGCGCGGGATCACGCCGCCGGACGACACGCCGCTCGGCGGCGACATCGGCATCCATGGCGAGGGCCTGCGCTGGGCGGGCGACTCGCAGCACCTCGACTGGACCTACGGCTGCGTCGCCGTCACCGATGCCGACCTCGACTTCCTGGCCGAGCGCCTCGAGGTGGGCGTCGAGGTCGTGATCCTGCCCTGAAAGCCCGGCAAGGTCCGGCGAGCGGCAACCCACAGGCACTTTCGCAATCAATTCGAGCGGAAGCGCGCGCGCCGCGCCGTGTGACGGCCGTCGCTTCAGCCCCCGCGGCTGCCGGCCGAACCAATACGAGTGATGAATCGCTCGCGGACAGCCTGGCTCCTTCTCGCCGTGCTCGCAGCCTGCGGCGCAGCGCCGGCTCCCGCGCGGGCCGTGATCATCTACCTCTCGACCGACAGCGGCGCGACGATCGGCGGCCTCACCATCTTCGATGGCGACATCGCGCGCTACGACACCGCGAGCGGCGTCGCGACCCTCTATTTCGACGAGAACCTGTTCAGCGCGAACGAGCAGCTGGATTCGATCCACATCCGCGACAACGGGAACATCCTGCTCTCGACCACGACGAGCGCCACGCTCGGCGGTCTCACGTTCGGGTCGGGCGACGTCGCGGAGTACAACCCGAACACCAACACGGCAACGCTCTTCTTCGCCGAGAGCAACTTCGCGTCGAGCGCGAACATCGACGGCTTCACCGTCCTCGCGAACGGAAACTACGTGCTGTCGACCACCGCGACCGAAGTGCTCGCGGGCGTCACCTTTCGCAACGGCGACCTGATCGAATACAACCCGCTCACCGCCACGGCCTCGATCTTCCTGAACGAGGACCTCTTCAGCGCCGACGAGGACATCGACGCGGTCTACGTGATGCCGGACGGCAGCGTCGTCCTCTCGACGACCAACGGCGCGACGATCGGCGGACTCACGTTCCAGGACGGCGATCTCGTCCGTTACGTGCCGAGCACGGATACCGCGACCCTCTTCCTGTCGGAGTCGGTCTTCGGCGGGATCAACGAGAACATCGACGGCGTCTCCGTGCCCGAGCCCGGCACCGCCGCGCTCGTCGCCGTCGGCCTCGCCGCGCTCGCGCGCCGCCGCGCGCGCGCGTAGCTCTCCGCTCGCGATGAAGCCCCGCATCCTCGTCGTCGACGACAGCCCCACGATGCGCCAGCTGCTCGGTCTCGCGCTGCGCAAGCTGGGCGCCGAGATCGTCCAGGCCTCCGACGGCATGGATGCGATGCGCAAGCTGCTCGGCGACCGCTTCGACCTCGCACTGGTCGACATCAACATGCCCGTCATGGACGGGCTCAAGCTGATCCAGCTGGTTCGCGCGGAGGATGCCCTCCGGAGCCTTCCGATCGTCGTGATCACGACCGAGGGCTCCGATTCGCCGCGCGAGCAGGCGATGACGCTCGGCGCGAACGCGTACCTGACCAAGCCGGTCGAGCCCGGCAGCGTCTTCGAGCTGGTGCGCGAGCTGCTCCCGACGGCCTGAGGCGAAAGGCCGCTCCGGAAAGCGCGGCGCCCCGTCTATGCTGGGTCCGTGGCCCGCGCACTCCCCCTCGCTGCGCTGCTCGCCCTGCTGCTCGCGTCGGCCGCCGGCGCCGAACCGCGCTTCGCGCCGGGCGTGCTGATCGTCAAGCTCCGCGCGGACGACGACCTGGCCGCGCTCGACCGACTCCAACGCGAGATCGGCGCGCGTGAGCCGCGCGCGCTCTTCCGGCGCGAGTCGGGAGCGCGCATGCGCGCAGCGGCGCGCGCCGGCGCCGCGGCCCCTGCGCTCGGCCGCATCCGCAAGCTCAGCCTGCCGGCGGGCGTCCTGCCCGAGCAGGCGGCCGCACTCGCCGCCGCCGATCCCGGCGTCGAGTGGGCGCAGCCCGATCTGCTGCTCGTCCCCGACTTCGTCCCCGACGACCCGTTCTTCCTGAGCTCGGGCTCCTGGGGCCAGCCCTACGCCGATCTGTGGGGGCTCCAGGCGATCCGCGCGCCCGAGGCATGGGCGTACACGCGCGGCGAGGGAGCGGTGATCGCGGTCGTCGACTCGGGCCTCGACTACACGCACCCCGACGCGGCCGACAACGTGTGGGTCAACCCGGGCGAGGATCAGGGCGGCGACGGCCGCGCGACCGACGCGGACCGCAACGGCGTCGACGACGACGGCAACGGCTTCGTCGACGACCTGATCGGCTTCGACTTCCAGAACTCGCTCGACGCCAACGGCGACGGCGACTACGTCGACCCGGAGGACGTGAGCGACGCCGATCCGTTCGACGACAACGGGCACGGGACGCACGTCGCGGGCACGGCGGCCGCCGTCGGCGGCAACGGCATCGGCGTCATCGGCGTGGCGCCGCGCGCGAAGCTGATGGCGCTGAAGGGCTTCCCCGCCGCGGGCAGCGCCGCCTCCTCCGCGCTCGCGCGCGCGATCGTCTACGCGGCCGACAACGGCGCCGACGTCATCAACGCGAGCTGGTCGTGCGGCGAGCGCTGCACCGTGAACCCGCTGATCGATGAGGCCGTGCGCTACGCGCACGCGCTCGGCACCGTGTACGTCGACTCCGCCGGCAACAGCGGAGACGACGTCGTCTTCTACAGCCCCGAGAAGCGGCGCGAGACGATCGTGGTGGCGGCGACGAACGAGGACCACTCGCACGCGTCGTTCTCGAGCGTCGGCTTCCTCGTCGACGTGGCGGCGCCGGGCGCCGGGCGACAGCGCGCGGGCGACCCCTTCTCCACGCGCGCGATCCTCTCGATGCTCTCTTCGGGCGCGCCGGAGGGCTTCAGCGCGGGGCTGCGCGTCGGCGACGCCTGGCTGCGCCTGGCCGGCACCTCGATGTCGACGCCGCACGTGGCGGGCGTCGTCGCGCTGATCCGCTCGCTACACCCCGACGCGACGCCCGAGGACGTCCGCGCGCTGCTGCGCGCGACCGCGCGCGACGTCGGGCCGCCCGGGCACGATCGCCTCTTCGGCGCAGGCATCGTCGACGCGCTCGCGGCCGTCACGCGTCGGGCGCCGCAGGTGCGCGGCGTCTTCGACGAGCCGGGACCCGGCGCGATCCTCGACGCGCGCGGCGACGTCATCGAGATCCTCGGCAGCGCGGACGGCGCGGATTTCGCGAGCTACGCGCTCGCGTACGGACGCGGCATGGATCCCGCCGCCTGGCACCCGATCGAGCCGGCCGGCGACGGTCCCGTGTCGGAGGGGCTCCTCGCGCGCTGGCCCGTCGGCGCTCTCGACGTCGGCCCCTTCGTGCTGCGCCTCGACGTGACGAGCCGCGCGGGCGAGCTCGTGCGCGAGTTCCTGCCCGTCTCTCTCGAGCGCAATCTCCCCTTCGCGGTCTCGTCGCTCGGGCCCGACGCGTTCGCGCCCGATCTCTCGGGCGACCTCGCGGTGTGGGAGCAGCAGAGCGGACTGCCGGATGGCGCGCGCGACGTCTTCGCGAAGGACTTGCGGCGCGGGCGCGAGATCGCCGTCGCGGAGGAGCGGGGCGACCAGCGCTTCCCGCGCGTCTCGGGCAAGCGCATCGCGTTCCTCGACCGCGCGCTCTCGGCGGGCGGCGAGATCGCGACCTGCGCGCTCGACACCCGCGCGGGTCGCTGTGAGCCTGCGCTCGTGGCGACGGGACCGGAGCGCCGCTCCGGCCCGGT
>DASUFZ010000156.1:0-7596 GCA_036274295.1 Myxococcota bacterium
GACGAGGAGCGCAGCGAGGACGAGGAAGAGGCGAGACGCGAGGCGCGCGACCGCTCGAGGCTGTCTTGAGCGCGCCGCGCCCGCAGCGCCGGACGGCGCCTCCGTTCGTCACCGGTCTGTTCGACGACTCGAAGCAGGCGCACGACGCGTTCGACCGCCTCGTGAAGTCGAGCTTCGATCCGCACGAGATCAGCCTGCTGCGCGTCGACGACGAGGAGCACGCGGTGCAGCGCGTGTCCATCGAGCACAAGAGCGGCGTGCCCTTCGGCGTCACCACCGGCGTCGTGATCGGCAGCACGTTCGGGCTGGCGGGCGCCGTCGTCGGCAACCCCGTCGGGCTGCTGGCCGCGGGGCCGATCTTCTCGGCGCTCCAGGGCGCATTCCTCGGCGCGGCCGGTGGGGGTCTGCTGGGCGCACTGGCGGGGCTCGCCTTCTGGTGGGACGAGCCCGAGCTGGAGGCGGAGCTGCGCAACGGCGCGGTCTTCGTCGGCGTGACGGCCGAGGGCGTGCGCGCGCTCGCGGCGCGCCGGGCGCTGCTCGCATCGGGCGCCACGCGCATCTTCGGCTGACCCCGATGCAAGCGGGCGCTGCGGCGCTGCGGACCACGGCTCGAGTCGTCGCGGAGGCCGTCTCCGCCTGGCGGCGGGACGACGCGCTGCGCCTCGGCGCCGCGCTCTCCTACTACACCGCGTTCTCGCTGGCGCCGGTGCTCATCGTCAGCGTCGGCGTCGCCGGGCTCGTGTTCGGCGCGGAGGCGGCGAGCGGGCGCATCGTGGCCGAGCTGCGCGGGCTGATGGGACCGGACGGCGCGAAGGCGATCCAGACCCTGATCGAGCACGCCTCGCTGCGGCCGGGGGCGGGCTGGGCCGCGACGCTCTTCGGCGTCGGCACGATCCTGTTCGGCGCGTCCGGCGCATTCGCAGAGCTCCAGCATGCGCTCAACTCGATCTGGGACGTCGAGCCGCCGCGCCGCAGCAGCTGGCTCACGACCCTGCGCTCGCGCCTGCTGTCCTTCTCGATGGTCCTCGCGATCGGCTTCCTGCTGCTGGTCTCGCTCGTCATCAGCGCCGCGCTGGCCGGCCTGGACGACGTGTTCGGCGAGGTCGGCCGCTTACAGCCGCTGCTCGCCGTCGCGAACGGCGCCCTCTCGTGGATCGTGATCGCCGTCCTCTTCGCGCTCATCTTCCGCGTGCTGCCCGACCGGCGCATCCCATGGCGCGACATCTGGCCCGGCGCGGCGACGGCCGCGCTGCTCTTCGTGCTCGGGAAGTTCGTCATCGGCTTCTACATCGGGAACACCTCCGTGGCCTCCGTCTACGGCGCGGCCAGCTCGCTCGCCGTGCTGCTCGTGTGGGTCTACTACTCGGCGCAATCGCTCTTCCTCGGCGCCGAGGTCTCGCAGGCGCTGTGCCGACAGCGCGAGGTGTGCACGTGAGCGGGCATCGCGCGTGGCTCGTCGCGCTCGCGGCGGTGGTGCTCGTGCTGGTGGCGGCTCGCGCCTACGCCCCGATCGCCGTCCAGCGCTACGTGAACCGCGCGCTCGACCGCGCGAACGGATACGAGGGCCAGATCGGCGACGTCGACCTGAACCTGTGGCGCGGCGCCTACGAGATCGAGAACGTGCGGATCCTGAAGACCGGCGGGAAGGCGCCGGTGCCGCTGCTCACCGCGCCGCTCGTCGACCTCTCGATCGAGTGGCGCGCGCTCTTCGACGGCGCGCTCGTCGGCGAGATCTGGTTCGACAGCCCGCAGCTCAACTTCGTGGCGGGTCCGAAGAGCGAGCGCCAGAGCGGCGTCGAGGCCGACTGGCGGGAGGTCGTCCGCTCGCTCATGCCGGTCCGTATCAACCGCGTGACCGCGCGCAACGGCAGCATCCACTTCCGCAGCTTCCATACCGACCCGCCGGTCGACGTCTACCTGCACGACGTCCAGCTGGTCGTGCGGAACCTCACGAACAGCGCGGACCTGTCGGAGAGCATGGTCGCCCGCGCGGTCTTCACGGGCCGCCCGATGAAGTCGGGGGAGTTGAAGGGGAAGCTCGCCATCGACCCGTACGCGGACCTGCCGACCTTCGATCTCGACTGCCAGCTGACCGGTGTCGCGCTCACGAACTTCAACGACTTCTTCCGCGCGTACGCAGGGGTCGACGTGCAGCGGGGGAACCTGCGCCTCTACGCGGAGCTCCAGGCCAAGGACGGGAGCTTCCACGGCTACGTGAAGCCCTTCTTCGACAACGTCGACGTGCTCTCGAAGGAAGAGGTCGAAGAGCAGGGCTTCTTCGCGAGCGTCTGGGAGGCGATCGTCGGCGGGGCAGCGGACGTCCTCAAGAACCGGCCCGAGGACGACGTCGCGACGCGCATTCCGATCGCCGGGACGGTGGCGTCACCGGACATCGGCTTCTTCCGGACCCTCGTCAACGTGCTCAGGAATGCATTCCTCGAGGCCTTCGTTCCGGCGCTCGAGCACAGCGTAGGAGAGGAGAGATAGAGATGGAGCCCGTCATCCTGGAGGATCTCGTGGAGGCCGCGCGCCGTGGGGACCGGGCGCACTTCGACAGCCTGTTCGACCTCTGGTTCGGCGCGGTGTACCGAGCGACACTCGATCGTGTCGAAGGCGACGAGGCGCGCGCGCAGATGCTGACCCACCGCATCCTGGTCAGCTACGTCCGCCTCGCGCTGACACCGCACAACCCCCACCCGCCCGGAGAATCTACAAAGGGGCACCCGCGACGAGCCGCCGCGCGCTGAGCGCGGCCCTCCGCTCCGATCCGAGTCTCGGCACGAACGCTGCAATACGTGTCTCACGAGCGCGTAGCGCTCGACTCCGGCGCCGCACGGGGGTGAGACGCGGTGCCGACACGTGGAGGAGACGACCATGCACGTTCGCAAACGCTGGCTTTCCCTGGCAGTGGCCCTCGGTGCATTCGCGCCCGCCTGCATGGCGGACGACGACGCCGATTTCGCGCGACAGGCGGCGAGCACCGGTCTGCTCGAAATCGAGCTCGGGAACTACGCGGCCACGAACGCCGCGGATCCCGAAGTGGCGCGCTTCGGGCGCGCCATGGTCGACGACCACAGCCGCGTGAACCAGGAGCTCGAGGACCTCGCCCGCCGCAAGGGCATCCGGCTCCACAGCAGCATGACGCCCGAGCATCGCCAGGAGGCGACGCAGCTCATGAGCAAGCAAGGCGCGGACTTCGATGCGGCCTACGTGCAGGCGATGGTGCAGGGCCACCAGAAAGCGGTCGAAGCGTTCCAGCAGCAGGCGGACCAGAACAAGACCGACGTCGACCGCTGGGCCGCGAGCACCTTGCCGGCGCTCGAGCAGCACCTCGCGCATGCGCGCGAGCTGGCGGCGAAGGACGCCGACGAGCGCGTCTCGCAGGTGCAGTAGCGGGGCGACGTCAGTCGTCCGCGCGTGACGCCACTCGGGTCAGGTGCTCCACCTGGCCGTCGTCGCGCGAGAGCAGCGCGTCGTTGTAGCTCTTGTAGCCGCGGTGGTTGAAGGCGTCGGGACGCGTCCAGCCGAGCAGCAGGCACTGCCGGTACGGTCCCGCGCCGGTCGGCGGCGGCGCGGCGTGCATGATGTCGCCGTAGTGGAGCGAGACGTCGCCCGGATCCGCCGCCAGCGAGATGCCGCGCGGCGCGTCGGCGTCGCGCGCGTCGGCGAAGCCGCACGAGCCCTCGTGCGATCCCGGCAGCATGCGCAGCTCGCCGCTCTCCGGCCGCGACGGCCAGAGGTAGAGCGAGGCGATCAGCACCGGGCACATCGATGCGTGGCCGCCCATGCCGCAGTCGCGGTGCCAGGGCAGATCCGAGAGTCCCTCGGTGATGCCGGGGTTCTTGATCAGCAGCGAGATGCCGTCGTCCGGGTTTTCGCCGAAGCGCGCCACCAGGTGGTGATGCGAGAGCTCCTTCAGCCGCAGCAGCCGCGAATCCGTGTAGAGCTTGCGCAGCTCGTGGACGCGGCCGGCATGCGTGACCCGGCACAGGGTCGAGACGCCCGCGGCATCGCGCGCCCACCACGAGAGCTTGTCGCCCTCGCGCGCCATCGCGCGCAGGGTCTCGCCGTGGCGCCGGAAGTCTTCGATCTCCGCCGCGGAGAAGACGCCCTTCACCAGCAGGTAGCCGGCGGTGCGCAGGAAGTGGCGCATCTCGGCGTCGTCGTCGGCGAGCGTGAAGCTGCGATTCGGGTCGAGCGCCGCGCCGCGCAGGTCGCGCAGATCCTCGCGGCCCTCGCGGAAGATCGGACGGCCCTGGAACATGGCGCGCAGCCCCGGCTCCCAGCCGACGAAGCGCATGGCGTTGCCGCGCACGCAGCGCACGCGTCCCGCGTAGAGGAGGCCCGGCGCGCTGTCGAGATCGTGCACGACGTTGGACCAGTCCTCCGGCGTGATCTCGATGACCGTGCGCGCGGCCGCGTCGCCCTCCACGACGTCGACACCGCCGTCGCGCGGCACGTAGGAGAAGGCGGGGCCGGACGGCAGCCGGAAGGCGAGACCGCCGAGCGGGGCGAGATCCGCCTCGGCCGCGAGCGCGCCGTGTCCGGCGGCGAGCCGGCGCGGCAGCTCGCGGCGGTGGAAGTCCTCGAAGTCGAGCAGGGGAAACGCGGCCGACATGCAGGTCCTCCGGGCCGAACGAGTCGCCCCATTCTACGTCGCCCGGGTTATGCTGCGGACCGCCCGGTGGGGGTAGCCACCGGCGCAAGCGAGCGTGGGCGGATCGTGGCCGTCCCCGCAAAGAGAGAGAGCGATGGCTGCGAAGACCGTGGTGCGGCTCCCGGACGGGAGCCAGCGCGAGCTCGAGCCGGGCGCCAGCTCGGCAGACCTCGCGGCGAAGATCGGGCCGGGGCTGGCCAAGGCGGCGGTGGCGGCCGAGGTGAACGGGCAGGTCGTGGACCTCGCGCGCCCCCTGCCGGACGGCGCCGCGGTGCGCCTGCTGACGAAGAAGGATCCGGAGGCGCTGGAGGTGCTGCGCCACTCCGCTGCGCACCTGATGGCCGACGCGATCCTGCGCCTCTTCCCGAAGGCCGAGCTGACGATCGGCCCCGTCGTGGAGGACGGCTTCTACTACGACATCCATCTGCCGGAAGGGAAGATCACCCCCGACGACTTCCCGCGCATCGAGCAGGAGATGGCGCGCATCGCCGCCGAGGGCGCGCCCTTCGAGCGCTGCGAGGTGCGCGATCCCGAGAAGGACGAGGTGTTCGCGCGCTACCGCGCGATCGACGGCGGCCACAACAAGTTCAAGCTCGAGCTGGTCGACGACATCCGCCGTCGCGGCGAGGGCCTCTCGTTCTACCGCCACGGCGACTTCGTCGATCTCTGCCGCGGGCCGCACGTCCCGAACGCCGGCTGGCTGAAGCACGTGAAGCTCACGAGTGTCGCCGGGTCTTACTGGCGCGCGGACGCGTCGCGCGAGCAGCTCGTGCGCGTCTACGGCACGGCCTTCTTCGACAAGGCCGCGC
Source organism: Myxococcota bacterium (assembly GCA_036274295.1). GTDB lineage: Bacteria > Myxococcota_A > UBA9160 > UBA9160 > SMWR01 > DASUFZ01. The sequence continues at coordinate 5,467 of DASUFZ010000156.1, forward strand.
TCGAGGAGCACCTGCGCCTGCTCGAAGAGGCGCGCAAGCGCGATCACCGCGTGCTCGGCGCCGAGCTCGATCTCTTCTCCTTCCACGAGGAGGCGCCCGGCTTCCCGTTCTTCCACCCGAAGGGCACCGTGCTCTTCCAGACGCTCGCCGACTACATGCGCGGCCTGCTGCGGCGTCGCGGCTACCAGGAGGTGAAGGCGCCGCTCGTCCTCTCGGAGCAGCTCTGGCACACCTCGGGCCACTACGACAACTACCTCGAGAACATGTTCTTCACGAAGCTGAAGCTGCGCGACGAGAAGGACCCCGAGGTCGTGCACGAAGTGGCCGAGGAGCGGCCGCTCGCCGTGAAGCCGATGAACTGTCCCGGCCACCTGCTGATCTACCGCAGCCGGCCGCGCAGCCACAACGAGTTCCCGCTGCGCTTCGCCGAGATGGGCCTCGTGCACCGGCGCGAGCTCTCGGGCGTGCGTCACGGGCTCTTCCGCGTGCAGGCCTTCACGCAGGACGACGCGCACCACTTCTGCACGCCGGAGCAGATCGAGGGCGAGATCGCGCTCCTGATCGACTTCTTCCGGGAGATCTACGCGGCCTTCGGGCTCGGCGACGACGTGCGCGTCGAGCTGTCGACCCGGCCCGCGAAGAGCATCGGCTCCGACGAGATCTGGGAGCGCGCGGAGGGCGCGCTGCGCACCGCGCTCGAGCACAAGGGCGTCGCCTACGTGCTGAACCCGGGCGACGGCGCCTTCTACGGCCCGAAGATCGACTTCCACATCCGCGACGTGCTCAAGCGCTCCTGGCAGTGCGGCACGATCCAGCTCGATTTCTCGATGCCGGAGCGCTTCGGCCTCGGCTACGTCGGCGCCGACGGCCAGCGCCACACCCCGGTGATGATCCACCGCGCGGGCTACGGCTCGATCGAGCGCTTCCTCGGCATCCTGATCGAGCACTACGCGGGGCGCTTCCCGCTCTGGCTCGCGCCGGTGCAGGTGCTCGTGATCCCCGTCTCGGATCGCTTCAACGACTACGCCGAGTCGGTCACCAGGCGGCTCCTCGACGCCGGGCTGCGCGCCGAGGCGAACCTGAAGGACGACCGCGTCGGCTACAAGATCCGCGAGGCGAGCCTCAAGAAGATCCCCTACGCGCTCGTCGTCGGAGAGCGCGAGGCGGCCGCCGGCACCATCAACGTGCGCTCGCGCGACGCGGGCGAGCTCGGCGAGAGCGCGATCGACGCGTTCCTCGCGCGCCTCGCCGAGGAGAACGTGCCCGGTGGCCAGGCGCCGCCGGCGGCAGCCTGAACCCCGAGGAGGTCCCATGTCCGCCCCCTTCGATCTGAAAGTCACCGACGCGCTGCTCTCGACCACGCGCGCCGTGCGCAAGCGCCTCGATCTCGCACGGCCGGTGCCGCGGGAGGTGATCCTCGACTGCATCCGCATCTCGCAGCAGGCGCCGACCGGCAGCAACGCGCAGACGTGGCGCTGGATGATCGTCACCGACGCCGGCCTGAAGAAGGAGATCGCGCGCATCTACAAGGAGGGCGGCGCGCAGTACCTCGAGATGGCGCGCGCGCGCCTCTCCGACGGCAGCGATCCGCAGACGAAGCGCGTCTACGACTCCGCCTTCTGGCTGCTCGACCACCTGGCCGAGGTGCCGGTCTTCGCGATCCCGTGCGTGATCGGGCGGCCGCCGGACAACGCGCCGGTGGTGGCGCACGCGTCGGTCTACGGCTCGATCTTCCCGGCGGTGTGGAGCTTCCAGCTGGCGCTGCGCGCGCGCGGCCTCGGCTCCGTGCTGACGACCTTGCACCTCTTCCGCGAGGCCGAAGTGGCGAAGCTGCTCGGCATTCCGGAGGGCGTCGCGCAGGTGGGCTTGCTGCCGGTCGCGTACACGAAGGGCACCGACTTCAAGCCCGCGCAGCGGCCGGCGCCCGAGACGATCACCTCCTGGAACCGCTGGAGCTAGCGGGATGGGAACCATCGCGGTCCACGCTGCGAAGGATCCCGACCGCGTCGCGCTGATCTACGGCAACGGCGAGACGCGTCAGACCTACGGCGAGCTCGAGCGCAATTCGCGCCGGCTGGCGCACCTGCTGCGCCGGCGCGGGCTCGAGCGCGGCGGCTGCGTGGCCGCGCT
>DASUFZ010000157.1:0-17666 GCA_036274295.1 Myxococcota bacterium
AGCCGACCCAGGTGATGTTGGCGTCCGCGACGGGCGGCGACGCGTCGGCGAGCACGGCGAGCTTGCGCGCGACCTTGCCGGCGATCTCGCGGAAGGCGCGCGCGGCCGGCGCGTCGGGCGCGTCGAGCACGATCGGGCGGCCCTTGTCGCCGCCCTCGACGACGCGCGGATCGATCGGCACCTCGCCGAGGAACTCGACGCCGAGCTCGGCGGCGATCCGGCGCCCTCCTCCCTGCCCGAAGATGTAGTACTTGCGGTCCGGCAGATCCGGCGGCGTGAAGTACGACATGTTCTCGACGATGCCGAGCACGGGCACCTGCACCTTCTCGAACATGAGCAGGCCCTTGCGCGCGTCGATCAGCGAGAGCTCGTTCGCCGTGGTGACGATCAGCGCGCCGGCCAGCGGCGCCTGCTGCGTCAAGGTCAGCGCGGCGTCGCCCGTGCCGGGGGGCATGTCGACGACGAGGTAGTCGAGCTCGCCCCACTCGACGTCGGTCAGGAACTGGCGGATCAGTCCGTGCACCATCGGGCCGCGCCAGATGACCGGCGAATTCTCGGTGACGAAGAAGCCCATCGACATGAGCTTCAGCCCCGCCGCCTCGTGCGGGACGATGCGGCGCTCCTCGGCGCGCGGACGCCCGTGCACGCCGGTCAGCAGCGGCAGCGACGGGCCGTAGACGTCGGCGTCCATCACGCCGACCGACGCGCCCGTCTGCTGGAGCGCGAGCGCCAGGTTGATCGCGACCGTGCTCTTGCCGACGCCGCCCTTGCCGGACGCGACCGCGAGCACGTTCTTGACACCGGGCAGGATCGCGCCGGCCTCCGGCTGCGGCGCACCCGTGCGGTGGCCGCGCGTGTTCGCGGTCATCGTCACCTGCACCTCGTCCACGCCCGCGAGCGCCGCCACGCGCTCGCGCGCGGCCTTCTCGAACTCGCTCTTCACCGGGCACGCGGGCGTCGTCAGCTCGATCGCGAACGAGACGCGGCCGCCCTCGATCCGCAGCTCCTTGATGAAGCCCAGATCGACGATGCTCTTGCCGAAGTCGGGGTCGACGATCGGCCGCAGCGCGTCGAGGACGGCGGCCTCGGTGACAGGGGGCATGGCGAGTCTCCGGAGGAGCGGAGGTATAGCAGCCGCCGCGCGGCGCGAGCCCGCCGCAGCCTGCTCTACGCCCCGGGCGTGGCGGCGGCCGGCGGCAGCTCCGGCTTCGCGACGTAGCTCGCGTCGACGTTGCCGGTCAGCGCTTCGAGGAAGCTGCGGATCGACTCGACCTGGGCCGCGTCGAGCTGCTTGCCGAGCTGGTGCCGGGCCATCAGCTGGATCGCCTGGTCGAGGCTCGCGATGGAGCCGTCGTGGAAGTAGGGACCCGTCTTCGCGACGTTGCGCAGCGACGGCACCTTGAACACGAAGCGGTCCGCCTCGTTGCCCGTCACCTTCTCGCGCCCGACGTCTTGCGTCGGATAGGGCTCGACGAGACCGAGCTTCTGGAACATGCGTCCGCCGACGGTGGCGCCGTTGTGGCAGGTGATGCAGCCCGTGTCGATGAAGGTGCGGAGCCCCTGCTGCTGCGCGGGCGTCAGCGCCGTGTCGTCGCCCCGCAGGAAGGCGTCGAACGGCCCCGGCGTCGTCAGCCTGCGCTCGAACGCCGCGATCGCCCTGGCCGCGTTGTCGAAGGTGATCGGATCGGCTTCGCCGGGGAAGGCGGCCGCGAAGAGCGGCGCGTAGCCCGGGATCGCCTTCAGGCGCACGACCACCTCCGGCGCGGACGGCATCGCCATCTCGACCGGGTTCAGCACGGGACCCTTCGCCTGCTCCTCGACGTCGGGCGCGCGACCGTCCCAGAACTGCGCGATGTGGAGCGCCGCGTTGAAGACCGTGGGCGAGTTGCGCTCGCCGCGTTGGCCCTCGTGGCCGGCCGAGGTCGGCTCGTTGTCGACGCCGAAGGTGTCGAGGCCGTGGCAGGAATTGCACGAGAGCTGACCCGACAGGGTGATGCGCGGCTCGAAGAAGAGCATGCGCCCGAGCTGGATCTTCTCGGGCGTGATCGGGTTCGCCGGATTCGGCGCCTCGGCCGGGAGGACGCCGAAGATCCCGAGCGCCTGCTCGCGCAGCGCGGCGACCGCCGCGGCGTCCGGGGTGGACGGCGCGGCCGTCTCGGCGGCCGGCGGCGCGCTCGCCTGCTCCTCGCCCCGCTGACACGCGGCCGCCACCGCGAGCGCGCACAGCGCGACCCCTACCGCGCCGCAGCGGCTCATCGCGAATCTCTCGCCAGAACGCATGGTCTCCCCCTCGGTGCTCGCGCACGGCTTCGAGGCGCGCGCGGGGGCGCAAGATAGCGACGCTCAGCGGGGCCGGATCAGCTCGATCACGTTGCCGTCGGGGTCCTGGATCCAGAGCTGTCCCATCTCGCTGCGGGTCTCCAGCACCGGCACGCCGCGCCGCTTCAGCTCCGCGACGCTCTGCTCGTAGTCGTCGATCTCGAAGGCGCAGTGGTTCGCGAGCGGCGTGAGGCGCTCCGGCGGCGCGCCGACCGTCATGCCGGACGGCGTCTGGATCAGGTGGATCTGGCCGTCGCCGGCACCGTACCAGACGCCGGGCAGGCCGATGTCGGGCCGCGCGATCTTCTCGAGCCCGAGGATGCCCTCGTAGAACTCGCGCGATTTCTCGAGATCGCGCACGGCGAACGAGACGTGGTGGACGCGTTTGGCGAGCATCGACGCATTCTAAGGCCCGAAGAGGGTCGGATGGAAGAAGCGCAGCGCGGCCGTCGCGGCGATCCCGATCGCGGCCGGCACCGGCACCTCGCGGAGCGCGCCGGCGATGCCGCGCGGGTCCGGCAGCAGCGAGGTCTCGGCGCAGAAGCGCCGGTAGGCCTCGGAGCCCGGCGCGGCGAGCTTGCGCGCGTCCTGGTGCAAGGAGCCGACCACCGCGAAGAGCGGGAAGCCGCCGAAGAAGGCGAGCTCCGTCGTCGAGACCGAGACCACGAGCAGGTGCAGGAGGCCGTAGAGGCCGGCCGCCATGAAGACCGGGTGGCGCGTCACGCGCTGCACGCCGCGCACCTCGGCGGGCCCGGCGGCCATCGAGCTCGGGCTCGGGCGCGCGAGCCCGCCGACGAGCAGAACGAAGCAGAGCGCCATGCCGACGTACACGGCATAGCGGAGGCCCGGCACGCCGCCGAGGGACCAGAGGAACGCGCCCTCGTGCTTGTGCGCGAAGTAGATGCGCACGAGCGGGACGAAGATGGCGAGCGCGACCAGGGAGTAGACGCCGGCGAAGGCGCGCTCGCCGAGCGCGCCGACGAGGCGCGGCCGGATGCGCGGGCTCGACATGCCCATGTGCGTCGCCGCGAAGGCGAGCCACAGGACCACCAGCCAGATCGTCGCGTCCATGGGACGCTCCCTTCGGATGCGGGCCGCGCGGCGGCATTCTACTAGGCTCGGCCCGATGCGAGCCCGTGTCGCCGTGCTGGCGCTGCCCGCCCTGCTCTTCCTCGCGCTGCACGGCCGCGCCCTCGGCTACGACTTCGTCTGGGTGGACCAGGCCGAGATCGTGGCCGGCACCATCCTGCGTCCGCCGGGCCAGATCCTCGCGTCCTTCGCGCAGCCGCTCCAGCGCGCGGAGGGCTTCGCGACCGCGACCCTCTCGCAGCCGTACTACCGCCCGCTCCAGGTGGTGACGGCGAGCTCGCTCGCCGCGACCTTCGGGCGCTCGCCGCGCGCCTTTCACGCCGTCTCGCTCGCGCTCGGCGCCGCGACGGCCGCCCTCTTCGCCTGGCTCGCGCTCCTCTGGCTGCGCGATCCGGCCGCCGCGTTCGTCGCCGCCGCGCTCTTCGCCGTGCATCCCGCGCTGCTCGAGATCTACGTCTGGGTGGCGGGGCTCTCGGCCGCGCTGATGGGACTCTTCGTCGTGGCGAGCCTCGCCTGCGCGCTGCGCGCGCTGGGGGCGGCGTCGCCGGGGAGCGTCGCGCGCTGGAGCGCCGCCTCGTTCGCGGCGCTGGCGCTCGGCCTGCTCTCGAAGGAGAACGCCGCCGTCACGCCGGCGCTGCTGTTCGTGCTCGGCGCCGCCCTCGCGCTGCGCGCGCGCGCCGCGGGCGAGCCAGGCCTGCGGATCGGCGCGCTCGCCGGGCTCGTCGCCGGACAGCTCGCGCTCGTCGCGCTCTATCTCTTCGCCCTGCGCCCGGCCGTGCTCGGACGCGCGCTCACGGGCGCGGCGCCGATCGGCGGCAGCCTCGCGACGCAGTGGCAATCCAGCATCGCCTCGTGGCCGTCGCTCTTTCTCTGGCTCTTCGCGCCGCTGCACTCGAACACGAGCGACGCCGTGCGCATCGCCACGGGCTGGACCGATCCCGCGACGCTCGGCGGCCTTGCCATAGCAATCGGCTCGGCCGTCGCGTGCGTCGGGCTGCTCGCGCGCGGCCATGCGCTGGCGGCCGCCGCGCTCGCGTGGATCTGGATCGCCTTCCTGCCGACCTCCGGACTCACGCCGTTGCTGCACGCGCGCGCCGAGCGCAACCTCTTCCTCTCGGTGTTCGGCGCGGCGCTGCTCGCGGGCATCGGCTTCGCCGCGCTGCGGCGCACGCGCGTGCCGCGCGCCCTCGCCTTCGCGCTCGCGGCGTTCGCGATCCTCGCGCTCGCAGAGCGGACCTTCGCGCGCTCGCCCGACTGGCGCTCGACCCTCGCGCTCTTCTCACGCGACGTCGCGGCAGACCCGCATCACCGCGAGGGACGCGTGAACCTCGTCGTCGCGCTGGCGAGCGCGGGGCGCACCGCCGAGGCCAAGCAGCAGGTCGACATTCTCGCCGCGCAGCATCCCGCCGAGGAGGGCTGGCACAGCTACCTGCTCGAGCCGAACCTGCGCGAGCTCGTCTGCCTCGTGAACGCGGCCGCCGGCGCCGACGCCGACACCGTGCGGCGATATCCGCCGCGCGCGCTCGCGTGGTCGGAGGTGTGGCTCGAGGCCGGCTTCCACGCCTGCTACGCCGGCGCGCTCGAGCGCCTCTCGCGCTGCGAGGACGCGCTGCCGATCTACGTGGCGCTCCAGCGCGGCAGCAAGGGCGCCGACGCGCAGCGCTTCGCCGAGGGCGCCGCGCGCTGCAAGGCGGCCGACGCAAGTCGGCCGCCGCGCAGCGAGGCGAAGCCGAGCGAAGGTCGGCACTGAATGGCGGCGCTCGGCCGCGCTACCCCTCCCGCATCATGAGCCGGCTGACGGAGCTCCAGCGCGAAGCCCAGGACGACCCCGACGCCTTCTGGCTGCGCGCCGCCGAGGCGATCGACTGGGCCCTGCCGCCGCGGCGCGCGCTCGCCGGCGATCCGCTGCGCCCGACCTGGTTCGCGGGCGGCCAGCTCAACACCTGCCACAACGCGGTCGATCGCCACGTCGCGGCCGGACACGGCGAGCGCATCGCGCTGATCCACGACAGCCCGATCAGCGGCAGCCTGCGACGCTTCACCTACGCGGAGCTCCAGCAGGAGGTCGCGCGCGTCGCGGGCGCGCTCGCAGGCTCGGGCGTCGCGCGCGGCGACCGCGTGCTGCTCTACATGCCGATGGTGCCCGAGGCGGTCTTCGCCATGCTGGCGTGCGCGCGTCTCGGCGCCATCCACTCGGTGGTGTTCGGCGGCTTCGCGCCGGCGGAGCTCGCGCAGCGCATCGAGCACGCGCGGCCGAAGCTGGTGCTGACGGCCTCCTGCGGGCTCGAGCCGAACCGCGTGGTGCCGTACAAGCCGCTGCTCGACGAAGCCATCGCGCGCGTCGCGGCGAAGCCCGCGCACTGCGTCGTGCTCCAGCGCGAGCAGGCGCGCGCGGCGCTCGGCCCGCGCGACGTCGACTGGGAGGCGTGGCGCGCCGCGGCCACGCCCGCCGCGTGCGTGCCGGTTCCGGCGGAGCATCCGCTCTACATCCTCTACACGAGCGGCACGACGGGCGTGCCGAAGGGCGTCGTGCGCGACAACGGCGGCCACGCCGTCGCGCTCGCGTGGAGCCTGCGCCACGTCTACGGCATGCAGCCGGGGGAAGTCTTCTGGGCCGCGTCCGACATCGGCTGGGTCGTCGGCCACTCCTACATCGTCTACGCGCCGCTGCTGCTCGGCTGCACGACGTTGCTCTACGAGGGCAAGCCCGTCGGCACGCCGGATGCCTCCGCGTTCTGGCGCGTAACCTCGCGGCACGGCGTGCACGCGCTCTTCACCGCGCCGACGGCGCTGCGCGCGATCAAGCGCGAAGACGCGCAGGCAAAGCTGCCCTCGCAGCACGATCTCTCGAGCCTGCGCACGCTCTTCCTGGCGGGCGAGCGCGCCGACCCCGACACCATCGCGTGGTGCGAGCGCGCGCTGCGCGTGCCGGTGATCGATCACTGGTGGCAGACGGAGACGGGCTGGCCGATCGCGGCCAACTGCATGGGCATCGAGCCGCTGCCGGTGAAGCACGGCTCGCCGACCCGCGCGGTGCCGGGCTACGACCTGCGCGTGCTCGACGATGCCGGCCGCGAGCTGCCCGCCGGCGAGACGGGGCACCTCGTGCTGAAGCTGCCGCTGCCGCCCGGCTGTCTCTCGACCTTGTGGCAGAACGACGCCGGCTACCGCGACGCCTACCTCTCGCGTTTCCCCGGCTTCTACCAGACGGCCGACGCCGGCTGGATCGACGCCGACGGCTACGTGTTCGTGATGTCGCGCACCGACGACGTCATCAACGTCGCGGGCCACCGGCTCTCGACGGGCGCGATGGAGGAGGTGCTGGCGTCGCATCCGGACGTCGCGGAGTGCGCGGTGACGGGCGTGGCCGACGCGCTGAAGGGCCAGGTGCCGCTCGGCTTCGCGGTGCTGAATGCGGGCGTCGCGCGCGCGCACGACGAGATCGAGACGGAGCTCGTCGCGCTCGTGCGCGAGCGCATCGGCCCGGTCGCGGCGTTCAAGCAGGCGCTCGTCGTGCCGCGCCTGCCGAAGACCCGCTCGGGCAAGGTGCTGCGCAGCACCTTGCGCCGCATGGCCGACTCGGAGCCCTACAAGGTGCCGGCGACGATCGACGATCCGGCGATCCTCGACGAGATCCGGGCGGCGTTGCAGCAGCGCGGGTTCGCGAAGTAGCTAGGCCGGCGCTTCCGTCCCGAGCGCCACCCACGGCGCTTCGCCCTCCCGCACGACGCCTCGCGGCATCGCCGGCGTGTCGAACGGCAGCGCGACGTTTCCCTCGCGGTCGATCGCGATGCAGCCGCCGTGGCCGCCCAGCGCCGCGACCTCGGCCAGCGCGCGCCGGCAGGCGGGCTCGAGCTCGAGCTTCGCGTGACGCAGCAGCGCGTCGACCTCGCGCGCGAAGGCCGTGCGGATGAAGAACTCGCCGTGGCCGGTGGCCGAGACGGCGCAGGTCCGGTCGTCGGCCCAGGTGCCGCAGCCGATCTGCGCGCTGTCGGAGATGCGGCCGGGCAGCTTGCCCGCGAGTCCGCCCGTCGAGGTGGCGGCGGCGAGGTGGCCCGAGCGATCGCGCGCGACGGCGCCGACGGTGCCCGCGCCGCGCTCGTGGATCCGCGCGAGCTGCGCGCTCCGCGCGGGAACGATCAGCGCGTCGGGCTCGATCTGCGCGACGCCCGCGGCGCGCGCGACGCGCTCCGCCTCCTCGCCGAAGAGCAGCACGTGACGGCCGTCGCGCAGCACGGCGCGCGCGGCCTCGATCGGATGCGCGAGCCGGCGCACGCCCGCGACGGCGCCCGCGCGGCGCGACGCGCCCTCCATCAGCGCCGCGTCCATCTCGATCTCGCCCGCGCTGTTCAGCACCGAGCCCGTGCCCGCGTTGAAGAGCGGGCAGTCCTCGAGCGACGCGACCGCGGCCACCACGGCGTCGGCCGCCGCGCCGCCGGCGGCGAGCACCTGCGCGCCGGCCGCGAGCGCGGCGTCGATGCCCGCGCGCAAGGCATTCGCCGTCTCTCTCTCGCGCGCGCCCGCGAAGCTGCCGGCGCCGCCGTGCACCGCGAGGGCGAAGCGCGTCAGCGCGCGAGCTCCGCGAGGTCGGCGAAGAGCGCCAGCGCCTCGGGGTTGGCGAGCGCCTCGCGGTTCTTGACGGGCCGCCCGTGCACGACCTCGCGCACGGCCAGCTCGACGATCTTGCCGCTGCGCGTGCGCGGGATGTCGGCCACCTGCACGATGCGCGCCGGCACGTGGCGCGGCGTCGCGTTCGCGCGGATGCGCTGCGCGATGCGCGCGCGCAGCGGATCGTCGAGCGCGGCGCCCTCGCGCAGGCGCACGAAGAGCACGACGCGCACGTCGCCTTGCCACTCCTGGCCGATCGCGAGGCTCTCGAGCACCGCCTCTTCCTGCTCGACCTGGCGGTAGATCTCCGCCGTGCCGATGCGCACGCCGCCCGGATTCAGCACGGCGTCGGAGCGGCCGTGGATGACGATGCCGTCGTGCGCCGTGATCTCCGCGAAGTCGCCGTGGCACCAGACGCCGGGGAAGCGCTCGAAGTAGGCGGCGCGGTAGCGCGCGCCGTCGGGATCGTTCCAGAAGCCGAGCGGCATCGAGGGGAACGGCGCCATGCAGACGAGCTCGCCCTTCTGGCCGCGCACCGGGCGGCCGGCCTCGTCGAAGACGTCGACCGCCATCCCGAGCCCGCGCGCCTGGATCTCGCCGCGCCAGACGGGCAGCAGCGGGCAGCCGAGCACGAAGCACGAGACGATGTCGGTGCCGCCGGAGATCGAGGCGAGCTGCGCGTGCGGCGCCACGCTCTTGTAGACGAAGTCGAAGCTCTCGGGCGCGAGCGGCGAGCCCGTCGAGAGCAAGGTGCGGACGCCCGCGAGATCGGCGTCGCGCGCGGGCTCGGCGCCGGCCTTGGCCACGCCGTCGTAGAACTTCGCCGACGCGCCGAACACGGCGACGCGCTCGCGCGCGGCCTGGTGGAAGAGCTCGAGCGCATCGGGATACATCGGTGAGCCGTCGTACAGGCAGAGCGTCGCGTCGCTGGCCAGCCCCGAGACGAGCCAGTTCCACATCATCCAGCCGCAGGTGGTGAAGTAGAAGAAGCGGTCGCCTGCGCGCAGATCCACGTGCAGGCGCTGCTCCTTCAGGTGCTGGAGCAACGTCCCGCCGGCGCCGTGCACGATGCACTTCGGCGCGCCCGTCGTGCCCGACGAGAAGAGGATGTAGAGCGGGTGGTCGAAGGGCAGGCGCGAGAATTCGAGCGACGCGGCCGCGTGTCGTTCGTGGAGCGACGCCCAGCCGAGCATGCGCGCCGGCAGCGCGGGGCGCTCCTCGAGGTACGGCACCAGCACGCAGCGCTCGACCGACGGCAGGCCCGCGAGCACCTCCTCGGCGCGCTCGCGCACGTCGAAGCGCTTGCCGCCGTAGGCGTAGCCGTCCGCGACGAGCAGCACCTTCGGCGCGATCTGCCCGAAGCGGTCGAGCACGCCGGCCGCGCCGAAGTCCGGCGAGCACGACGACCAGATCGCGCCGACGCTCGCAGCCGCGAGCGCGGCGACGACCGTCTCCGGCGCGTTCGGCAGCACGGCGGCGACGCGGTCGCCCGGGCCGACACCGACGGCGCGCAGCGCCGCCGCGAAGCGCGCGACGGCGTCCTGGAGCTCCGCCCAGCTGAGGCTGCGCTCGGCGCCGTGCTCGCCGCGGAAGAGCAGCGCGGGGGTAGCGTCGCGGCGGCGCAGCAGGTTCTCGGCGAAGTTGAGCCGCGCCTCGGGGAACCAACGCGTGCCCGGCATCTCGCCCCAGTGCGCGCCGCGCGCGGGCCCAGGGCCGTCGCCGACGACGCCGCAGAAGCGCCACACCAGCGCCCAGAACTTCTCGGGCGCCTCGACCGACCAGCGGTGCAGCGCGGCGTAATCGCGCAGCGGCACGCCCTCTTCGGCTTCGGCACGCCGCATGAAGGCCGTCATGCTCGCGGCGGCCACCTGTTCGGGGGACGGCTGCCAGAGGGGGCGATCGGACACATTGCGAGAGTAACCCGGCACGCCGCGCGCCGACGCACGATTCCGCGCACGCCGCCGCGCGCGCGCTGTAGGATGCGCGCCGATGTCCAAGCTCGACCCGCAGCGCGCCCGCAAGCTCGCGACGCGCGCGTGGCAGGCCGTCTCGAGCGGCGACGCCGCCACGCTCGAGGCGCTCTACACCGAGGACATCGTCTGGCACGTGTCGGGCCGCGGCCCGCGAGCGGGCGACCACCGCGGCCGCGACGCCGTGCTCGGCTACCTCGCCACCGTCGGCGAGCAGGCCGAGCGCTTCGACGCCTCGCTCGAGGACGTGCTGATCGGCGACGAGCGGCTCGCCTTCATCATGCGCGCGGTCGGCAGCCGCGAGGGGCGCTCGCTCGACGCGACGTACGTCATCCTGCTGCGCCTCGACGGCGGCCGCGTGGCCGAGGTGTGGTCGACGGCCTTCGACCAGCACGCGGTGGACGCCTTCTGGGCTTGACGCCTGCCGGCCCGCGCGCGCGCTTCGAGGAGATCGCGACCTTGCCGGACGGCGCGATCGATCTCGCGGAGGCGGCGCTCCAGATCGCCGCCGAGGAGTACCCCGCGCTCGACGTCTCCGCGTGTCTCGCGCAGCTCGACGCGCTCGCCGCCCAGGCGGAGCCCGCGCTCGAAGCCGCGGACGAGCCCGTCGCACGGGTCGCGGAGCTCGTGCGCTTCTTCGCCGAGCAGGGCTTCCGCGGCAATACCGAGGACTACTACGACCCGCGCAACAGCTTCCTCAACGAGGTGCTGGAGCGCCGCGTCGGCATCCCGATCACGCTCTCACTCGTCTACCTCGCGGTCGGGCGGCGCCTCGGCCTGCCGCTCCACGGCGTCTCCTTCCCCGGTCACTTCCTGGTGCGCTGCGACGTGCCCCACGGCCTCGTCGTCGTCGACGCCTTCGCGCACACCTTGCTCGACCGCGACGCCTGCCAGCGTCGCCTCGACGCGGCGCTGCCCGTGCCCGCGCCGCTCGAGCCGGCGGTGCACCTGCGCGCGGCGAGCGCGCGCGAGATCCTGGCGCGCCTGCTCGGCAACCTGAAGCGCATCTACGCGGACCGCGGCGATCTCGAGCGCACGCTCGGCTGCTGCGACCGCATCCTGCTGCTCGCGCCCGACGATTACAGCGAGCTGCGCGACCGCGCGCTCGTGTACGAGGCGCTGGCGTTGTACTCGGCGGCCGTCGCGGATCTCGACCGCCTGCTCGAGCGCGCGCCCGCCCATCCGGAGGCCCCGGCGCTGCGCGCGCGCCGCGATGCGCTGCGCGCGAAGCGGGGGCCGGTGCACTAGCCCCGCTAAAGGCTGGGCGGAGCGCGCCGAAGGCGCGCGGGTCGCCGCAAGCGGCGGCGCAGACCCGGGCGGCTTCACCACCCACGCCGCCGCGCGCAGCGAGGCGCAGCCGAGCGGAGTTCAGTCAGGCAGCTCGATCGGCGTCGCGTCGACCGCGAGCAGCACCGCGTCGGCGTCGAAGCCCGGCAGGTCGGCCTCCGCGGCCAGCTCGCCGGCGAGCTCGTTGCGGATACGCGTCGCATCCTCCGGCGGCAGCCCGAGCAGGTCGATCTCGACGAGCACGTTCGCGAGGCGGTGGATCGCCGCGCGCGCCTCGGGATGATCGGGGCTCTGCTCGAGGTAGCGGGCGAAGGCAGACGGGTCGAACTCGCCGAAGCCCTGCGCCTCGCGGAAGCCGGACCCCGCCGCATCGAAGGCCGCCGAGAGATCGCGCGAGCGCATCTCGCGGTAGCTCTGCGCGAGCTGCTCGGCGCGCGGCGTCGCCAGCGCGGAGTCCGACCAGTCGCGCACGGCGCCGAGCTGCTCGGCATCGGCCGTCGCGCAGTCACCGGCGGGGCCGTTGGCGTCGCCGCAGCGGAGGTACGCGAGGAGCTGCTCGGCGTCCACGGCGGGCGCCGGCGCGGGCCCCTCCTTCGAGTAGCGCGGCGCCAAGGACGGATCCGTGAGCGGGCGCTCGCGCGGGATGTCCGACGAGGGATCGCTGACGACCGCGCGGCCGCGGGCCTCGAGATCGAGCACCTGGCCGTTCGGGCCCTGCATGTCGCTCGTGGTGACGTGCTGCACGTCGGGCGTGGCGTAGACGACCTCGAAGCTCTGGAAGATGCCCGACGGCGCCGAGATGCCGCCGCCGCCGACACCGATGCGCACCCCGTCGGGCTGCGAGGCCTCGTCGAGGACCGTCGGCACCGACGAGAGGCGGATCCGGTCGGCGACGAGATCGGTGCCGCGATCCGTGACCGTGGTGCCGTCCTTCAGCAGGAGCGGACTGGCCGCGCGCGCGCGGATCTGGATGAGCGGCGAGTCGATCGAGAGCTGGCTCGCGGCATTGACGTCGCCGACCGTGACGGAGCTCGCGCGGATGCCGAGCGGGCCCTGCACCGAGAGCTTCTCGTTCTCGGCCAGGGTGAAGGTGCCGTCGGTCTGGATGCGGAGGCCGCCGGTCGTGTCGGAGATGGTGGCGGCCTGCGGCACGCTGGTCTGATTCGTGGCGAGCGTGATGGCGCCCGTCGCCGAGACGTTGTTCGCCGACGTGAACCGGATCTTCTCGGCGTTGACATCGAGGCCGCCGAGCCGCTGCTTCCCGCCGAGATCGCCGTCGAACGTGACCGTTGCGTCGTGCACCGAATTCGTGAGGCCGGCGGGATCGCTCGCGACGATGTTCACGACCGCCGGGCCGTCGAGCGTGCCGCGGAACTGCGCCTGGCCGACCTTGAAGCTCCGCGTCGCGCCCGTGGCGATCGCCGACGTCGTGTCGAGGCGCATGAGCTCGTGGCGACCGTCCGAGCCGTCGCCGCCGACGTCGCCGCCGTACGTGACCGTGCCGCCGGCCTGCACGAGCAGCTTGCCGTGCACGAACTCGTCCGCCGGCGGGTTGACGATCGGCTCCTCGCCCTCCTCCGGCGGCTCGATCTTCGCCACCGCGTCCGTCGACGTGCGCACCGGCCCGTCGAGTACGACGTCGTCACCGGCGACGATGCGCGCGTCGTTGAAGCGCAGGAAGAACTGCCCGACGCCCGGCTGGTTCACCTCGAAGAAGCGCGCGTTCTCGATGTCGATCGCATCCGCGTGGAGGCGCACGTCGTCGCCGGCGCGCAGGTGCGGGAGCACGAACTCGAGGCCCTCGGTCAGGTCGCCGAGGATGATGCGGTCTTCGCCGGGGCTGCCGCGGTTCGTGATGTCGATGCTGTTCAGCTCCGTCGGGCTGCCGGCGCCGATGCCGAAGTAGTTCTGCACGTTGTCGGGCACCTCGAGCAGGGCGGGATCTCGCGGCGCCAGGCGCTGGATGCGCAGGCCGCTGCCGTTCGGATCGTCGTTGACGATCACGAAGTCGCCGGTCTCCGCCTGGCCCGCGATCTTCGCGACGCCGCGCGTGCGCAGCGGAGTCGCCGTGCTGCCGATGTCGTCGTTCGCGACGAGCACGAGCTCGCGTCTCTCGTCGGCAGTGAGCCCCGAGCTCCCGATCATGTCGATCGACGGCGGCGCGGCGTCGCCCGTGGCCTCCTGGCGGATGGCGCCGGCGATGCTCGCGAGCGTGAGCGCGTTGCCGTTCGTGACGATCGGCGTCTCCACCCCATCGGTGCGCCGGTCGCGCAGCACGATGTCGCCGCGCGTGACCAGCAGGCCGTCGCCACCGAGATCCATGCGGTCCACCTGGACCATCGCCTCGTCGACGCTGTCGTCTTTCGGCAGCGCCTGGAACCGGTAGGAGAAGCCGGTCTGCGAGGTGGTCGTCACGGCGCTGGCGATGCGGCTGATCGGCTTGTTCGGCTGCTCGGAGTCGGTGGCGCTCACGATGTGGATGCCGTCCGTGCCACGCATGGCGACGTCGACCGCCCCATTGGCGTCGAACTGGACGATCTCGATCGCGCGGAAGTCCGCGGTCTCTACCGGGACGACGGCGGCGTCGATGTCGCCGTTCGCGTCCAGGCGCAGGATCGACTCGTCGCCGGCGCCCGCGACTTCGATCGGTGCGCCGTTTGCGCCGATCGCCGCGGTGTCGGTCTCGCCGCGCTTCCCGCCCTGGAGGCGCACGGTGCCGGCGCTCGTCACGTGCGGCGCCGAGCCGTCGCCCGTGCCGATGATCCTGCCGCGATTGTTCGCGATGCCCGACGGATCCTCGGGGTTCGGGATGCCGCCGTTGATGATCTGCCCGCCAGCCGTGCCGAGCTCGACCGCGCCGCGCGCGATCGCGAGGTCCGGCTGCGGCTCATTCGCTCCCGGGAGGACGTCGAGGCGATACGTGATCGAGGGATCGCCGGCCGCCGTCTTCATCGCGGTGATCGTGTGTCGGGTGTTGTCGGCACCTGCCCCCGTGACGATGTCGACGCCGCCGCGCTGGACGAGGGTCGTGGCAGTCGCCTCGGTCAGCTCGAGGTTCAGGTTCTCGAGCGCGTCCGGAGCGGCGTCGGTGTCGGCGCCGATCGGGAGCTGGTTCTCGGTGCGGACCTCGACGGCGATCTTCTGGGTCGCCCGCGCGGTGGCGACGTCGGAGCCCTCCTTGCCGGAGCGCCCCGTCCCCGCGATCGCAACCGGCGCCGTATCGGTCCCGATGGTCGGCGCGTCGAGCGTCACGTTGCTGCCCGCGAGCACGACGCCCGCTGCCGTGGCGCTCGGCTCGTCGACCTGGATGATCTTCGCGGCGCCGAGATTCACGAACGCGCCTTCGGCGTGGAGCGGATTCGCGGTCTTGCCGTCGTCGCCGATGCCGCCTTCGCCGCCGAGCCGGCCGCGCAGCAGCACGCGCCCCGTGTTCTTCTCGCGCGCGAACAGGGCAACGCTGCCGCCGTTGCCGCCGACGAGCGGGATCTTCGTGGCCCCATTCAACGGTCTCGAGTTGCCGCCGGATACGTCGATGTCGCCGACCACGAGGTCGACGTCGCCCGCCTGGCCGCCCGAATCCCCGAGATCGCCGTTGGAGACGGTGATGAAGCCGCCGTCGCCACCGACGCCGTTCTCGGCATCGCCGCCGCGAGAGATGATCCCGAAGCCCGGCAGCTCGCCGTTCGAATCGGCTAGGCCGGTGATCCTGCCGCCGAGGTCGACCGTCTTCTCGGCGAACACGGAGACGTTGCCGCCATTGCCGCCGAGGGGGATCGGGTTGCCGTCCGAGGCGAGCGGCGGATCGGTCGCGCCGGCCGTCGGCAGGCTGCCGTTGCCCCCACGCTGGTCGAGGAGCATCTCGCTGGCATCGAGGCTGTTCGACTGGACGAACAGGCCGCCGCCGCTGCCGCCCCCACCGCCGGGAATGTCCGCCTGCAGATCTGCGGGAACCGATTCGACGAACTGCCGCCCGTCGCCGCCGCGCGCGATCAGCCTGCCGTGGATCTCGACGCGCCCCTCCGTGGTACCCAGCGTGGCGCCCTCGACGAGCCCGGTGAAGCGGAAGGCCTGCTTGAACGTCGGGCCCGGGAGGTCCGCCAGCTCGAAGTCGTTGCGCGCGCTGCCGCCGTTGGTGCTGCCGTCGCCTCCCGAGGCGTCGAACCGGACCGGATTGGCGGTCGTGCCGACCGTGATGGTCCGCGTGCCCGAGAGCGCCACTGCGCCGCCGACACCTCCCGCCGCCGCGATCACCTCGTCGTCGCCGGTATCCAACGTCTCCTTCGTGTCGAGGAACGGACGCCCATCGCCGCCGCGCGCGTTGAAGGTCGGACCCTGCGCCGGGACCAGAACGCTCGAGATGGTCAGCGCACCCTGGTGCACGTTGCTGCCGTGCGCGGCGATGCCGATGGCACCGCCGGCGCCGCCGCCGGTGAGCTTGTTGGGCATCGAGGGATCGAGCGGGTTGTCGAACGTGAACGCGCCGAGCCCGTCGCCACCGTGGACGTCGATGTCGCCGGAGATGATGACGTTGCCGCCCTCCGTGCCGATCGTGATCTCCGAGCCGTCCCCGCCGCGTGAGCCTTGCGCGATCGTCCCGCTCCCGCCCCAGCCCTGAATGGGCCCGGTGACCTGGATGTCTCCCTGCCCGCTCGTGATGTTGATCTCCGCGCCCGAGGTCGCGCTGAAGCCCTCGTCCTCGGTGGCGGGATCGAGGTCGTCGACTGCCGGCGCGGCGTCCGCGCCGTGGGCGTCGATCTCGTTCACGATGATGTCGCCGCGATTCGCCGAGATGTCGATGCTGCGGTCCAGCGAGATCTGCACGTCAACGTTGTCGAAGCCCTGGAACTTCGCCGTCGTCGACTCGAGCCTTCCCACCTGGATCGACGCCTTCGGCGTGGTCGGCAGCTCGTCGTTGTTGCCGAATTCGCGCTGGGCGAGGTTGGTGGCGAGGGTGATGTTGCCGCCCTTGCTGACCCGCCAGGTGAGGGCGTTCCCCTGGTCGCTGCCCGTGAGGTCGATGCCGAGATCGTCGGTGCCCAGGCCCTGCGGCACCGTCGTGCCCGTGGTGCGCAGGGTCAGGCTGTTGCCGGGCAGGATGACGACGAAGCCGTCGCCTTCGTAGGCCGTCTCGCCGCTGGCCGGGTTCGTGTGGCTGTCGTGGTTGAAGTTGCCGCTCACCTCGATGCGGTTCGTCGCCTCGAGGACGATGTTGGCGTCCGTGCCCTCGATCTCCGACTCGTAGATCTGGAAGGCGTCGCCGACGAGCGCGCCCGTGTCGCCGGAGAGGACCTGGCCGAGGCGCGACGCGGACGAGAGCTGAACGTCGCTGGTGTCGGGCAGGTCGGAGCCGTCCCCCGTGACCGGCGAGCCGCCGATGATCACGATCTTGTCCGGGTCGTAGAGCAGGGTGCCGGCCTCGCCCTGCGCCGCGCCGAGGTCGACGTCGCCGCGCGCGACGAGGCTCGCGCCCGAGATCTCCGCGAAGCCGCCGTCGCCGCCCTGCGCGCCGCCGCGCGCGGAGAGCTGGCCATAGAAGCTCGTCTGCTCGTCCGCGTAGACGACGATCTTGCCGCCGTCGCCCGACGCGGTTGCATCGGCGCGCAAGGTCGCGTCCTCGCCGACGAAGACGCGCCGCGCGCTGGGGCCGTCGCCGCCGCCGCGCACGTCGCCGCCGACGAGGATCTCGCCGCCGCCGGCCGCACCGGACGCGTCGAGCACGGCGTCCTGCACGGCGACGCGCCCGCCGTCCACGCGGATGCTGCCGCCCTTCTCGCCGGGCGCCGCATTGCTGGCGTCGAGCGTGCCCGCCACCTGCACGAGACCGTCGCCCTCGGACTGGACGTGGATCTCGCCGGCGCGCGTGACCCCCGTGTGGTTCATCGCCAGCGAGTAGGCGTCGCCCGCGGCGAGCGTCACGTACTGCCCCTCGACCTGTCCGCCCTGCGTGAGCGCGAAGTCGCTCCCGGCCGGCGCCTCGCCCGGGGCATCGTCGACGCGCACCATCACGTGCCCGCCGTGGCGGGTCAGCAGCACGCCCCCGCCCGCCACCAGCGCGACCATGCCGCGCTCGCTCGAGATCGAGCCGAGGTTCTCGACGTTGCGCCCGACGAGCACGACGTCGCGCGTCGCGCGCACCTGCGCGCCGGCCGCCACGCCGACGTCGCCCGTCACGTCGGTGAAGCGGTCGACGCCCTTCATGAAGTCCTTGTTCGAGAGCGAGGCGGCGCCCGCGACCAGGCTGTTCATGTCGAGCACGGCGCGGTCGCCGATGAAGACGCCGGCCGGGTTCAGGATGTAGACGGTGCCGTTCGAGGAGAGCGCGCCGTCGATGCGGCTCTCCTCGCCGTGCGGCACGCGGTTCAGGATGCGCGAGCGCTTGTTCGGCTGGTCGAT
>DASUFZ010000158.1:0-13955 GCA_036274295.1 Myxococcota bacterium
GTACTTGCCCTCGATCACGCGGCCGTCGCGCAGCTCGAGCGTGTCCGCGGCGGCCGCGACCGCGCAGGCCAGCGAGAGGGCAGCGAGAGCGACGAGCGATCGACGCATGGACGGATCCTCCGGCGCACGGGCGCACCTCCCTCTTCGGCGGGGACGGCCCGCGACTCGAGCGCGAGTGCGCTACTCCCTCTCGCCCGATGGCCGCCGCCCCGGAGCCCGCCGCCGCCGCGCAGCGCCGCGCGCGAGCGCTGCTGGCTCTCGGCGCCGCGGCGGGGCTCGTCCTCGCGGGCGTCGGCATCATGCGCCCGGGCCCTGCGCTCGAGGACGCGCTGCCGGACGGCGCGATCGCCTCGGTGAACGGCATCGGGATCCGCCGGGAGGAGTTCCAGCGCGCCGTGCAGGCGCTCGCCGCCGACCGCCGCGATCCCCTCGCAGAGGAGGACGAGCGCCACGTCCTCGACCGTCTGGTGGACGAGGAGCTGCTCGTCCAGCGCGGCATGGAGCTCGGCCTCGCAGAGCACGATCGGCGCGTGCGCGGCGACATCGTCGCCGCGGTGATCCAGTCCGTCGTCTCGGAGAGCGAGGCGAAGGAGCCGGACGACGCCGAGCTCGAGGCCTTCTACGCGGAGAACCGCGACTACTTCGCGCGCAGCGGACGCGTCGCGGTGCGCCAGATCCTCGTGCGCGCGGAGCCCGTGCGCGCCGACGCGGATGCGCTCGCGCGCGCCACCGAGGCGTCGAAGCGGCTGCGCGACGGCGAGGCCTTCGCGGCGGTCGACGAGGCGCTCGGCGATCCGCAGGTGGCGATCCTGCCGGCCGACGCGCTGCCGCTCCCGACCCTGCGCGAGTACATCGGGCCCTCGGCGGCGCGCGCCGCCGAGGCGATGGCCGCGGGCGAGATCAGCGAGCCGGTGCGCGGCAGCGCCGGCTACTCCGTGCTCGTCCTCGTCGCGCGCGAGCCCGGCGCGGTGCCGCCGCTCGCCGAGGTGCGCGAGGAGCTGCGCGTCGAGTGGCGCCGTCGCGCCGGCGACACGGCGCTGCGGAGCTACCTCGACGAGCTGCGCGAGCGAGCCGACGTGCGCGTCCCCGACGTGCTGCCGTGACGCCGCTGCGCGTCGCGGCGCTCGCCGCCTTCGTCGCGTCGGTCGTGGCGGCGGGCGCGGGCGCCCACACGCGCAGCGCCTCGTACTCGAGCTGGTCGTTCGATGCGGACGGCGCGCGGGTCGAGCTGCGCATCCCGCTGCTCGAGCTGACGCGGCTGCCGATCGACCCGGGCCAGGACGTCGGCAGCGGCGGGCTCGTCGCGGCGTACCTCGCCGACCGCCTCTCGCTCGCGCGCGGCGGCGTGCGCTGCGCGCCGGAGACGCCCGTCGCGCAGGCGGCGCCTCCGGGCTGGGCGCAGTACCGCTGGCGCCTGCGCTGCCCCGCGCAGGGCGAGCGCGTGATCGAGAGCCGCATCCTGCTCGAGCAGGCCCCGTCGCATCTCCACTTCGCGCGCGTCGCCGCCGACGCCGTACAGGAGCGCGTGCTGACCGAGGCCGAGCCGCGCTGGCTGCTCGACGCCGCGAGCGGCTCGGCGAAGCCGTCGCTCGAGGGCACGGGGCTCGGCGGCTACGTGCTGCTCGGCATCGAGCACATCCTCTCCGGCTACGACCACCTCGCCTTCGTGCTGGCGCTGCTGCTGCTGGCGTCGAGCCTGCGCGAGGTGGCCTGGCTGGTCACCTCGTTCACGCTCGCGCACAGCATCACGCTCGGGCTCGCGGTCCTCGGCGTGCTGCGCCCGGACGCCGCCGCCGTCGAGGCGCTGATCGGCTTCTCGATCGCGCTGGTCGCGGCGGAGAACGGCTGGCTCCTCTCGGGCCGGGGCAAGGCCGTCCCCGCGATCGCGACGGCGGGCCTGTGCGCGCTCGCGGCGCTCGCGGGGGCGGGCATCGGCGCGGTGCCCGTCGCGGCGCTGCTGGGCCTCGCGCTCTTCTCGCTCTGCCACTTCGGCCTGCTGGCGCAGGTCGCCCGGCCGGCGCGCCTGCGCGCGGCCGTGGCCTTCGCCTTCGGGCTCGTGCACGGCTTCGGCTTCGCGGGCGTCCTCGCCGAGATGCAGCTTCCGCCGCAACGCGTGGCCCACGCTCTGTTCGGCTTCAACGCGGGCGTAGAGCTCGGGCAGCTCGGCGTCGTCGCGCTGGTGTGGCCGGCGCTGCGCGCGCTCGAGACACGCAGCCCGCAGCGCGCGTATCGCCTCGTGGCGGAGGTGGGCTCGGCCGCGATCTGCGGCCTCGGCCTCTTCTGGTTCCTCGAGCGCACGCTCGCCTGACCTGCTTGCTCCGCATCTCGCGCGGATGGGATACTCGCGCGTCGTGTCGCGCACTCGAGCCGGCGTCTGGCTGATCGGTCCGGCCGCGGACCTGCTCTTCGGCTGCGGGCTCCTCTACATCCTCATCTTCCTGGCGCTGGCGAGCTTCGGGGAGAGCCTGCGCGCCGCGCAGCCCGTCTACCTGATGCCGGCGCTGCTCATGCTGGTGAGCCTGCCGCACTACGGCGCGACGCTCGTGCGTGTCTACGAGGAACGCGCCGACCGCCGCCGCTACGCGCTCTTCGCCGTATGGGCGACGCTCGCCGTCGTCGGCGTGTTCGTGCTCTCCCTCTACCAGGCCGCGATCGCGTCGATCTTCCTGACCGTCTATCTGACCTGGAGCCCGTGGCACTACACCGGTCAGAACTACGGGCTCTCCGTGATGTTCCTGCGCCGCGCCGGCGTCTCGCTCGAGGCCGGGCTGAAGCGCTGGCTCTACGCCTCCTTCGTGCTCTCGTACGCGCTCGTCTTCCTGTCGTTCCACAAGGTCGCGGGGCCGGGCGTGCCGCAGTTCAACGCCGCGCTCGGCGGCGGCACGGCGATCGCGTTCTGGCCGCTCGGCATTCCGGAGGGCATCTCCGATCCGGTCTTCGCCGTCGCTGTCAGCGCCTATGCGCTGGCCCTCGGCGTCTGCGCCGTCGCGCTGCTGCGTCGCGCGCCGGCGAAGCTCCTCGCGCCGGCGGCGCTGATCGTGCTGACGCAGGCGCTCTGGTTCTCGATCCCGATCGCCTTCCGCCTGGCCGGCTCGCCGTCGAGCCTGCGCGGCGCGGATCTCTACGCCGGCGGCGTGCTCGACTGGGTCGCGCTCGGCCATGCCGCGCAATACCTCTGGGTGACGTCCTACTACGCGCGCTCGTCCGCGCGCTGGCAGGGTGCGGCGTCGTACTTCGGCAAGGTCGCGGTGGCGGGCATCGCGATCTGGACGGTACCCGTGCTGCTCTTCGGGCCCGACTTCTTCGGCCCCGCCTCGTCGACCGCCGCCGTCGCGATGCTGATCGCGACCGCCGTCAACGTGCATCACTTCATCCTCGACGGCGCCATCTGGAAGCTGCGCGACGGGCGCATCGCGTCGGTGCTGCTGCGCCGCAGCGATGCCGAGACGCGCGCGGACGGACCTGCGCGCTCGTGGCCGCGCCGCGCCGTGTGGGCGACGGCCGCCGCCTGGGTGGCGCTCTACCTCGTCGGCACCGTGGAGATGGCGGTGCGCCGCGGCCGCGACCCGGCCGATCTCGCGGGCATGCGCGACGCGATCGCGCGTCTGCGCTGGCTCGGGCTCGACGACCCCTCGACGCGCGTGCAGCTCGGGATCGACGCGGGCTCGCACGGCGATCTGGCCGGCGCGCGCCGCGAGTTCCTGCGCAGCCTCCAGCTCCAGGAGAGCGCGCGCGGCTGGGTCGGCCTCGCGCACGCGGAGTTCCACGATGGCCACCGCGAGGAGGCGCACGCGGCGCTGATGCGCGCCGTCAACGTGGAGCCGGACGACCCGGAGACCTGGTCGCAGGCATCCGAGGTGTGGGCGGCGCTCGGCGACGCGAAGCGCGCGCGCGGCGCGCTCGCCCGCGCCGTCGCGCTCGCGCCGGATCGGACCGAGCTGGCGCAGCGCCTCTCTGCGCTCGAGGCGGCCGGGGCGCCCGCTGGGGACAGCTCGTCCCTGCAGTAGGCCTTGGCCGGACCTTCGCGCTCGCTGATCGCCCGCGCTCGGGCTGCCGGCCCTTCGCTCGGCTGCGCCTCGCTGCGCGTCGGCCGACTTGCGTCGGCCTCCTTGCGGTCACGCTCAAGCCCCGGCCCGCCGATGAGCCGGCGGGGGGGTCCATGCCGGTCAGCGACTACGGCGCGCTGCTCGTGCTCGACAGTCAGAAGTGCTCGCTCGGGCAGGCTGCGCTCGCGCTGGTGCGCCTCGGCGTCGAGGCCCTCTACGCGAACGACATCGACGAGGCGTCGCTGCTGGCGCGCCAGGAGGGCACGCGCGTGCGCGGCGTGCTCGCGCCCTCGAGCATCGGCGCCGGCGAGGCCGCCGAGATCCTCGACGCGGTGGCGCCGCACACGAGCGTCCTCCCGGCCTCGCTCGTGCTCGCCGGCCCGCGCCCGGACGACGAGGCCATCGCCGCGCTGCGCGCCGGCGGGCTCCGCTGGGCGCTCTGGGAGCCGTACGAGCCGCCCGATCTGCGCTTCCTGGCGACGCTCGCGGTGTGGGAGGGCAGCGATTCGGAGCTCCGCCTCGAGCCGCGCGTGCCGACTGCGCTGCGCGCGTCCGTCACCGTCGGGGGGAAGACGCGCCCGGTGCGCGTGCTCGACCTCACGACGACCGGCGCGTTCCTCGAGTGCGACGGTCCGCCGGCGCCGGGCCGCAACGTCGGGCTCGAGATCGCGCTGCCGAGCGGCTCGATCCAGATCGTCGCCTACGTGCGCTGGGTGCGCGCCGTCGCGCAGAAGAAGCCGATCGAGCTGCCGGCAGGCTGCGGCGTCGAGTTCGCGCCGCCGCAACCCGCAGAGGCCGAAGCGCTGCGCCAGCAGATGCTCGCGGGCATGGCGCGCTTCCAGCTTCGTTAGGCCGTCGGCTTCTTCTTCCGCGGCAATACATCCGTCGCGCTGCCGTGCGCGAGCTGCGCGGCGATGCCGACGGTCTCCGAGAGGCTCGGGTGCGGATGGATCGTCAGCGCCAGGTCCTCGACGTCGGCGCCGAGCTCGAGCGCGAGGGTCAGCTCCGCGATCAGCTCGCCCGCGCGCGCGCCGACGATGCCCGCGCCGAGCAGGCGCCCGCTCGCGGGGTCGTACAGGAGCTTCGTGAGGCCGTCGGGCCGGTCCATGCCGAGCGCGCGCCCGTCGACGCCCCACGGCACCAGCGCCTTCTCGTGCGCGATGCCCTCGGCCTTCGCGCGCTCCTCGGAGAGCCCCACCCACGCCACTTCCGGATCGGTGTAGGCGATCGACGGGACCACCGCATCGAACGCGGCCGGCAGCCCCGCGATCACCTCCGCCGCGATCTTGCCCTGGTGCATGGCGCGGTGCGCGAGGAGCGGCGGCCCGCAGACGTCGCCGATCGCAAAGATGTGCTGCGCGCTCGTGCGCTGCGCCGCATCGACCGGAATGAAGCCCTTCGCGTCGACCTGCACGCCCGCCTTCTCCGCGCCGATCTGGGCGCCGTTCGGCTGGCGCCCGATCGCGACCAGCACGCGGTCGAAGACCTGCGGCGCCGGCGCCTTCTCGCCGGCGAACTGCACGCGCAGTCCGTCGGCCTGCGCCTCGACCTTCTCGACGCGCACCGCCGTGTGGACGCCCGCGTAGCGCGCCTTGATACGGCGCTCGAGCGGGCGCACGAGATCGGCGTCGACGCCGGTCATCAGCTGCGGGAGGAGCTCCACGACCGTCACCGCGGCGCCGAGCGCGTGGTATACCGCCGCGAGCTCGAGGCCGATGATGCCGCCGCCGACGACGAGCAGGCGGCGCACCGCGCCGTCCACCTCGAGCGCGGACGTCGAATCGAGGATGCGCGGATCGTCCGGCAGGCCCGGCAGCTTCGTCGCGCGCGAGCCGACGGCGATGATCGCGTGCTCGAACGGGATCGTGCGCTCGTCGCCCGCGCCGCTCACCGTCAGCCGGTGCGCATCGGCGAAGCGGCCCGTCCCCGTCACGACCTCGACCTTGCGCTGCTTCGCCATCTGCGCGAGGCCGCCGGTCAGCTTCGTAACGACCGAGTCCTTGAAGCCGCGCAGCCGCGCGAAATCGAGCTTCGGCTCGCCGAACTCGACGCCGTGCGGCGCCATGTCGCGCGCGGACTCGATCACGTCGGCGACGTGCAGCAGCGCCTTCGAGGGGATGCAGCCGACGTTGAGACAGACGCCGCCGAGCGTCGCGTAGCGCTCGACCAGCACGACCCGCTTCCCCAGATCCGCCGCCCGGAACGCGGCGGTGTAGCCGCCCGGACCCGAGCCCAGCACCAGGACGTCGGCGCCCGCCTCGTCGGCCACTAGAGGATCAGCCGGCGCAGGTCGGCCAGCAGCTCGGCCAGGCGGGTGACGAAGCGCGCGCCGTCGGCGCCGTCGATCACGCGGTGGTCGTAGGAGAGCGAGAGCGGGAGCATGAGCCGCGGCGCGAAGTCCTTGCCCTGCCAGACGGGCCGCCAGTCCATGCGGCCGACGCCGAGGATCGCGACCTCCGGGTGGTTCACGATCGGCGTGAAGAAAGTGCCGCCGATGCCGCCGAGGCTCGAGATGCTGAAGCTGCCGCCCTGGAGATCGCCGGGGCGGAGCTTGCGCTCGCGCGCGCGCGACGAGATGTCCATCAGCTCGGCCGCGATCTCGTAGAGGCCCTTGCGGTCGGCGTCGCGCACGACCGGCACGACCAGTCCGTTCGGCGTCTCGACGGCGACGCCGATGTGGATGTAGCGCTTGAGGATCAGGTTCTCGCCGAGGTGATCGAGCGAGGCGTTGAAGTGCGGCATCTCCTTCAGGAGGTGCGCGCACGCCTTCAGCACGAAGGGCAGGAAGGTGAGCTTCACGCCGCGCTGCTCGGCGTCGCCCTTCATGCTCTTGCGGAAGGCGTCGAGCTCGGTGATGTCGGCCTCGTCGTGCTGCGTGACGTGCGGGATCGACACCCAGCTGCGATGCAGGTTCGCCGCCGAGAGCTTGCGGATGCGGTTCAGCGGCGAGACTTCGGTCGGGCCGAACTGCGCGAAGTCGAACTTCAGCGGCGCGGCGACCGCGACACCGGCGATCGGCACGCCCGCGGACGTGCCCTTCTGGATCATGCTCTTGACGTAGGCCTGGACGTCGTCCTTCAGGATGCGCGCCTTCGGCCCGGTGCCGGGGACGAGGCGCAGGTCGACGCCGAGCTCGCGCGCGAGGCGCCGCACCGACGGGCTCGCGTGCGCGCGAAGCTCGCCTCCCGCCGGCACGAGGTTTGCCGCGAGCGGCACGACCTCGACGCCCTCGTGGTCCGCGATCACCGACGAGGTGATCGGCGCGATCTTCTCGCCTTCTTCCTCCGCGGCGGGCGCGACCGCGCGCGCGGGCTGCCGCGGCGGCGGGGGCTTCGCGGGCTGCGGCGCCGGCTTCGGCGCGGCCGGCGTCTCGGCCTTCGGCGCGGCCGGCGTCTCGGCCTTCGGCGCCGGCGCCTCCGCCTTCGCGGCGCCCGCCTCCACCTCGATGCGCGCGATCAGCGCGCCCTGGCTGACCTGATCGCCGACCGACACCTTCATCTCGACGACGCGGCCGGCGAAGGGCGAGGGAATCTCCATGCTCGCCTTTTCGCTCTCGAGCACGATCAGCGACTGCTCGGCGGCGACGGTGTCGCCGACCTTCACGAGCACCTCGGCGACGTCGACGTTGTCGAAGTCGCCGATGTCCGGCAGCAGGACGTCGCGCGGTTCCGCCATTCGCCTCTAGGCCTTCGCGGGACTCTTGCGTTCGGGGTCGATGCCGTACTTCTCGATCGCCTGGCGCACGACCGCGGGCTGGATCTCGGCGTCCGCGGCCAGCGCCGAGAGCGCGGCGATCGCGACGAAATGCCGGTCCACCTCGAAGTGCTGGCGCAGCGACGCGCGCAGGTCCGAGCGGCCGTAGCCATCGGTGCCGAGCGCGACGTAGCGGCCCGGCACGAACGGGCGGATCTGGTCGGCGCAGGTCTTCATGTAGTCGCTCGCCGCCACGACCGGTCCGCGCCGCGCGCCGAGCTGCTGCGCGACGTAGCTCTGGCGCGGCGTCTCCTCCGGGTGGAGCCGGTTCCAGCGCTCCGTCTCGAGGCCCTCGCGGCGGAGCTCGGTCCAGCTGGTCGCGCTCCACACGTCGCCCGCGATGCCCCAGTCCGCGGCGAGCAGCTCCGCCGCGGCGATCACCTCGCGCAGGATCGCGCCCGAGCCGAGCAGCTGCACGCGCGTGCGCGCGTCCGCCGGACCCTCGGAGAGCGGGTAGAGGCCGCGCAGGATGCCCTCGTTCACGCCGGGCGGCAGCGGCGGGTGGTAGTAGTTCTCGTTCAGGACGGTGATGTAGTAGAAGACGTCCTCCTGCTTCGCGTACATGCGCCGCAGGCCGTCGTGGATGATCACCGCGAGCTCGTACGCGTAGGTCGGGTCGTACGAGATGCAGTTCGGCACCGTCGACGAGAGCACGTGGCTGTGGCCGTCCTCGTGCTGGAGGCCTTCCCCCGACAGCGTCGTGCGTCCCGACGTGCCGCCGAGCAGGAAGCCGCGCGTGCGCGAGTCACCGGCGGCCCAGATCAGGTCGCCGACGCGCTGGAAGCCGAACATCGAGTAGAAGATGAAGAACGGGATCATCTGGACGCCGTGGTTCGCGTACGACGTGCCCGCGGCGATGAACGAGCACAGCCCCCCGGCCTCGCTGATGCCTTCCTGGAGGATCTGCCCCTTGCGGTCCTCGCGGTAGTACATGACCTGGTCGTGGTCGACCGGCTCGTAGAGCTGACCCTCGGCGGCGTAGATGCCGAGCTGGCGGAACAGACCCTCCATGCCGAAGGTGCGCGCTTCGTCCGCCACGATCGGCACGACGAGCGGGCCGATGCTCTTGTCGCGCAGCAGCGCCGTCAGCAGGCGCACGAAGGCCATCGTGGTCGAGATCTCGCGCTTGCCGGAGCCCTCGGTGAGCGTGTGGAAGGCCTCGAGCGGCGGGATCTCGAGCGGCTTCGCCGTCGGGGCGCGCGCGGGCAGGTAGCCGCCGAGCGCCTGGCGACGCTCGTGCATGTAGCGGATCTCGGGGCTCTCGGGTGAGGGCTTGTAGAAGGGCGCGTCCGCGAGCTGCTCGTCGGGAATGGGGATGCGGTAGCGGTCGCGGAACACGCGCAGCGCGTCCTCGCCCATCTTCTTCTGCTGGTGCGTGATGTTCTGGCCCTCGCCGGCCTCGCCCATCCCGTAGCCCTTGACCGTCTTCGCGAGGATCACGGTCGGCTGACCCTCGTGGCGGGTCGCGGCCGCGTAGGCCGCGTAGATCTTCTGCGGGTCGTGGCCGCCGCGGTTGAGCTGCCAGATGTCGTCGTCCGTCAGGTTGGCGACCATCTCGAGCAGCTCGGGGTACTTCCCGAAGAAGTGCTCGCGCGTGTAGGCGCCGCCGCGCACCCTGTAGTTCTGGTAGTCGCCGTCGACGGTCTCCTCCATGCGACGCAGCAGCAGTCCCTTCTTGTCCTTCGCGAGCAGCGGGTCCCAGCGGTCGCCCCAGATCACCTTGATCACGTTCCAGCCCGCGCCGCGGAACGTGCCCTCGAGCTCCTGGATGATCTTGCCGTTGCCGCGCACGGGGCCGTCGAGGCGCTGGAGGTTGCAGTTCACGACGAAGATCAGGTTGTCGAGCTTCTCGCGCGCGGCGAGGCCGATCGCGCCGAGCGATTCGGGCTCGTCCATCTCGCCGTCGCCGACGAACGCCCAGACGTGTCGCTCGCTCGCGTCGATCAGCCCGCGGTTGTGCAGGTACTGCGTGAAGCGGGCCTGGTAGATCGCCATGATCGGGCCGAGGCCCATCGACACGGTCGGGAACTGCCAGAAGCCCGGCATGAGCCACGGATGCGGGTACGACGAGAGGCCGCCCCCGCCGACCTCGCGCCGGAAACGGCGCAGATGCGCCTCGTCGATGCGGCCTTCGAGATAGGCGCGCGCATAGATGCCGGGCGACGAGTGCCCCTGGATGTAGACGAGATCGCCCCCGAAATCCGCCGTCGGCGCGTGGAAGAAGTGGTTGAAGCCGACGTCGTAGAGGGTCGCGGCGCTGGCGAAGCTCGCGATGTGGCCCCCGAGCTCCGCGCTCTTCTGATTCGCCTGCACGACGATCGCGAGCGCGTTCCAGCGGATGATCGAGCGGATGCGGTGCTCGAGGCCGGGCTCGCCAGGCGCCTTTTCCTCGTCGGTCGGGTGGATCGTGTTGACGTAGGCGGTGGTCGCGCGGTGGGGCAGGTGGACGCCCTTGCGGCGCGCCTTGTCGATCAGCGCCTCGATCAGGAAGTGCGCGCGCTCGGGCCCCTCGTGCTCGAGAACCGACTCGAGCGCATCGAGCCATTCGCGGGTCTCGTCCGGATCGACGTCGGGATTCTCGTCGCTCATGCCTGACTCGCGGCCCCTGACTCCGCGCCGACGCGCAGGGCGCGCGCGCTGCGCAGGCGTTCGAAATCTCTATCGGCGTGGTACGACGAGCGCGTGAGCGGAGACGAGCTCACGAGGAGGAATCCCCGCGCGCGCGCCTCCGCGGCGTAGCTCTCGAACTCCTCGGGAGGTACGTAGCGCGCGACCTCGGCGTGCCGCGAGCTCGGCCGCAGGTACTGGCCGATGGTGAGGAAGTCGACGTCGGCCGCGCGCAGGGCCTCCATCACCGCGGAGACCTCGGCGCGCTCTTCGCCGAGCCCGACCATCAGCCCCGACTTGGTGAAGGCGCGCGGCGCGATCTCCTTCACGCGCGCGAGCAGCGCCACCGAGTGCTCGAAGCTCGCGCCGGGCCGGATGCGCCGGTACAGGCGGGGAACGGTCTCGACGTTGTGGTTGTAGACGTCCGGCGCCGCGGCCGCGACCGCCTCCACGGCGCCCGGCTTGTGGCGGAAATCCGGCGTCAGCACCTCGATCGTCGTGTCAGGCGCGGCCGCGCGGATCGCCTCGATGCAGGCGACGAAGTGGGCCGCGCCGCCATCCGCGAGATCGTCGCGGTCGACCGAGGTGACGACGACGTGGCGCAGCGCCAGCGCGGCGACGGCGTCGGCCAGGCGCGCGGGCTCGCCGCGGTCGACCGCCAGCGGCTTGCCCGTCGCGACGTTGCAGAACGCGCACGCGCGCGTGCAGACCGAGCCGAGCACCATCACCGTCGCGTGTCGCTGCGACCAGCACTCGTGGAGATTCGGGCAGGCCGCCTCCTCGCACACGGTGGCGAGCTTCCGGCTGCGCATCAGCGCGCGCGTCTCGAGCAGCTCGGGCGTCTCGGCGAGACGCACGCGCAACCAGGGAGGCTTGCGCGAGGGGCCCGCCGCCGGCGTTTCGTCGCGTGCCATGGCCGCTAGGAGGCCGACTCCGATGTCGGCCGACGCGCAGCGAGGCGAAGCTTCGCTTCGGCCGGCAGCCCGAGCGCGAGCGAGTAGCGAGCGCGAAGGTCCGGCATGGACTAGCGAGTTTCACGGCGCGTGCGCGGCGCGTCAACCGCGCGCGCGCGGTCGCCGGCCGCCGGTTCGAGCACGCCCGATGCCAGCACCGCCTCGGCGATCGCCTCGTTCCCCGCCGCGTTCGGATGGCCGTTCCAGTCGCGCAGATACGGATTCGTGCCGCCGTCCAGCAGCGCGCGCAGGGCCGGCAGGGTCGGCACCAGCGGGATGCCCGCGGCGTCGAGCGCGCGCTGCACGCGCTCCCACACGAGGGTCTCGCGCAGCGCGAGCTCCGCGAACGCGCGCGGGACCGGCTTGCCGCTCGCGTGGACGTGCGCGGCGAAGACCAGCTCCTTGGTGGGAATGGCCACGACGGCGATCTTGCAGCGCCCGGCGCACACCTCCGCCATGCGCAGGATGCGGTCGAGCGAGATGTCGAGCCCCTCCTCGACGCGCGGGTCGCTCGTGTCGATCACGGCGAGGCGCGCGGCCGGCGTGAAGACGGTGGACAGATCCCCCTGATCGAAGGGCAGCAGCAGATCCGGCCCGGCGCGCTCCGCGCGCGCGCGCAGCGCCTCGAGATCGCCCGCGTCGGCAGCGCGCGATCCGTTCGAGCCCGCGAGCGCGTGTCCGGCGGCGCGCCCGAGCGCGAGCAGGCGCGAGTGTTCCGCGATCGGCTCGAGCCAGCGCGAGAGTGCGCCAAGACGCCGCCCCTTGCCGGCGTCGCGCGTGCGCTCCCAGGTGTCCTTCAGCTCGCCGGCGCGCTCGAGCTCCGCGACGCGCGCGAGCACCGCCTCGTCGCGGCTGCGCAGGTCCGTCGCGCGCGCGCGCGGGTAGGCGTCGAGGTAGGCGTCGGCGAAGTCGTTGCCCGCATACAGCCCGACCAGCACGACGCGCGGCGAGAGCTCGAGCGCTTCGGGCAGCAGGCGCTCGTACTCCACGGGCCCGTAGCCGCCGAGCGCCATGTTGTAGACGGACAGGCCCGAGAGCGCGGCCACGCGCTGCGGCCACGCTTCTGGGCGCGCGACCTCCTCGCCGTACGTCTGCGAATCGCCGATCGCGACGGCGAATGCGTGCTGCGGCCGCTCCGCGTTGCGCCAGCCCGCGGCGTCGTGCTCGGGCAGCGCCGGATTCGGGCGCTCGCCGAGCAGCGCGTCGGGCACCGCGCGCGAAGCGCCGTGCAGCAGCGCAGCGGCGCGTCCGCTCACCCTCTCGGCCGCGAAGAGCAGCAGCTCGCAGGCGACGAGCGCCGCGAGCGCCGTGACGGCCGCGAAGAGCGCGCGCCGCGGCGCGCGCATCAGGCGCGTCGCGCGAGCGGCACCGAGTGCTCCCAGTCCGCGAGCAGCGTGCGCAGCCCCGTCACCAGGAGCAGCGGCTGGTCGAGCATCATGTGGTGGTAGGCCTCCGGGATCTCGATCACCGGCGCGTTGCGTCCGAGCAGCTCGTACATGTACTCGCCGATGTCGGGCGTCACGAGGCCGTGCTCGCTGCGGAAGAGGGCGATGCGGCAGCGCACCTGCGGCAGCACCTCGTGCGAGGCGCGCGGCGTCTCGCGGCGGAAGATCACGGGATCGAACTTCCAGGTGAAGCCCCCGTCGACCTGCTTCAGCGAGTGCCGCGCGACGTGATCGAGGATGAAGGGCAGCGACGAGGGCTGGTCGGGCACGGTGCGGAAGTGCTTCAGCGCGGTGTCGACGTCCGGGTAGATCTTCGGATTGCGGAACGACTTGCCGTGAGCGCCCTCGACGGCTTCGGGATCGGGCCGACGCACGGGAGAGTCGAGGATGACGGCGCCGGCCAGCTGCTCGCCGAACGCGGCCGCGGCGGTGATCGCGACGAAGCCACCCATGCTGTGGCCGATCACGATGGGCGGGCCGTCGAAGCCCGCGTCCGCTGCGACGGCCCGCACCTCGCGGGCCCAGGTGTCGCGCGGATAGCCCGCGTCGCGGCGGCCGCTCTCGCCGTGGCCGGAGAGGTCGATCGCGACGACCCGGTACTCGGCGAGGAAGAGCGGCGCGATGAAGCTCCACCAGTGGGCGTGGGCCGCGCCGCCGTGGACGAAGACGAGACCCGGCCGGCCGCGCTCGCCCCACACGAGGTAGTGGATGGGGCAGGCCTCGACCGTGATCACGCGGTCTTCCGCGGGCACCGCGATGGCGTCGCGGAACCAACGCGGGGCGCTGGCATCGCCGTCGCGCACGCGCTCCTCCCCTTCGCAGGGCCCGGACGCTAGCGCGATCGGATCTCTGCGAGCAGGAATCCCGGCGCGTTCGCGCCGTCCTGCGACGCGAGGCCGGCGACCGAATCGCGCAGGCTCGCGAGCGCCCCCTGCATCTCCGGGTCGAGAGCGGAGAAGGCGAGGAACCAGTGCGAACCGCCGCCGTCCGCGCGCACCGACGCGGGCAGGCTGACCGGCGCGACGTCACCGCCGCCGTGCAGGGTGACGACGACGAGATCGCCCTCGGTGAGCAGCGGATCGCGCTCGACGCGCAGGCCGCGCGTCGAGAGGGCGCGCGCGATCACGACTCGCGAGCCGGTGCCGGCCGAG
>DASUFZ010000159.1:0-18315 GCA_036274295.1 Myxococcota bacterium
GAGGTAGGCGTCGAGGGCCGACGCGGTCGGCGCGAGGCCGAAGGTGACACCGGGCTGCATCGAGAAGAGCCCGTAGTCGCCGCCGAAGTAGAGCTTCACCATCGAGCCCTGCGGCAGCCGTCCGGCGCGGTACCAGGCCAGCGTGGTGCGCAGGAAGCCCGGCTCGTAGATCGCGAGCGAGGGGCCGAGCCCGTGCTTCGCGCACAGCTCGAAGCTCGCGCGGATCTCGGGGTAGCCGTTGCTGTACACCATGCCGACCGGCAGGCCGTCCGGATCCGGGCCGCCGATGTTGGTCGAGCCTGGATCGACCACACCGATGCGCAGGCCGATCTCGGCAGCGAGCAGCTCGTAGTGCAGCAACGCCGACGCATGATCCGGCGCAACCGTGAGCGTCGGGTACCAGAGCGCGTCGGGGCGCTCGCGCAGCACCCTCCGCCAGGCCGCCAGGTAGTTGTCGGCCGCCTCGCGGCCCCAGAGCCTTATGTCCTCGTTGTGCGCATGGATGATGGATGCGCCGGCGCGCAGACAGGCGAGGGCGTCGGCTGCGATCGCCTCCGGTGTGCGCGGGACGTGCGGGTTCTTGTCGGGCCGCGTCTCGCCGTTGATGGCGGCCTCGATCACCACGGCGCGGTCGACTCGTACGGCCATCGGGACCTCCGGAACGGGCGTCACCGCATCTTAACCCGGGCGCGCCGGACCCCTCCGCTACGTTCCCCGCCCGTGACCCACGGCCCGGACCGCTTCCTGAACCGCGAGCTCTCCTGGCTGGAGTTCACGCGGCGCGTGCTCGCGCAGGCGGAGGACGCCTCGCGCCCGCTGCTCGAGCGCCTGAAGTTCGTCGCGATCTTCTCGCGCAACCTGGACGAGTTCTTCCAGGTGCGCGTGGCGGGCCTCCAGGACGAGGTCGAGGCCGGCATCGGCGCGATCGTGCCGGACGGGCGCACGCCGCAGAGCCAGCTGCGCGAGATCCGCGAGCGCGTGCTCGAGCTGACCGCCGCGGCGCAGGATCTCTTCCGCGGCCAGCTCCTGCCGGCGCTGGCGTCGTCCGGCATCCAGCTCGTCGCCTGGGAGGATCTCGACGCCGAGGAGCGGGTCGCGCTCGCTGCGCGCTTCGAGGCCGAGCTCCACCCGGTGCTGGTGCCGCTCGCGGTCGACACCTCGCACCCCTTCCCGTACGTCTCGGATCTCTCGCTCAACGTGGGCGCGGTGCTGATGCGCCCCGCGGACGGCAGCAAGCGCTTCGCGCGCGTGAAGGTTCCGCCCTTCAGCGCGCGCTTCTGGCGCGCCGACGGCGAGCGCTTCGTGCCGGTCGAGCAGGTGATCCGCGCGCATCTCACGCGCCTCTTCCCCGAGGACGACGTGCTCGCGGCCGGCTACTTCCGCGTCACGCGAGACGCCGACCTCGAGCTGCGCGAGCGCGAGAGCGGCGATCTCTCGAAGGACGTCGAGGCGGGGCTGCGCCGGCGCATGCGCGGCAGCGACGCGGTGCGCATGGAGACGAGTCCCGGCCTCGACCGCGGCGTGCGCGATCTGCTGATGCGCGAGCTCCAGCTCGAGAACGAGGAGCTCTACGAGCTGGCCTGGCTCGATCTCGGCGACCTGATGGAGATCGTCGAGCTCGACCGCCCGGATCTCAAGCTGACGACGTGGACCCCGCAGCCCGTGGTGGGCCTGCGCACCGACGACGCCGAGGCGCTCTTCGAGCGCCTGCGGCGCGGCGACGTGCTGGTGCACCACCCGTACGAGAGCTTCGAGGGCTCGGTCGAGGGCTTCCTGCGCGCGGCCGCGCGTGATCCCGCCGTGCGCGTGCTGATGAGCACGATCTACCGCACGGGCGGCTCCGAGAGCGGCATCGTCCACGCGCTCGAGGGCGCCGCGGCGCGCGGCAAGCAGGTCGTCGTGCTGATCGAGCTGAAGGCGCGCTTCGACGAGGCCGCGAACCTCGAGCGCGCGCGCGGCCTGGAGCGCGCGGGCGCGCACGTGATCTACGGCGTCGTCGGTCTGAAGACGCACGCGAAGATCGCGCTGGTCGTGCGCGAGGAAGAGGACGGGCTGCGCCGCTACTGCCACATCGGTACGGGCAACTACAACCCGGTCACCGCGCGCAGCTACGAGGATCTCGGCCTGCTGACGGCGGATCCCGCCGTCTGCCGCGACGTCGCCGAGCTCTTCGGCCGGCTCACGAGCGGCAGCGGCTCGCGCCACTACGAGCGCCTGCTGGTGGCGCCGGAATCGCTACGCCGCGGAATGCTCGACCGCATCGCGCGCGAGGGGCGCGAGCCGGACGGCCACATCGTCGCGAAGCTCAACAACCTGGCCGACCCGGAGATCATCGATGCGCTGTATGCGGCGTCGCGCGGCGGCGCGAAGATCGAGCTGGTCGTGCGCAGCATCTGCTGCCTGCGGCCGGGGCTGCCGGGCCTCTCGGAGCGCATCCGCGTGCGCTCGGTGCTGGGCCGCTTCCTCGAGCACAGCCGCGTGTTCCGCTTCGGCTCGCAGGCGCGCGGCTACGAGTACTGGATCGGCTCGGCAGACCTGATGACCCGCAACCTCGACCTGCGCGTCGAGGCGCTCGTGCCGATCGGGGATCCCGGCCTGCGCGCGCGCCTCGAGGAGCTGCTCGCGCTGTACCTGCATCCGGACACGGATGCCTGGGAGCTCGACGCGAGCGGCGCCTGGAAGCGCAGCGGCGGCGAGGTCGATCTC
Organism: Myxococcota bacterium; assembly: GCA_036274295.1. GTDB lineage: Bacteria > Myxococcota_A > UBA9160 > UBA9160 > SMWR01 > DASUFZ01. The sequence continues at coordinate 2,707 of DASUFZ010000159.1, forward strand.
CAACGGCGCCTGTGCCACGCCGCGCTGGCGGAAGTTCGTTAGGCGTGGACGAGAAGGCGATCGCCGGCGCATGTCTGTGCGGCGCGGTGCGCTTCGAGCTCGGCGGTCCGCTCGAGCGCGTCGCGCACTGCCACTGCACGATCTGCCAGCGCGCGCACGGGACGGCGTTCGCGACCTGGGTAGCCGTGCCGAACGAGCGGTTGCGCATCACGGCGGGCGAGGAGAGCGTCGTCCACTACCGCTCCTCGGAGATCGGCACGCGCTCGTTCTGCCGCACCTGCGGCAGCTCGATGTTCTGCACGCTCGACACGCATCCCGGCAGCATCGACGTCGCGCTCGGCTGCCTCGCGCCGGGCCACGGCGCGGTGCCGCGGGTGCACGTGTTCTGGGACGACCGCGCGCCCTGGATCGAGATGTCGGACGGCCTGCCGAAGCTCGGCGGCAAGACGGGGATGGAGCCGCGCTGATTCAGCGCCGGGCCAGGGTGCAGGCGACCCCGGATCGCACCTCCGTGCGGATCTCGCCGAAGCCCGCGTCGGCGAGCAGCGCCTCGATCTCCTCGACCTTGCGGAGCGTGTAGACGCTGGCGGGCAGCGCCGCGAGGGTTTTCTCGTCGCGCGGCTTGTAGCCGAGCAGCAGGCGCCCGCCGGGACGCAGCACGCGGCGCAGCTCCTGGAGATCCGCCTGCGGCTCGCGCCAGAAGTAGACGACGTGCACGGCGAAGGCCGCGTCGAAGCGCGCGGCGGGGTGCGGGAGCGCCTCGCCGGATCCGAGCGCGACCTCCGCGCGTCCGGCGGCGATCGCGCGCCGCAGGCGCCGGCGCGCGACGCCCACCATCACGTCGGAGGGATCGACGCCGGCGACGCGGACGCCCGCCGTTGCCGCGAGGCGGGCGAGCGTGCGCCCGTGGCCGCAGCCGACCTCGAGCACCTCTTCACCCGGCTGGACCGCGAGCACGTCGAGCGCGGCGCGGTTGGCCGGCGCCGTCTCGAACGACATCACGCGCGCGACGATCTCGCCGATCCAGCCGCTCGGCCGCTGCGACTGGCGCGCGATCCACTCAGGCTTGGCCATTGCGCGCACTCGCTTCGCGCAGGGCCAGGCGCAGCCCCGCGACGTAGGTGAGGCAGGCGCCGGCGACGGTCGCGGCGAAGCCGATCGTCAGGTCGTTCCAGCCGGCGATGCAGCTCCGCGGGATCACGAAGCCGAAGCCGATTGCGACGGTGGGGACGACGAAGCCGAGCAGCGGGACGTAGTGGCGGAACGCGAGCGGGGGTCGGGTCATGCGGTCTCCTTCACGAGCGCGCTGGTGAGAAAGGCGAGGACGGTCTGCCGCGCGGCGGCCTCGTCGAAGGCCTGCGGCGACGGGTCCCAGTGTCGGTGGACCGCCCAGAAGGCGAGCGTCTCGAGCACGATGCGTGCGGTGGTCGCGGGATCGCCGAGGCGGCGCAGCCGTCCGCGCCGCGCCCGATCCTCGAGGTAGCCGCCGAGCCGCGCCAGCGCGCGCTCGCGCGACTCGCGGAACCAGAGCTTCGCGAGCTCGGGATAGTCGGAGGCGCAGCGGTCGAGCAGCTTGATCGAGACGCGGTGCTTCGCGAGCGCGTCGTAGAGCTCGGCGAGCACCGCGTGGAGCTCCGCGGCCACGTCGGTGACGCGCGCGCGCGCGAGCGCGGCATCGAGGACGGGCAGGGCGCCCTCGCTCGCGATGCGCCGATGCACCAGCTCCAGCGCGGAGTCCTGCGGCGGGGTCGGCACGGGCAAGGTGTCGGGCAGCGCGACCGGCTCGCGGCGGTCGGCGTGCCGCAGCACACAGTCGAAGAGCGCCTCCTTGCTCTCCACGTAGGTGTAGAGCGAGCCCTTGGAGAGCCCCATGCGCGCGGCGACGTCGGCGACCTGCGTGCGCCGGTAGCCCTGCGCGAGGAAGACGGCGGTCGCCGCCTGGACGAGCTCTTCGAAGCGGTCTTCCGGAATGGCGCGGGCCATGGCCTCGAATTTAGTTGACCAAATGGGTCAGTCAAGTAAGAATGTCGGCGATGCACCGCACGCTCGCGCTCGCCGCACTGCTTTCGTTCGCCGCGACGGCTGCGCCGGCGCAGGTCGCCGACTGGCCGTTCTACGGCGCCGACGCGGGCGGCACGCGCCACTCGTCCGCCGACCAGATCGCGCGCGGCAACGTCGCCGCGCTGGAGGAGGCCTGGCGCATCCGCACGGGCGACCTCGACGCCCTGCCGCCGCCGCCCGGGCACATGGCCTTCCAGGCGACACCGCTGGCGGTCGACGGTCTGCTGATCCTGCCGACGCCGCTCGGCCGCGTGCTCGCGCTCGACCCGCAGACCGGCAAGGAGCGCTGGCGCTTCGACGCGGCCATGGCCACGCGCAGGACGCCGGAGTTCACGTCGCGCGGCGTCGCGCTGTGGCGAGATGCGCGCGCTGACGCCGCGGTGCCCTGCGCGCGGCGCGTCTTCGCGGCGACGGTCGAGTCGCGCCTCTACGCGCTCGATCTCGGCACGGGCCAGCGCTGCCGCGACTTCGGCGCGAACGGCGAGGTGAATCTCAAAGAAGGCGTCGGCGGGATCGAGGACACGGAGTACACGATCAGCTCACCGCCCGCCGTCGCAGGCGATCTCGTGATCGTCGGCTCGGCGATCGGCGACAACCGGCGCGTCGAGATGCCGCGCGGCGTGGTGCGCGCCTACGACGCGCGCAGCGGGCGGCTTCGCTGGAGCTGGGACCCGATCCCGCGCGACGCGAGCGATCCCGCGCACGCGAGCTGGGACCCCGAGGCCGCGCAGCGCACGGGCGCCGCAAACGCCTGGGCGCCCCTTTCCGTCGATCTGGCGCGCGATCTGCTCTTCGTCCCGACGAGCAGCCCGAGCCCGGACTACTACGGAGGGCTGCGCCCCGGCGACAACCGCTTTGCCAACTCCGTCACCGCGCTGCGCGCGAGCACGGGGGAGCTGGTGTGGAGCTTCCAGCTCGTCCACCACGATCTCTGGGACTACGACACCCCCGCGCAGCCGACACTCACCAGCGTCCGCCGCGACGGCGTGGAGATCCCCGTCGTCGTGCAGGCGAGCAAGATGGGCTTCCTCTTCGTGCTGGAGCGCGAGACGGGCGTGCCGGTCTTCGGCGTCGAGGAGCGGCCGGTGCCGGCTTCCGACGTGCCCGGCGAGACGGCGTCGCCGACGCAGCCGTTCCCGCTGGCGCCGCCGCCGGTGGTGCCGCAGAAGCTCGTGGCGGACGACGCCTGGGGCCTGTCCTCGTGGGACCGAGGCCGCTGCCGCGAGCGCATCGCGGCGTTGCGGAACGAGGGGATCTTCACGCCGCCCTCGCTGCGCGGCTCGATCGTCTACCCGGGCTTCGCGGGCGGGGTCAACTGGGGCGGCGTCGCGGTCGATCCCGAGCGGCGCATCGCCATCGTCAACGCGACGAACCTCGCGATGGAGATGCGCCTGATTCCGCGCGCGGAGTTCGAGTCGGCGCGCGCCGACACCAAGATCCTGCGCGAGTTCGCGCCGCAGCTCGGCACGCCTTACGGCATGATGCGCGAGCCGATCCTCTCGCCGCTCTTCCTGCCGTGCACGCCTCCGCCGTGGGGCCTCCTCACGGCGGTGTCGCTCGACCGCGGCGAGATCCTCTGGCAGCGGCCGTTCGGCACGGTGCCGGATCGGATTCCCGTGCCGATTCCCTGGGAGCCCGGCCTGCCGAATCTCGGCGGCCCGATGGTGACGTCGGGAGGTCTCGTCTTCATCGGCGCCTCGATGGACGGCTATCTGCGCGCCTTCGACATCGAGACGGGCGAGGAGCTGTGGCGCGACCGCCTGCCCGCCGGCGGCAACGCGACGCCGATGACCTACCGCGCCGCGGACGGGCGTCAGTACGTCGTCATCGCTGCGGGCGGCCACGGCAAGCTCGGCACGCGACGCGGGGACTCCGTCGTCGCGTATGCGCTGCCGAGGTGAGCGTCCGCATGCGCGTCCGCGCGACCGGGTGGCTGCTCCTCCTCGCCTGCGCCGCGTGCGCAGCGCCGCCGCCGGGTCTCGCGTCCTTCTGCGAGCAGCAACGGCAGATTCCGATCAGTCTGCGCACGGCCTATCAGCCCGCGCCTCCCGAGTACCCCTACGGCGCGGCCGCGAACGGCGTGGAGGGCTGGGTGATGCTCACGACGGTCATCGACGAGAAGGGTCGCACCTCGAACATCCGCGTGATCGAATCGTCGCCGCGGCACGTCTTCGAGGATGCGGTGGTCGAGGCCGTGTCTCGCTGGCAGTACTGCCCGGCCGATACCGGCGTGACCTACACCCGGCCGGTGCCGCTCCGCATCGAGATGCGCCCCTAGCAAGCTTCTAGACTCGGGGGATGCGTGCCTTCGTGCCGCTCTTCGCAGCTCTCGGCGTGCTTGCCGGATCCGTTGCCGCCGGCGCGCAGAATCGCTCCGCCTGCCGGCAGGCTCTCCAGGCGCTCTCCAACGCCGCCTCGAGCGCGAGCGCCGAGGCGACCCGCATGGAGACCGAGTGCCGCGGGGCGGACACGAGCTGCGACCGTTATCGCTCGTGTCGCGTCGTCCCGGGCCCGCAGGTGTCGAGCGAGTGCCAGTCGCAGCAGATCGCGTGCGAGTCGGGACGGCGACGTTGCAGCGCGGCGCAGACATCGCTCGACCGCGCGCTCGGCGCCGTGCAGTCGGGGTACTCGTCCGTCCAGCTCTCGTGTCGGTGAGCGCTACCGCCGCGCGAACAAGGACGCGAGCAGGCTCAGCACCACGCTGATCAGGATGCACGTGGTGATCGGGAACGTGAAGCGGAAGCCGGGCCGCTCGATGGTGATGTCGCCCGGGAGCTTGCCGAGGAAGGGAATCTGCGGCGCGAGCTGGAGCAGCAGGCCGACGACGACGAAGCTGACGCCGAGCCAGAAGAGCAGCCGCCCGAGGTTCACGCCTTCGCCTGCGGCGGGCGCCACTCCTCGAGCGCGCCGGACGCGATGAGCCGCTCGATTTCGGCGTCGGCCATGCCGAGCAGGTCGCGGCAGATCTCGCGCGTGTGCTCGGCGAGGCGCGGCGCCTGGCGGATGTCGGCGTCGAGCATGGCCGAGCCGCGGAAGCACGGGCCCTCGAACGCCATGCGCCCGAGGTCCTGCTGCTCCGTCCAGCGCGGATAGCCGCGCGCGTTGAAGTGCGGATCGTCGAGCTGGTCGGTCGCGGTGAGCATCGGGCCGCACGGGACGCGATGGCGCTGGAGCGCCGCCGCGACGTCTCCCTTCGTGCGCTCGCTCGTCCACGCCTTCAGGCTCGCGTCGAGCGCATCCTGGCGCGCCAGCCGACCTGCCGCGGTGTCGAGCGCCGGATCGCGCGCCCAGGCCGGATCGCCGAGGGCCGCGCGCAGGTTCTTCCAGTCGGCGTCGTCGCGGACCGTGATCACGCACCACTGGTCGTCGCCGGAGCAGGGGTAGGCGCCCCACGGCGCGCCGCGCTCGCTGCGGTTGCCCATCGGCGCGACGGAGCCGGGCTCGATGCCGGCCTTGCAGAGCAGGTCGCCGAGCACGCCCGTGACGACCTCCACCTGCGCCACTTCGCCGTGTCCGCCGCGCCCGCTGCGCTCGCGCCGCAGCAGCCCCGCGAGCGCGTTGATCGCGGCGAGCCGGCCCGCGAGGTGGTCCGGGAAGATCGACGTAGAGCCGGCCGGCGCCTCGCGATCGGGGTAGTTCCAGAGGTGCACCATGCCGCCCATCGGCTGCGTGTTCGGCCCGTAGCCGATCCAGCTCTTCCAGGCGCCGTGCGAGCCGAGCAGCTGGCTCGATACCAGCACGCAGCGCGGGTTGATGCGCTGGAGCTCCGTCCAGCCGACGCCCATGTCGTCGAGCGTGCCGGTCGAGTTGTTCTCGATCGCGATGTCGGCCGTCGCGAGGAGCTTGTGCAGCACCGCGAGCCCTTCGGGGTTCTTGACGTTGACGCCGAAGCTCTTCTTGCTGCGCGACGACGACGCGAACGACGCCGACATCTCCGAGCCCATGATCACGCGGATGAAATCGGGATACGTGCGCGACTCGATCTTGATGACCTCGGCGCCGTACTCCGCGAGCATGCGCCCGCCCTCGACGCCGACGCCGCCGATGCCGTAGTCGATGACGCGCAGCCCCTTCAGCGGAGCGGCGGGCGCGCCCGCGGCGCCGCGCGGCGCCGGACGCGCGGCGGGCGGCGCGTCGAGCAGCGCCTGGTGCTCGCCGAGCTCCGGCGCGCGGCCGCGGAAGCCGAGCCGCTCGCCGTCCATCTCGTGGAAGCCCTGCGCCACGGGTCCGCGCACGCCCTTCGCGATCTCGGTGTCGACGAAGGTCTTGCGCGTGGTGAAGTGGACGTTCGAGAGCACCTCCTCGGGCCGCAGCACGGGCGTGCACACGATCCCGCGCCGCTGCGCCTCGCTGCACACCTCGTCCATCGTCATGGCGGCGAAGTGTTCGGTGAAGAGCGCGTTCAGCACGTCGGCGTTCTGGAGCCGCGCGAGGAAGGTCTCCCAGTACGGATCCGCGAAGGCCTCGGGCCGGCCGAGCCACTCCCACATCGCGCGCCACTGGCGCGGCGAGAGGATGATCATGCGCACGTAGCCGCCCTTGCAGGCGTAGATCTTGTAGACCGGCCCGGAGCCCTGGCGCTTCTCGCCGTAGGCCATGCCCGCGACGCGGGTCACCGCGGCGTTGGACATCGACCAGTCGGTGATCTGCGCCACCGCCTCGACGGCGGAGAGGTCGACGTGCTGACCGCGGCCGGTGTCGCGACGCTGCCACCACGCGGCGAGAGTCGCGAAGGTCGCCAGCATGCCGGCGACGTCCGAGGCGAGCGCGCCGGGCGGGATCAGCGGCTCGCGCTCCGGCACGCCGGCCTTGAACATCATGCCGCCGACGGCCTCGAGCACCGCGTCGCTCGCGACCCAGTCGCGGTACGGGCCGCTGCGGCCGAAGTCGGTGATCGAGGTGACGACGAGGTGCGGGTGGCGCCGCACGAGCTCCGCCGGGTCGAGCTTCAGCGCGGCGAGCGCGTCCGGCGCATACGACTCGATCAGCGCGTCGGCGCCGGCGAGCAGCGCGTGCAGCTTCTCGCGGTCGGCATCCTTCGCGAGATCGAGAACCACGCCGCGCTTGCCGAGGTTGCGGTACGCGAAGAAGAGGCTCGCGCCGCCGGAGAAGGGGGGCAGCCGGCGCGAGCGCGCGCCGCCGGGCGGCTCGACCCGCACGACGTCGGCGCCGAGATCCGCGAGCATGCGCCCGCACATCTCGCCCTTCTCGTCGGCAAGATCGACGACCCGGAATCCGGACAGCGGACGCTCGCTCATGACGCCTCCACGACGAGCGCGCAGTCTATCAAGGCTCCGGCGGAGGAGGCGGGGCCTTCGGTCGGTAGCGCAGCAGCCCTTCCTGCGCGCACGACGCCACGAGCTCGCCGTCGCGCGTGTAGAAGGAGCCTTGCGCGAAGCCGCGCGAGCGCGTCGCGACGGGGCTCTCCTGCACGTAGAGCAGCCACTCGTCGAAGCGGAACGGGCGATGGAACCACATCGCGTGATCGAGCGAGGCCGTGCGGAAGCCGGGCGTCGTCAGGCCGACCGGGTGCGGCTTCACCGCCGAGACGAGCAGGGTCAGGTCGGACGCATAGGCGAGCAGGCTCTGGTGCAGGCGCAGGTCGTCCGGCAAGGTGCCGCGCGCCTTCATCCAGCTGCGCGTGAAGGGCGGCTCCGCATCGGCGCCGGCGAAGTGCAGGCCGCCCTGCGTGCGCACGTCGATCGGCAGGTCGAAGCGGCGGTCGTCGGCCTCGAGCACGAGGCCGTGGCGCGCGATCTCGGCGCGGATCGCATCCTCGTAGGGCTGGCCCTCGGGCTCGCCCGTCTCCACCTGCGCGGCCTGGTGCTCGAAGCCCTTCTCGGGGTCCTGGTACGAGACGGCCATGTTGAAGATCGCCTCGCCGCGCTGGATCGCGCGCACGCGCCGCGTGGTGAAGCTGCGCCCGTCGCGGATGCGATCGACCTCGTAGAGGATCGGGATCGCCGGCTCGCCGGGACGCAGGAAGTAGCCGTGCAGCGAGTGCGCCTCGCGCTCGCGCGGGGCGGTGCGGCCGGCGGCGACGAGCGCCTGACCGAGCACCTGGCCGCCGAAGATGCGGTCGCGGCCGTTTCGCGGGCTCGTGCCGCGGAAGAGATTCTCTTCGATGCGCTCGAGGTCGAGCAGCTGGAGGAGCTGCTCGAGCTGCGTGGCGAACATGACGTCCTTGCGCGGGCGGGGATTGGCGGTGCAGCATCGCGCGGCGCGTCGCAACGCGCCATGCAGTGGAGGCGGTCATGTTCGAGCTGGACGGCAAGATCGCGCTGGTGACGGGCGCGGGGCAGGGCGTCGGCGCGGGCATCGCGCGCATGCTGGCCGCGCGCGGCGCCGCGGTCGGCGTGAACGATCTCGTGCCCGAACGGGCCGAGCGCGTCGCGAAGGAGATCGGGTCGGCCGGCGGCCGCGCGCAGGCGCTGGCCTTCGACGTGACCGACGCCGGCGCGGTGCGCGCGGGCGTGGCGCGGCTCGAGCAGGCGCACGGCTCCGTGGACGTGCTGGTCAACAACGCGGGTGTACCGGAGGGCATGGCGCTCGAGCCGTTCCGGAGCGCGTCGCCCGAGAGCTGGAGCCGCTACGTCGACCTCAACCTCTACGGCGTGCTGCACTGCACGCGCGCCGTCGTCGACGGCATGTGCGAGCGCCGCGACGGCCGCATCATCACCATCTCGTCGGGGGCCGGGCAGGTCGGCCTGCCGATCGGCGTCGCGCTCTACGGCGCCGGCAAGGGCGGCGCGATCGCCTTCATGCGCCACCTCGCGATGGAGGTGGCGCGCTACGGCGTCACTGCGAACTCGCTCGCGCTGGGGCTGATGTCGAACGCGACGGACGCCGCCGGCGTCAGCGGGATCGAGAAGATGATCCCGCTCGGGCGCGCCGGGCGGCCCGAGGACGTCGGCGCGGCCGTCGTCTTCCTCGCGTCGCGCGAGGCCGGCTGGATCACCGGGCAGACGATCGGCGTGAACGGCGGCTCCGTCACGAGTTAGTCACTTCGCATCGTGGAAGATGATCCCGAGCGTGTGCCGCCGGCCCGAGCGCAGCCGGCTGACGCCGTGGCGCATCTGCACCTTGTAGAAGCCGCGCTTCCCCTGCACCGGCCGCTCGCGCACCGCGAAGAGCACGGCGTCGCCGCGCCCGAGCGGCACGACCGCGGCACGCGACTGCATGCGCGGGCGCTGCTCGGTCAGCACGAACTCGCCGCCCGTGAAGTCCTGCCCGGGCTGCGAGAGCAGCACGGTCAGCTGGAGCGGGAAGACGTGCTCGCCGTAGAGATCCTGGTGCAGGCAGTTGTAGTCGCCGGCCTCGTATTTCAGCATCAACGGGGTGGGCCGCTTCTGACCGGCGCGGTGGCAGCGCGCCAGATATCCGGCGAGATGCGGCGGATAGCGGACCTCGCTGCCGAGCGCATCGCTCCAGCGGTTGGCGAGCGGCGCCAGGCGCTCGTACAGCAGGCTGCGTAGCTCCGCGACGACCTCGGGCAGCGGGTAGCCGAAGTACTGGTACTCGCCCTCGCCGAAGCCGTGCTGCGCCATCACGACGCGCTTGCGGAAGCGCTCCGCATCGCCGTAGAGCGCGACGAGCGCGCGGCACTCACCCGCGCCGAGCAGGCGCTCGAACGTCGCGAAGCCCTGCGCGTCGAGATCCGCGCCGGCGCGCTCGAGGTCGAGCGCCTGTACGCGCGCTTCGAGGGTCACCGCGCCCCCTCGCGTGCAGTCGGCATCGCCCTCTCGAGTGCGAGGAGCTGCGCCTTGGCCGCCGCGCCGCCGCGGTAGCTCCCGAGCTCGCCCGACGCCGGCAGCACGCGGTGACACGGCACCACGATCGGCAGCGGATTCGCCGCCAGGGCGCTGCCGGTCGCGCGGAATGCCGACGGACTGCCCGCGCGCCGCGCGATCTCGCGGTACGAGGCCGTGCTGCCGTACGGGATCCGAGCCGTCGCGCGCAGCACGTCGCGGCGGAAGCCGCGCGTGAGCTGCCAGTCGAGCGCGAGCTCGAACTGACGGCGCCGCCCCTCGAAGTACGCGTCGAGCTGGCGGCGCGCGCGCGTGAGCGGCTCCCGCGCGACGTGCAGCACGCGCGCGGAGATGCGCGCGGCCAGCTCGTCCAGCACGTCGGCCTCGCCGTCGTTCGGCAGGCCGACGCGCACGAGCCCGTGCGACGTGGCGCCGAGCAGCAGGGTGCCGAGCGGCGAGGCGTGGCGCTCGAAGGCGACGTCGACCCTGCCTTCGGCGTCGGCGCGCAGGGCCAGCGCGCCGCGCAGGCGGGCCAGGCGGTCGGCGTCGGGCGGGGCCATCCGGCGCAGTCGGGATTCCAGGGACTTCGAAGCGAGAGAGGTGTTCGTCATGCCGGTAGGACGGCGGCCGCACCGAAAGCGTGAGATGCGGGCCGCGCCTCATCCTCGCAGCGCCTTGCGCAGGCGCGCCAGCCCCTCGAAGACGTTGCGGCGCGCGGCGGCCTCGGAGGTGCCCATCGCCTGCGCGATGTCCGCGTGGGAGAGGTCGGCCACGTAGCGGAGCGTCACCGCCTGGTGTTGCTTCGGCGGCAGCGCGCGGACGCGGGCCCACAGCGCGGGATCGCGCTCGGGCGCCTCGCAGCCGACGTCACCCGCCTCGGGATCGTCCGCCCGCCGCCGTGGCGCGCGCGCCTCGGCGCGGTGCAGGTCGATCGCCTTGCGCGCCGCGATCGAGAAGAGCCAGCCGCGCACGGCGCCCGGATCGCGCAGGCGCGGGTAGGCGCGCAGGGCCGCGAGCAGGCTCTCCTGGAAGCAGTCGTCGGCGCGGGCGGGACCGGCCTCGGCGACGCAGAAGCGCAGCAGGGCAGGGCCGTGCTCTTCGATCACGCGCTCGAAGGGAGGCAGGCGGGCCGGCATCCGGGGAGGGTTCCGCACGCGCGGCGGCGCGCGGGGGACCTCGTCCGGGAACGGCTACTTCGGCGGGTGCGGAATCGCGAACACGACGATGTCCGGCGCGGTGCGGTGGCTCCGCACCTGGACGTCGCGCCGGCTCGTGCGCTCCGTGATGACTTCGAGGAAGCCCTCGATGGCGAAGCGCAGCACATCGGGCAGCGCCGCCGACTCGCGCACCTCGACCTCGTAGCGGTCCGACAGGTCGCGGAAGCTCCAGATGCCGAAGTTGAAGATGGCGCCCGAGAGAGACGCCATCAGGCGCCCGTCGCGCTCGGTGAAGACGTTGTCCTCGCCGGATTCCTCGGTGAGCGTGCCGATCGCCATGCTGTGGCGGAGCTGCGCATACAGGCCGGAATCGAACGCGGCCTCGGCCGCGCGGGCGCCGCGGCCGCGCAGGTAGGCCGCGTTGCCGTGTCCCTCGTGGTGCAGCAGCAGCTCCACGATGCGGGCATAGGTCGTGACCGGCACCCAGGCGACGGGTGACGCCTGCTTCACGAGCAGCTCGAGATCCGCCGGCTCGAGCGCGGCCTCGACCTCCGCGCGCGAGACCTTGCCCTTCTCGATCAGGCCGCGCAGGTCGCTGGCGGCCAGCTCGAAGGCACTGCCTTTGATGGACGGCTCGGACATCGGCGCTCCAGGGCGTCGTATCGGCCGGACGGCGCGGGGCGTTGAGGCCTTTCCCGTGCACCCTCGCGGGTTCACACCGTTATGATGCCGCCGTGACGGCTCCGCACGCGCTCGACGAAGGCCTCCGCGCAGACGACCTGCGCGAGATCTGGGGCTTCGCCAACCCCGAGGAGAAGGTCGAGGGCTTCCGCTCGCTGGCGCCCTACGACGCCGAGGAGTTCTTCCTCTCGCTCGACACGCGCGCGCAGTCCGAGCTGCTGGCGGCGCTGCCGGCCAACGAGCGCCAGCTCTGGATGCGCCAGCTCCCGCCCGACGACGCGGCCGACCTGCTCCAGGCGACGCCGGCCGAGCTGCGCGAGGCGCTGCTGCGGCTGCTCGACGAGCCGACCCGCCGCGAGGTCTCCGCGCTGCTGACGTACGCCGAGGACGAGGCGGGCGGCCTGATGAGCCCGCGTTACGTGCGGCTGCGCCCCGACATGAGCGTCGACGAGGCGATCAAATACCTGCGGCGCGCCGCGCGCGAGCGGGCCGAGACGATCTACTACATCTACGTGCTCGACGCCGAGCAGCGCCTGCTCGGCGTCGTGTCGTTCCGCGAGCTCTTCTCCGCGCCGCCCGAGCGCACCGTGCGCGAGGTCATGCGCACGAACCTCGTGACGGTGCGCGACGACCTCGATCAGGAGGCCGTCGCCAACGTGATGGCCGAGAGCGACCTGATGGCGGTGCCCGTGTGCGACGCCGAGGGGCGCATCAAGGGCATCGTCACCGTCGACGACATCGTCGACGTCGTGCGCGAGGAGGCCACCGAGGACATCCAGAAGATCGGCGGCACCGAGGCGCTCGACGCGCCCTACCTCGAGGTCGGCGTGATGGAGCTGGTGCGCAAGCGCGCCGTCTGGCTCACCGTGCTCTTCCTCGGCCAGCTCCTGACGGCGACCGCCATGGCCTACTACGAGGACGAGATCGCGCGCGCGGTCGTGCTCGCGCTCTTCATTCCGCTCATCATCTCGAGCGGCGGCAACTCGGGCTCGCAGGCCAGCACCCTGGTGATCCGCGCGCTGGCCGTCGGCGAGGTCACCTTGCGCGACTGGTGGCGCGTGTTCGTGCGCGAGCTCGGCACGAGCTTCGCCCTCGGGCTGATCCTCGGCTCGATCGGCCTGCTGCGCGTCGTGCTGTGGCCGTCGCGCGAGGCGCTCTACGGCGAGCACTTCGTGCTGATCGGCTTCACCGTGGCGGTCAGCCTCGTCTGGATCGTCGTGTGGGGCTCGCTCGCGGGCTCGATGCTCCCCTTCGTGCTGCGCCGCCTCGGCTTCGATCCCGCGAGCGCGTCGGCGCCCTTCGTGGCGACGCTCGTCGACGTCACGGGGCTCGTCATCTACTTCAGCGTGGCGACGCAGATCCTCTCCGGGACGGTCCTCTAGATGGCGGTGCCCGCGCGCGTGGAGCCCGGGCGTACGCGCATCGGCTGGATCGGGCTCGGCGTGATGGGCGCGTCGCTCTGCGGCCACCTGCGCGACGCGGGCTATGCCGTCTGCGCGACGACGCGCAGCAAGGCGAAGGCGGAGCCCTTGCTCGCGCGCGGCGTCCGCTGGGCGGACACGCCGCGCGAGGTCGCGGACCGGAGCGACGTCGTCTTCAGCATGGTCGGCTTCCCGCGCGACGTGCGCGAGGTCGTGCTCGGGCCGCGCGGCGCGCTCGCGGGGCTGCGCGAGGGCGGCGTGCTCGTCGACATGACGACGAGCGAGCCCGCGCTCGCGGTGGAGATCGCCGAGGCGGCGCGCGCGCGCGGCGCGTTCGCGCTGGACGCGCCGGTCTCCGGCGGCGACGTCGGCGCGCGCGAGGCGCGGCTCTCGATCATGCTCGGCGGCGACGCCGGCGCCGTCGCCGCGCTGATGCCGTGCTTCGAGCGCATGGGGAAGACGATCGTCCACCACGGCGGCCCCGGCAGCGGCCAGCACGCGAAGCTCGTCAACCAGACGCTCATTGCGGCGAACATGGTCGGCGTCTGCGAGGCGCTGCTGTACGCGTACCGCGCCGGGCTCGATCTCGAAGCCGTGCTCCGCTCCGTCGGGTCGGGCGCGGCGGGGAGCTGGTCGCTCGCGAACCTCGCGCCGCGCATGCTGGCGAACGACTTCGCGCCGGGCTTCTTCGTCGAGCACTTCGTGAAGGACATGGGTCTCGCGCTCGACGAGGCGACGCGCATGGGCGTCGCCATGCCGGGGCTCTCGCTCGCGCGCGCTCTCTACGTCGCGCTGGCGGCGCAGGGGCACGCGCGCTCGGGCACGCAGGCGCTGGTGCTGGCGCTGGCGTCGCTCTCCGGCGTGGACTGGGAGCAGCGCAAGCCATGACGCGGCTACGGAGCTTGCTCGGGGCGCTCGCGCTGGCGCTCGTCGCGACGGCGCTGACGCTCGGCGGCGCCGAGCTCGCAGTGCGCGTCGTCGCGTCGCTCCCGCGGCCGGCGCCGCCTTCGCCCGATCCGGAGCTCGAGGGTCTGCCGCAGCTCAAAGGCGTCTTCGAGCTCTCGCGCCCCAACGTCGTCGGCATCCATCAGGGCACGCTGTGGCGCACCAACAGCGCGGGCTTCCGCGGTCCGGAGCGGAGCCTCGTGCCGCCGCCGGGTGTCTTCCGCATCGCCGTCGTCGGCGACTCCTTCAGCGCGGGCCAGGGCGTGCGCGAGGACGACGCCTATGCGGCACAGCTCGAGCGGCTGCTGAACCGCAGCGGCTCGCAACGGTTCGAGGTGTTGAACGTCGGGCTCGGCGGTCTCAACGCCGAGTATGTGCTGGATCGCGCCGACCGCGTTGCCGCGAAGTTCCGGCCCCATCTGTACGTCTACGGCTTCACTTTGAACGACATCGAAGAGATCGGCTGGATGCGGAGGAGCGACGGAGAGAGGTACCGCGCGATCGGCAAGGAGATGCTCCGCTTCGCGGGCTCCCGTTCGTACCTCCTGCGTGCGCTCTGGCCCCGCTGGGTCTCCCTGCGCGATCTGTGGTTTCCGCGAGAGGGGGTCAGCTACGCCGAAGAGCTGGCGAGCGCCTACCGCGACCCGGCGAAGTTCGCGCGCATCGAGCACGCTCTCGACGGCTTCGTGGCGCTCGGTGAGCGCAGCGGCGCGTGCGTGCACGTGCTGATCCACACGGAGCTGACGCAGCTGCGCTTCTGGCATCCGTTTCGCGACGCTTACGATCGGGTCGAGCGGGCCGCGAAGGCGCGTGGGCTCACCGCGACACAGTCGTTTCCCGCCCACCGCTGGCACAGCACGCAGGATCTGCGCGTGAGCCCGCTCGACGGCCACCCGAATCGCGAGGGGCACCGCATCCTGGCGGAGGCGCTCTACGCGGGACTGCGTGAGCTGCCGCCGCACTGCGGGTTCCCCTCCATACCTTGATCGGCGCGGCGACGCGCCCGGCAGGCGCCCGAGGGCTTCTGACGCCCTGTCAAAGACGGAATCGGCTAAGCGCCCGCAGCGTCGAGAGATTTCAGAGCGTCTCGCTCTCGGTCACAAGCGGGTCACGGCGAGGCGGAGCGCCCTGGGAGAGCGCCTCCGCGGGTCACAGAGATTCGCGGGTCACAGCTTTCGGAGCGACTCGCTCAGAGCTGGCCGCTTGGACCTGCTCTGCAATCCACGCTTCGACGTCGAGCAGCGCATAGCGAACGTGCTTGCCGGCCCGAAAGAAAGCCGGACCGCGCCCCTTCAAGCGCCATTGCTGCACGGTCCTGGGTGACACGCGCAAGCGAGCTGCGACTTCGCAAGGAGTCAGTACGTACGCATCGGGTTGCGACACGGTGCCAAGCATGCTGAGAATTAGTTTCGGTTCGCAACAGATCGGAAGGGAGATCGATCCGTGGTCGGCGGTCCTCGCCCTGGCTCGGGACGCAAGCCCAAGCCCGTTGCAGAGCGTCTGAGAGCGAATCCGTTGAGCGTCTACCTCACGCTCGAGGAGCGAACGGAGCTCGCCCACGCAGCGCGTCTCGAGGGGCTCAGTCTCGCGAGCTAC
>DASUFZ010000160.1:0-18741 GCA_036274295.1 Myxococcota bacterium
ACCAGTCCGAGCACCCGGTCGACCGGGAGCCCGAGCCGCGGCACCGGGGCCGCACGGTCGGAGAGGACGAGCATGCTCGCGGCGCCCGGCTGCGCGCCGCGTTCGAGCGGCAACAGGCGCTCCCCCCCCACGAGGGGCAGCGCGTCGCCGCGGAAGTTCACCACCTGCGCGACCTGGGGCGGCACCGACGGGATGCACGCGCCCCCCGAGAGCTCCGCCACCTCCAGCACGCCGTGGAGCGGCAGGGCGAAGAGCGAGCTCCCGATCTCGAAGAGGAGCAGGCGCTCGTCGATGCTCGCGTTGCGCTCCGCGCTCACGACGGCGTCCCCGTGCGACTCCGGCCGGTGTCGAAACGCCGGGTCAGCTCCTGCAGCACCGAGGCCAGCTCGGAGAGCGTGCCCGCCGAGCCGACGTTGTGCGCCATCACGCTCGCCTGGCCGCGCGTGGTCGCGGCGACGCCGTCGATGGCGGTGCTGTTGCGCGTCGCCACGCCGGCGATCTCGTCCATCGAGCCGACCATGCGGCGCACGTCGGTCGACTGCATGTCGGCGCCCTCGAAGATCTCCTCGGCGCGGCGCGACGCCTCGCCGACGGCGGAGCGGATCTGCTCGAGCGAGACCGCGATCGTGTCGACGTCCTCGCGGCCCTCGCCGATCACCATGCTCGACTCGCGCATCCCCTCCGCCACCTCGCTGGTGTCGGTCTCGATCTCGTGCACGAGCTTCGAGATCTCCTCGGCGCTGCGGCCCGCGCTCTCGGCGAGCTTGCGGATCTCGTCCGCCACCACCGAGAAGCCGCGGCCGGCCTCGCCCGCGCGGGCGGCCTCGATCGAGGCGTTCAGCGAGAGCAGGTTGGTGCGCTGCGCGACGCTCGTGATCATGCCGGTGATCTGGTGGACGTGGCGCGTCTTCGCCTCGAGCTCGAACACGCGCGAGGCGGCCGCCTCCACGCGCTCGAACACGGTGCGCATCTTCTCGATCGCGAGGCGCGAGACGTCGACGCCCGCGCCGGCCTTCTGGTTGGCCTCGGCGGCGAAGCCGAAGGCCTCGCGCGCGCGCTCGGCGTTGAGCTCGATCGTCGAGGCGATCTCGCGCATCAGCCGGTTCGCGTCCTGCAGCAGCTTCTGCTGCTCCGCGACGTCGGCCGAGAGGCGCGCGACCGCGGAAGAGATCTCGTCGTTGCCCGAGCTCGCGCGCTGCGCCGATTCCTCGAGCGCGCGCGAGGCGTGCGACACGCGCGCCGCGGCGCTCTGCACGCCCTCGACGAGCTCGCGCAGGCTGTCGGCCATGCGGCGGATGCCGCAGGCGATGTCCCAGGTCTCGTCCGGGAAGGCCGGCGCCGAGGCGCGCTCCGAGAGCACCGTGAGGTCGCCGCGGCCGATCGCTTCGGTCGCGTGGCCGAGCTCGGTGAACGAGTGCGCGAACGCGCGCGAGAGGAAGAAGCCGAGCGCCCCGCCCACGCCGAGCGCGACGAAGAACGGCGCCCACGGCGCCATCTCGATCCCCGCGTACTCCAGCGCGGACGGAAGTCCCGCCACCACGCCGCTGACGAACAGGGCCCCGAGCACGAATTTGTGCGTGAGCGCAACTCTCACGCAGAGCCGTATCGGTGGGTGGCGCCCCCCGCTTGATGCGCTCCGGGGCCCCAAACCCTCCGCGTTCCGCCGACTTGCGCGATCCGACCGGGGCGGTCAGAAGTGCCGGAAGCCGCCCGCCCGGCCGCGCCCGGGCCTTCCCGGACGGACGACGCCGATTTCGGTCACCCGCAGCCCCAGCCGGCGCGCGAAGTGCGCGGCGCCGGGGGCCTGCGGCCGCACCGTGAAGAGAAGTTCGTAGTCCTCGCCGCCGGCCCGCGCGAGCCGGCGCCAGTCGCGGCCGAGGGCATGGCAGGCGGCCCGGAAGCCCGGCGCGACGGGCAGGCGCTCGGGATCGAGCGGGCACGCGAGCGACGGCCCGAGCAGGTGCCCGAGGTCCGCCTCGAGCCCGTCCGAGACGTCGATGCAGGCGACGACGCCCTTCTGCGCGGACAGCGCGCGGCCGGCGCGCAGGCGCGGCTCGGGCACGCGCGCGAGTCGGCCGTGGCCCGCATCGGCGCGCAGGCGCGCCAGCGCCGACGCCCCGAGCACGCCCGTCACCAGCACCCGATCGCCGGCGCGCGTCCCGCGCCGGGTGAGCGCGCGGCCCTTCGCGACCGCGCCGAGCGCGGTCAGGGTGAGCGACGTCTCCCGCGCGCGTGTCACGTTGCCGCCGACGAGCGGACAGCGATGCCGGCGCGCGCCCGCGAGCAGGCCGGCGGTGAGGCCGTCGGCCGTCGCCAACGGGAGCCGCGGCGGCGCGGCCAGCGCGGCCGTGAAGGCGAGCGGCCGTGCGCCCATCGCCGCGAGATCCGACAGGCAGGCCGCGACGGCGAAGCGGCCGACGTGGCGCGGGCTCTGGCGCTCGAAGCGGAAGTGCACGCGCTCCACGAAGGCGTCGGTGGTGACGACGACCTCCTCCTGCGGGCGCACGCGCAGCACGGCCGCGTCGTCGCCGATGCCGAGCGCGACCGCGCCGCCCGGCCGGCCCGCGGCGCGCGCGATGCGCGCGATCAGCCCGAACTCGCCGACGTCGCGGAGGCGCATCGGCGGGCAGTGTAGGCGAGCTACTCCGTGGGCTTCGCGCTCGCGATCGGCGTCGCGGCGGCCGCGCGGCGGCCGCGGCCCGGGCGCAGCGCGCGCCGCAGCGGCGGACGCTCGAGCACCGCCTCGAGCACCTCGTCCATGTGCTCGACGGGGATGAACTCGATGCGCCGCGAGAGCTCCTTCGGGATGTCGCGCAGGTCCTGCAGGTTCTTGCGCGGCAGCACCACGCGGGCGATGCCCGCGCGCAGCGCCGCGAGCGCCTTCTCGCGCACGCCGCCGACGGGCAGCACGCGCCCGCGGAGCGTGACCTCGCCGGTCATCGCGACGTCCGGGCGCACCGGCGCGCGCAGCGCCAGGGACACGATCGCCGCGGCGATCGCGATGCCCGCGGACGGCCCGTCCTTCGGCGTCGCGCCGGCGGGCACGTGCACGTGCACCTCGTGGCGCCCGAAGGCCGCGTCGTCGTAGCCGAGGCGCGCGCTCTGGCCGCGCGCCCACGTGAGCGCCGCGTGGCCCGATTCCTTCATCACGTCACCGAGCTGGCCGGTCAGCACCAGACCCTCGCCGCGCGTGAGCGTCGCCTCGATCGTCAGCACCTCGCCGCCGCTCTCGGTCCAGGCCAGGCCGTTCGCGACGCCGACCTCGCCGATGCGCTGCGGCGCCTCGTAGAGGAACGGCGGCGGGCCGAGCCAGCGGACCAGCGCGCGCCGGTCGACGCGCGCGCCGCGCTCGTCGCCCTCGGCCGCGCGGCGCGCCGTCTTGCGGCAGATCGCGGCGATGCGGCGCTCGAGGTCGCGCACGCCGGCCTCGCGCGTGTAGTCCGTGACGAGCCCCTGCACGGCGGCCTGCGACCAGTGGATGCGGTCGGCCGGCAACCCGTGCTCGCGTACCTGGTGCGGGATCAGGAACGCGCGCGCGATCTCGACCTTCTCCTCCGGCGTGTAGCCGGGGATGCGGATCACCTCCATGCGGTCGCGCAGCGGACCCGGAATCGCGTCCAGCATGTTCGCAGTGGCGATGAAGAGCACTTTCGAGAGGTCGAAGGACACGTTCAGGTAGTGATCGCTGAAGCGGTAGTTCTGCTCGGGGTCGAGCACCTCGAGCAGCGCCGCCGACGGGTCGCCGCGGTAGTCGCTGCCGAGCTTGTCGATCTCGTCGAGCATGAAGACGGGGTTGTTCGTGCCCGCCTGCTTCAGGCCCTGGATGATGCGGCCGGGCATCGCGCCGACGTAGGTGCGCCGGTGGCCGCGCATCTCGGCCTCGTCGCGCACGCCGCCGAGCGAGATGCGCACGCACTCGCGGCCCATCGAGCGCGCGATCGAGCGGCCGAGCGAGGTCTTGCCGACGCCCGGCGGCCCGACGAAGCAGAGGATCGGCCCGCGCGAGTCGCCGCGCAGCTTGCGCACGCCGAGGAACTCGAGGATGCGGTCCTTGATGTCGCGCAGGTGCGCGTGGTCCTCGTCGAGGATCTGCTTCGCCAGCGAGAGGTCGATGCGGTCCGGCGACGAGCGCGCCCACGGCAGCTCGATGATCCAGTCGAGATAGGTGCGCACGACGTGCGCCTCGGGGCCGTCGGGGTGCATGCGCTCGAGGCGCCGCAGCTGGCGCTGCGCCTCGGCGTGCGCCTCCTCCGACATGCCCGCCTCTTCGATCTTCGCGCGGTACTCCTCGGCCTCGTCGCTGCGGCCGTCGGCCTCGCCGAGCTCCGCCTGGATCGCGCGCAGCTGCTCGCGCAGGAAGTGCTCGCGCTGGCTGCGCGACATCTCGTCGTGCGCCTGCGACTGGATCTCCGCCTGCACGGTGGTGACGTCGAGCTCGCGGCGCAGCAGCGCGTCGACGCGGCGCAGGCGCGCGAGCGGGTCCTCGATCTCGAGCACCTCCTGCGCCTCGTCCGTGCGCAGCTTCAGATGCGAGGTCACGAGGTCGGCGAGCTGCCCGGGCTCGTTGACCGAGAGCGTCACCGAGAGCACCTCGGGCGGCAGGTTCTTCAGCGGCAGCAGCTCCTCGACGCGCCCGCGCACGGTGCGCACCAGCGCCTCCGCCTCCACGCACCAGCCGCCCGGCACCTCGGCGTCCATGCCGGCGACCCGTGCGAGGGTGCAGCGCTCCTGCTCGACGATCGCCTCGACGCGCACGCGGCTCATGCCCTGCACGAGCGCCTTCACGCGGCCGTCGGCCATGCGCAGCACGCGCAGCACCATCGCTGCCGTGCCGACGCGGTGGACGTCCTCGGGGCCCGGGTCCTCGACGTCGGGATCGCGCTGCGCGACCAGACAGACGAGGCGATCTCCCGCGAGCGCCTCTTCGACCGCGGCGACCGAGCGCTGCCGCGCGACGAAGAGCGGGATCACCATGTACGGGAAGACGACCATCTCCCGCAGCGGCAGGACCGGGAGCTCGTCGGGCAGCGAAACACCGGAGACCTTCGCGTCCATGCAGGAAGTTTCGACGACGCGGAGGACGTACTTGAGAAGATGCGCAGGTCGCGAACTACTCGACTTGCACGATCTCGCCGCCGACGACCTGGAGCAGGAAGGGGCGCTTGTGCGCGTTGCCGTCCGAGCCCATCGTCATCACGCCCGCGACGCCCGGATAGCTCGCCGTCTCGAGGACGCCCTCGCGCACCGAATCGCGCGACGGACGCCGCGCCGAGAGCTGCACGAGCACGAGGTTCGCCGCGTCGTAGGACTGCGCCGCAAAGACGGCCGGCTCCGACGCGAAGGCGTCGCGATAGCGGACCGAGAAGTCGTGCACGTAGGCGACGGGGCTCTCTGGGAAGAAGTGCGAGACGAAGAGCGCACCCTCGACGTGCTCGCCGCCGAGGCGCACGAGATCCGGGTCGTACCAGCCGTCGGGGCCGAGCAGGCGCACGCCCGTGACCTCGTGAAAGGCGAGGTGCGGCGCGATCAGGCCGATGCCCTCGGCCGTCTCGGGCACGAAGAGCGCGTCGAAGTCGACGATCGGCGGCAGCGGCGAGCCGTCGGACTTGTGGATCGCCTGCGCCTCCGCGCGCAGCGCCAGCGCCTCGGACGGCGGCAGGCGGCGCGCCCTCGTCATGATCGACTCGCGCTTCGCGATCAGCGCCTTCTCTCCGTCGTCGAGCAAGGTGTAGCCGACGAGGCGGCGGATCGAATCGGCGAAGTCCTTCGCGCCGGGCGGGTACGAGGCGACCGCGGTCACGCGGCCGCCCTGCGCCTCGACGGCGTCCCAGAAGAGGCTGCGCAGCCCGCGGCCGTAGGCGTCGTCGCGGTAGAGGATCGCGAAGCGCTCGGCGCCGAGCGCGCGCGCGCGCTCGACGAGCAGCTGCGTCTCCTCGGCGGGCCGCGTGCGCAGGCGGAAGATCCAGTGGCGGTCGCGCACGACCTCTTCGCGCGCCGTCAGCGCGAGCAGCGGGATGCCGAGCTCCTGGGCGGTGGCGGCCGCGGCCTCGCACTCGGCCGACACCAGCGGGCCGACGATCGCCGAGACCTCGTCGTCGGCTGCGAGCTCGCGCACCGCCGCGGCCGCGACGGCGGGCGTGCCCTGCGAATCGCGCACCACGACGCGCAGCGGCGGCGCGGCCGGGTCGGCGCCGTTGCGGCCGCCGAAGATGCCGGCGGCGAGCAGGATGCCGCGCAGGCTCTCCTCGCCGAAGGCCGCGTACGGGCCGGAGAGCGGCAGCACCACGCCGATGGCGCCGTGCGCCGCGCGCGTGTCGGGAAGTCCGTGCGCCTCGGCGGCCGCGAAGTCCGGCAGCTCGGCGCCGGCGCCGGGCTCCGTCGCCGCGACGCGGCCCGCGAGCCGTTCGCGCAGCGCGGCGAGCCGCTCGGCCTGCGGCGCGGTCAGCGGCAGCTGCTCCGCGCGCGCCAGCGCGGCGCGCGCCGCGTCGACTTCGCCCGCGTCGAGCAGCAGCTCGGCGCGCGTCAGCGCGACGCTCGCGGCGGGCGGCGCGTTCCCGAGCTCCTCGCCGAGCTGCTCGAGCTCCGACTCGGACAGGCGCGAGAGCACGACCTCGATGCGCGCGTCGACGGCCTGGACCGCCTCGGGCTGCGGCGTCTCCGCGCGCAGCTTCGAGAGCCAGACGACCTGCGAGACGCCGTTGTCCGCCGAATCCGCGAGCGTGCGGTAGGCGTCGGCGCGGTCGGCGGGCGCCAGCCGCGCGAGGCGCACGCGCCCGAGCGTGTCGCGCGCGGTGCGCGCATCTCCGCGCGCGAGCTCGATGCGGGCGATGCGCACGCGCGCGACGTCGGCCTCGTCGCTGCGCGGGGCGCGGCGCACGATCTCCTCGAAGTCGGCCAGCGCGGCGGCCTGGTCGCCGCTCGAGAGCAGCAGGTCGCCGCGGGTCACGCGCGCCTTGTTGGCGAGCGGGGATTCCGGGTACTGCTCGATGAACTTCGTGAGCGCGGCGCGGCCGGCGGCCGGCTTGCGCGTGACTTCCTTCTGCGCGGCCTCGTAGGCGCCCTGCTCGGCCTGCGTCACGACGTGGCGCTCGCCGAGCGTGCCGGCGCAGCCGGCGAGCCACAGCGCGGCCGCCATTCCGATCGCGAGCCGCGCCGCCGTGCGCATCAGTCGAACAGCTCGCGGAGCTTGTCGAGGAACGACTTGTGGGCGGGCGAGACCACGACGTCCGACTCCTGCGCGAACTTCTCCAGGATCTCGCGTTGCGATTTCGTGAGCCGCGTCGGTGTCTCGACGAAGAGGTGCAGCAGCTGGTCGCCGCGCTGGGCGGAGCGGAGCGTCGGCACGCCCTTGCCGCGCAGGCGCATCACCTTGCCGGACTGCGTGCCCTCGGGAATCACGACCTTCACCTTGCCCTCGAGAGTCGGCACGTCGATCTCGGCGCCGAGTGACGCCTGCACCATCGTGATCGGCACCTGACAGTGGAGATCGGCGCCCTCGCGCTCGAACAGCGGGTGCTGCTTCAGGGAGACCACCACGTAGAGATCGCCCGGCGGTCCCCCCGAGATGCCGGCCTCGCCCTCGCCGGAGAGGCGCAGGCGCGTGCCCTCGTCGACGCCCGCAGGGATGCGCACCTTGATCGTCTGCTGCCCCTCGACGCGGCCCTGCCCGCGGCAATCGGCACAGCGCTCGCGCACCGTCTCGCCGCTGCCAGCGCAGACGTCGCACGGACGGCTGACGCGGAAGAAGCCCTGTTGGAGCACGACCTGCCCGCTGCCGCGGCAGGCGCTGCAGACCTCGGGGGACGTGCCCGCCCGCGCGCCCGAGCCCTCGCAGGTCTTGCACGGCCGCATCTTCGGGATGGCGATCTGCGACTCGAAGCCCGCGAGCACGTCGGAGAGCTCGATCTCGAGGTTGTAGCGGAGATCGGCGCCGCGCTGGCCGCGGCCGCGACGGCGTCCGCCGCGCCGCGCGCCGAAGAGATCGCCGAAGAGATCCTCGAAGAGATCGGTGAAGCTGCCGAGGTCGCCGAAATCCTGGAAGGGATTGGGGCCGCCGGCCGCACCGACGCCGGCGTGGCCGAAGCGATCGTACGCGCGCCGCTTGTCCGGGTCGGACAGGACCGCGTAGGCCTCGGAGGCCTCCTTGAAGCGATCCTCTGCCTCGGCGTCGTTGGGATTGCGATCCGGGTGATCCCGCATCGCCAGCCGGCGGTACGCCTTCTTCAGCGCATCCGGGTCCGCGTCGCGGCCCACGCCGAGGATCTCGTAGTAGTCGCGCTTGGCCAAAATGAGTGCGGGAATCTAGGGCGGAGGCCCCCCGGGTCAAGCTCTCAGGACTGCTTCGCCCCGAGCTCCGCGTAGAGCTTCTCCGTCATCTTGTACGTGAGCGAAGAGAGCTCGCCGATCGCCTTGCGCAGCTTCGCCGTATCGCTGCCGGTCATCGCGTCGCGCGTCTGCTGGATCGCATTGCGCAGCGGATCGCGGTCCTCCGCGGAGACGTTCTCCTCGAACTCGTCGAGCGTGCGCTCCGTCGAGTAGATGAGTCCGTCGGCCTGGTTGCGCAGGTCGATCCACTCGCGGCGCTCGCGGTCGGCCGCGGCGTTCTGCTCGGCCTCCTTGACCAGCTTCCCGATCTCCTCCTCCGAGAGGCCCGTCGACGCCGTCACCTTGATCGCCTGCGTGCGTCCGGTGCCGAGGTCCTTGGCCGAGACGTTGACGACGCCGTCCGCGTCGATGTCGAAGGTGACCTCGATCTGCGGGACGCCGCGCGGCGCGGGCAGGATGCCGACGAGCTCGAAGCGGCCGAGCGTGCGGTTGTCGCGCGCCAGCTCGCGCTCGCCCTGCACGACGTGGATGCGCACCAGGGTCTGGTCGTCCTCGGTCGTCGAGAAGATGCGGCTGTTGGAGGTCGGCACGGTGGTGTTGCGCGGGATGATCACCGTCGAGACACCGCCCTGCGTCTCGACGCCGAGCGAGAGCGGCGTGACGTCGAGCAGCAGCACCTGCTCGACCTTGCCGGAGAGCACGGCGCCCTGGATCGCGGCGCCGGCGGCCACCACCTCGTCCGGGTTGACGCCCTTGTTGGGCGCCTTCCCGAAGATCTTCTGCACCATGCGCTGCACGGCGGGCATGCGCGTCATGCCGCCGACGAGCACCACGTGGTCGATCTGCGCGGGCGACACGCCGGCGTCCTCGAGCGCCACCTTGCACGGGCCCTCGAGGCGGTCGATCAGGTCCTTCGTCAGCTCCTCGAGCTGCGCGCGCGTGATCGACGTGGTGAGATGGCGCGGGCCGGATTCGTCGGCCGCGATGAAGGGCAGGCTGATGTCCGTCTCCTCGCAGGAGGAGAGCTCGTGCTTGGCGCGCTCGGCGGCTTCCTTGATGCGCTGGAGCGCCATCGGGTCCGCGTGCAGGTCGACGCCCGACTCGTCCTTGAACAGGCCCATCAGGTGGTCGGCGATGCGGTTGTCGAAGTCCTCGCCGCCGAGATAGGTGTCGCCGTTGGTGCTGCGCACCTCGAAGACGCCGTCCGAGATCTCGAGGATCGAGACGTCGAACGTGCCGCCGCCGAGGTCGAACACCGCGACGCGGCCGCTGCTCTTGCGGTCGAGGCCGAACGCCAGGGCCGCGGCCGTCGGCTCGTTGATGATGCGCAGCACGTTCAGGCCGGCGATGCGCCCGGCCTCCTGCGTGGCCTGGCGCTGCGAGTCGTCGAAGTAGGCGGGCACCGTGATCACGGCGTCCTGGATGGGCTCGCCGCAGTAGTCCGACGCGGTCTCGCGCATGCGCGTCAGCACCATCGCGGAGATCTCCTGCGGCGAGTACGCGCGGCCCGAGATGGACAGGCGCACGTCGCCGTTGTCTCCCGCCTCGATGGGGAACGGCGCGATCGACTGGAAGCGCTGCACCTCGGGGCTGTCGAAGCGGCGCCCGATCAGACGCTTCGCGGCGTAGACCGTGTTGCGCGGATTCGTGACGGCCTGCCGCTTGGCGATCTGGCCGACGAGCTTCTCGCCCGCGGGCGAGAAGGCGACCATCGAGGGCGTCGTGCGGGCGCCCTCGGCGTTCGCGACGATCAGGGGCTCGTTGTTCTCGAACAACGCGACGCAGGAGTTCGTCGTCCCGAGATCGATGCCGATGACTCTGCCCATGGGCTCTCCGCAGAGGGAGGCTCAGGGCACGCTCACGACCGGCCGGACGGCTCCCCCTCCGCGTCCGGCTCGTCCGGCTTCCGGGCCACGATGACCCGCGCCGGTCGCATCAGGCGATCGCGCAGCTGATACCCCTTCTGCAGGACCTCCACGACCGTGTTCGGCTCCGCGGTCGCGCTCGGGATCTGGGCCATCGCCTCGTGCTGCGCCGGGTTGAAGACCTTCCCGAGCGCCTCGACTTCGCGGACGTGGTTCTTGGAGAGGACGGACTCGAGCTCGCGTCGGACGAGCTCGACACCCTGCAACAGACTCTCCAAGTCCCCGCCCCCGCTCTGTCGAGCGTGGTCGATGGCTCGGGCGAGGTTATCGACCACCGAAAGCAGGTCCTTGACCAGATTCTGGGGGCCGTACTGGAGCGCGTCCTCGCGATCCCGCGCGGCGCGCTTGCGGAAGTTGTCGAAATCGGCCTGGAGGCGGAGCAGGCGGTCGTGCGACGCGGCCAGCTCGCCGCGCAGGCGCGCGACCTCGCCTTCGGCGCTCGCGGCCTCCACCGGCTCCTCGAGCAGCACCTCGCTCGCGCCGGCGGGATCGCGCTCCGACACGGCCGCCGCGGCCTCGCGCAGCGCCTCCTCGAGCTCCGGGCTCGGATCGATCGAGCCGCCCGAGGCCTCGTCGTCCGGCTCGGCGCCCGCGCGCCGCCGCCGATCCTGGTCGTTTCCCGCGCTCACGCGTGGAGCTTCTCCGTCACCACCCGGGAGCAGTAGCCGACCAGCGAGATCACGCGGCCGTAGTCCATGCGCGCGGGGCCGATCACGCCGAGGGTGCCGGCGTCGTCGCCGTAGCGCGCCGCCACCAACGCACAGCGATGCAGCGAGGGTTCGTCGACCTCGCCGCCGAGCGCGACGCGCACGCCGCTCTCGCCGGCGAGCAGGCGGTCGAGCAGCTCCAGCAGGCGCTCCTTGGTCTCGAGCGCCGAGAACAGCTCGCGGATCCGCTCCGGGTCGCGGAACTCGGGCTGATCGAGCAGGGCGAGCCGGCTCGCGATCACGAGATCGCCCTCGCCTTCCGGATCCTCCGCGACCGCGCGCGCGCCGAGCTCGAGCGCGAGGCCGACCATGTGATCCGCCTGGCGCAGCTCGCGCTGCGCTTCTGCGGCGAACAGCTCGCGCACCTCCTGCAAGGTCCGCCCGGCGACGCGCTCGCCGAGCAGTGAGGTGAGGCGATCGAGCTCGGCCTGCGAGAGCGGCTCGTCGTGCTCGACGACGCGGCGGTGCGCGGCGCCGCTCTCGGTCACCAGCACGGCCAGGATGCGGCGTCCGGAGAGCCGCACGAGCGCGATGTGGCGGAGCTTCGAGCGGTCGAGCCGCGGCGCGACCACGAAGCCGAGCAGGCGCGTCTGCTGCGAGAGCAGCTGCGACGCCACCTCGGGCACCTCGGCCGCGCCGACGCTCGCGACGGTGAAGTCGATGGTGCGGCGGTCGTACTCGTTGACGGGATTCACGGGCGGCAGCGCGTCGATGAACGCGCGCAGGCCCTCGTCGGTGGGGACGCGGCCGGCGGACGTGTGCGGCTGGCTCACCAGCCCGAGCTCCGAGAGCTCCCCGAGCGTGGTGCGGATGCTGGCGGCCGAGAGGCGGTGCGGGATCAGGCGCGAGACCGTCGCAGACCCGATCGGGGCCGCCTCGCCGACGTAGGCGGTGACGACCGCGCGCAGGACGGCGCGCTGACGCTCACTCAGACCGGGCATGACACGTTTCCCCAGGGCACGCGTCCCAAGTTAACGCAGGCGCGCGACTACACGAAGGATTCGAAGACGCTGTCCGCAAGGAGTCTCCCGCGGGGTGTGAGTCGCAGGTCTCCATTCTCTTCTTCGGCGAGCAGGTCCCCGTGCCGCAGCCGCTCGATGGCTGGAGCGAAGAAGCCCCGCGGCGGCGCGCCGAACTCCGCCGCGAAGCGCGCGGCGTCCACGCCGCGTGCCGTGCGCAGGCCGAGGAACATCGCCTCGCCGCGCGCGATCGGCGCGTCGAGCACCTCGACCTCGCCGCACGACGCCGGATCCGCCAGGTAGCGCGCGAGCTCGCGCGGGTTCGCGCGGCGCACGCCGTGCGCGTGCGCCGGGTCGGGCGGATCCGTCGAGACGGCGCCCATGCCGAGCCCGAGCACGGGCGCGCGCTCCCAGTAGCGCCGGTTGTGGACCGACTCGCGACCCGGCCGCGCATAGCTCGAGATCTCGTATCGCGCGTAGCCGGCGCCGGCGAGGCGCGACTCGACCCGCAGCATCATCGCGGCGATCTCGTCCTCGTCGGGCAGCGCGAGGCGCTCCCGCGCCGACGCCGCGCCGAAGGGCGTGCCGGGCTCGAGCGTCAGCTCGTAGGCCGAGACGTGGTCGGGCGCCGCCGCGATCAGCGCGTCGAGATCGGCGTCGAGCATCGCGAGCGACTGCCCCGGCGCCGCGAAGATCAGATCGAGCGAGAGCGACGCGAAGCGCTCCGCGCGGATCGCGTCGAGCGTCGCGCGGATGGCGCCTGCGCGGTGCGCGCGGCCGAGCCGCTTGAGCGTCGCGTCGTCGAAGGACTGCGCGCCGAGCGAGATGCGGTTCACCCCCGCGGCGCGGAAGTCCGGCAGGCGTGCGCGCTCGAGCGTGCTCGGATTCACCTCGAGCGTGATCTCGACGTCGCCGGCGGGCGGGAACGCCGCGCGCACCGACGCCACGATGCGCGCGAGCGTGTCGGCGCGCAGCAGCGACGGCGTGCCGCCGCCGAGGTAGAGGCTCGCGAGCCGACGTCCCTCGAAGCGCGCGCGACGCGCGGCGAGCTCCAGCTCGAGCGCGTCGGCGTAGCGCAGCTCCTGCTCGCGCGAGAGCTCGCGCGCCCGCAGCACGGCGAAGTCGCAGTACGGGCAGATCCGCTCGCACCACGGCACGTGCACGTAGACGCCGACGTCGGCCTGCACGCGCGCCAGGGTATCTCCTGGGCGCCACGCCCGGTTCGATCTCCGCTCGGCTTCCGCCGCGCTGCGCGCGCCTCCGGCGCTTGCTGCGAGCCTCCGATACTCTGGCCGGCGTTTTGCCTGCCGCGCCGACCCAGCTGCACCGCTTGTCGAACGGGCTCGGCGTGCTGCTGTGCCCGAGCGATCTCGCGCCCGTCGTCGAGCTCCAGGTCTGGGCGCAGGTCGGATCCGCCGACGAGGGACCGGGCGAGCACGGCGTCGCCCACTTCCACGAGCACATGCTCTTCAAGGGCACGGCGCGCCGCGGCGTCGGCGAGGTGGCCGGCGCGATCGAGGGCGCCGGCGGCCGCATCAACGCCTACACGTCGCACGACGTGACCGTCTACCACGTCACCCTGCCGGCCGAGGAGCTCGCGCAGGGCCTCGACGTCCTCTCCGACGCGGTGCTGCATCCCGTCTTCGATCCCGTCGAGATCGGGCGCGAGATCGAGGTCGTGCTCGAGGAGATCCGCCGCAGCGAGGACTCGCCGGGCAACGTGCTCGGCAACGCGCTCTTCGCCGAGGCCTACCGCGTGCACCCGTACCGCGCGCCGATCCTCGGCACGCCGGGCAGCGTGTCGGCCTTCGAGCGCGCGGGGTTGCGCGCCTTCCACGCGCGCTGGTACGCGCCGGACAATCTGGTGGTCGTCGCCGTCGGCGCGTTCGAGCCGAAGGCGCTGCTGGCGCAGATCGAGGCGGCCTTCGGCTCCGCGACGCCGCGCGGCGCGCGCCGTGACCGCCGCGCCGAGCCCGCGCAGCGCGAATTGCGCGCCCACGTGCTGAGCCGCCCCTTCGAGCGCGCGAGCGCGTCGCTCTCCTGGCCGGCCGTCGGCCTCGCGCACGCGGACGCGCCGCTGCTCGACCTCGTGGCCTACGTGATGGGCAACGGCGAGAGCTCGCGCCTGGTGCGGCGCGTGCGCGAGCGCGCCGAGCTCGTCGAGCGGGTCGATGCCGGCTGCTACACGCCGCTCGACGCGGGCCTCTGGTCGATCGAGCTCGAGACCGACGCCGCGCGCATCGCCGACGCGATCGGGGCGTGCGCCCTCGAGGTGGAGCGCCTGCGCAGCACGCCGGTGTCGGAAGCCGAGATCGAGCGCGCGCGCGTGAACTTCCTCGCCTCGGAGCACTTCGAGCGCGAGAGCGTCTGGGGCGTTGCCGCCAAGCTCGGCAGCTTCCACTGCACGGGCGGCGGCTTCGCAGAGGAGCAGCGCTACCTCGAGGCGGTCCGCCGCGCGACGCCGGACGATCTGATGCGGGTCGCGCGCGCGTATCTCGTGCCCGAGCGGCTCACGGCCGTCGCGCTGCTGCCCGACGCCCACGCGCGCGCGCTGGACGCGGCGGGCATCGCGAAGGCGGTCGCGCGCGGCGGCGAGAGCGCGCGCCGCGCCGGCGCGACACCGTCGCGCGGCGGCGCGTCCTCGGACATCGTCTCCTACACGCTCGACTCCGGCGTGCGCCTGCACGTGCTGCCGCGCCGCAACCTGCCGCTCGTCGCGGCGCGCGCGGCGCTCCTCGGCGGCCAGCTCGCCGAGGACGCGTCCACGTCGGGTATCGGCGCCTTCCTCACCTCGCTCTGGCTGCGCGGCACCGAGAATCACTCCGCCGCCGGCTTCGCTTCGGCCGTCGAGAGCCGTGCCGGCGAGATCGACAGCTTCGCGGGGCGCAGCAGCTTCGGGCTGACGCTCGAGGCGCCGAGCGCGCAGTGGGATCCGCTGCTCGATCTCTTCGCCGAGGTGCTGCTGGCGCCCTCGCTGGATCCCGAGGAGATCGAGCGCGAGCGCCGCGAGACCCTGGCCGCGATCGCGCGCCGCGAGGACCAGCTCACGCGGCGCGCGCTGCTGCTCTTCACCGAGACGCACTTCCGCCAGCACCCGTACCGCATGCCGACGCTCGGCACGGCCGCGTCGATCGGCGCGCTCGACCGCGAGGCGCTGGCCGCGCACCACCAGGCGCTCGTCACCGCGCACAACCTCGTCGTCGCCGTCGCGGGCGACGTCGATCCCGACGCGGTGGCGCGCGGCATCTCGTCCCGCTTCGCCGATCTCGACGCGCGCCCGTTCGAGCGGCCGCGCGTCGCGCAGGAGCCGGCGCCGCGCGAGATCCGGCGCGCCGAGCTGCGCAAGGATCGCGAGCAGAGCCATTGCGTGATCGGCGTGCGCGGCGTCAGCGTGCACGACGACGACCGCTACGCGCTCGAGGTCGTCGCGCAGCTCCTCGCCGGCCAGGGCGGCCGTCTCTTCCTCGAGCTGCGCGACCGCCGCGGCCTCGCCTACGCCGTCGATGCGATGAGCGTCGAGGGTCTCGATCCCGGCTGGTTCGCGGTGCAGATCGGCACCGCGCCCGAGCGTCTCGACGAGGCGCGCGCGGGTCTCCTGCGCGAGCTCGAGCGGCTCGTCGAGAAGGAGCCGCCCAGCGACGAGCTGGAGCGCGCGAAGCGCCACCTCGGCGGCAGCTTCGCGATCGACCAGCAGCGCAACGCGGTGCACGCGGCCCGCATCGCGCACGACTCGCTCTACGGGCACGGCCCCGACGCCCACCGGCGCTACCCGGCGCGCATCGCCGCCGTCACGCCGGCCGAGGTGCTGCGCGTCGCGCAGCGGATCGTGAAGATGGACGCCTACACCGAGGCGACGATCAAGCCTGATTGACTCCGCTCGCCTTCGGCGAGCTGCGCGCGGCTTCGCCGCTTGCGGCGCGCTCCGCGCGCCATGTTCTCGAAAGTTCGGGTCTCGGTGCTCGAACGCTCGCGTTGCCGAATGCGGCGCCCGACGGGCGACGGTGGGGGGGCGCCCGAGCGGAAGTAGAGCGCAGCCCGCGCTAGAAGCGCGCGCGGATCTCGAGCCGCGGCACGCGCGCGCGATCTCGACGCCCGCACGCGGGCGAGCCATGCAGCGAGGGCGCCACCCGAGGAGCCCGTCGGCCTCCTTGGATCGCGTAGATCCGCAAGGGATCTACTGCTGCGCGTCGCTTCCGGGCGGATCGAGGCCCAGCGCGAGCCCGTCGCTGCGCGGGTCGGCGCCGCCCGTGTGCCAGCCCGTCTTCGGGTCGATCAGGATCGCCTCGGCCGACGACCACTCGCGCTCGTCGACGCGCACGCTGTGGCCGCGCGCGCGCAGGCCCTCCACGACGTCCGCCGGCACGTCCGGCTCGACGACGATCTCGTCGGGGATCCACTGCTGGTGGAAGCGCGGCGCCGACACGGCGGCCTGCACGTCCATCTTGTATTCGAGCGCGTTGAGGATCGTGAGCAGGGTGGTGGTGATGATGCGCGGGCCGCCGGGGCTGCCCGTCACCATCACGAGACGGTTGTTGATCGTCACGATCGTGGGGGTCATGCTCGAGAGCGGGCGCTTGCCCGGCGCAATCGAGTTCGCGCCGCGCACGTCGACGAGGCCGTAGACGTTCGGCGTGTTCGGCGCGACGGAGAAGTCGTCCATCTCGTTGTTGAGGATCACGCCCGTGCCGGGCACCGTGATGCCGGAGCCGAAGGGCGTGTTGATCGTCATGGTCAGCGCGACGGCGTTGCCCTGCGCGTCGGTCGTCGAGAGGTGCGTGGTGCCGGCGTCCTGCGCCGGCAGCCCCGGCGCCTCCACGCGGATCGCCGACTCCTCGCGCGACCACGTCCACGGCGCGCGCGTCCACCACGGCGGGTTGATGCGCGCGCGCTGGTCCGCCGCGTGCGCCGGTGAGATCAGCTGCGCGACCGGCACCCGCGTGAAGTCCGGGTCGCCGAGGTACAGCGCGCGATCCGCGAAGGAGAGCTTCATCGCCTCCGCGACGAGATGGATCGCGGCCGACGAGCCCGCCCCGCGCGAGCGCAGATCCAGGCCGTCGAGGATCTGGAGCGCCTCGATCAGCGCGACGCCGCCCGAGGACGGCGGCGGAAAGCTCAGGATGTCGAAGCCGCGGTAGTGGCCGCGCAGCGGCTCGCGAATCTTCGGCGTGTAGCCCGAGAGATCTTCCCAGGTCAGGATGCCGCCCTGCGCCTGGACGTCGTCGGCGATGGCGCCCGCGACGTCGCCGCTCTGGATCGGCTGCGGCCCCTCGCGCGCGATGCGCCGCAGGGTCTCGGCGAGGTCCTTCTGCACGAGCCGCCAGCCCGGCCGCGGCGCCTCGCCGGCGGGCGGGAGCTGGATGCGCGCCGTCTCGGCAAAGCGCTGGCGCAGGCCCATGCCCTCGGCGAACGCGAGCATGCGCGCGTGGTAGGGCCCGATCGGGAAGCCCTCCTCCGCGAGCGCGATCGCGGGCGCGAGCACGTCGGCGAGCGAGCGCGTGCCGTAGCGCTCGAGCGCCAGCGCGAGGCCCGGCACGAAGCTCGGCGTCGCGACGGCGAGGGGCCCGACCAGCGACGCGCGCTCGGGCACACCGGGCCGCACGAACATGTCCGCAGTGGCCGCGGCGGGCGCCGTCTCGCGCGCGTCGAGCGCGACGGCAGTGCCGTCGGCCGTGCGGATCAGGACGAAGGCGCCGCCCCCGAGACCCGCGGAGAACGGCTGCACGACCGCCAGGGCGAACGCCGACGCGACGGCAGCGTCGACCGCGTTGCCGCCCTGCGCGAGCAGCGAGAGCCCCGCGCGCGTCGCCTCCGTCTGCGAGGTGACGACCATGCCGCGGCGGCCGAGCGCCGGCTCGGGCGCCGCAGCACGCAAGGGACCGGCAAGCGCGGGCGCCAGCAGCACCGCGGCTGCCGCTGCGCGGAGCCACGAACGAAGCCGGGGGCCCTGCATGGGGGCGGGACCCTATCACGCAGCGCCAAAGGTCCGCCCGCGTGGCGAGGCCAAAGGTCCGCCCGCGTGCCGTCCGATACGGAGGCGATGAGGAAGGGACGCGTCCGGATCGCCGCGGCCTGCGCGCTCGCCTGCGCATGCGCCTGTGGTCCGTCCGGAGACAGCGGCGTGCAGGGTCCCGCGGCGGCGGCCGCGACCGCGCTGGCGAAGATCGCGTCCGGCCCGCACGACGTCGCCGTGCTCGATCTCGGCGACCTCGGCTCGATCCACATCGAGCTGCTGCCCGAGCTGGCGCCCCAGGCGGTCGCGCACTTCGTCTCGCTCGCCGAGAGCGGCTTCTACGACGGCACGCATTTCCATCGCGTCATCCCGGGCTTCATGATCCAGGGCGGCGACCCGAACTCGAAGAACCTCGATCCGCGCGACGACGGCAGCGGCGATTCCGGCACAACCGTCCACGACGAGTTCAGCGGCTACCCGCACCTGCGCGGCACCGTGTCGCTCGCGAATACCGGCTCGCCCGGCAGCAGCGACTGCCAGTTCTTCATCGTCCAGCAGGACGCGCCGCACCTCGACGGCCGCTACTCGACGTTCGGGCGCGTGACGGAAGGCATGGACACGGTCGACGCCGTCACCCGCCTGCCGATCGACCTCTACGGGCGCTACGGGCCGCGCGATCGGCCCTACCCCCAGGAGGCCATCATCCGCTCCGTGCGCATCGAGCACGCGGCGCCCGCGCCCACGGCCTCGGAGCCGCTCGCCGCTGCGAACTCATCGGGCTAACCTGCCGCGCTCGTGGCCCGGTAGCTCAGTTGGTAGAGCACCGCACTGAAAATGCGGGTGTCGCCAGTTCGACTCTGGCCTGGGCCACCACC
>DASUFZ010000161.1:0-11073 GCA_036274295.1 Myxococcota bacterium
GAGCACGCGGCGCATCTCGGCGAGCGCCGCGGCGGGATCCGGGATCGAGCAGAGCGTGAACGTCGTGACGACGGTGTCGAAGCGCGCGGTGTCGAAGGGGAGCGTCGCGTCGGCGCGCAGCACCGCGCGCTCGACGGGGAAACGCGCGCGCGCGATGCGCGACTCCACCGCCGCGACGCCCTGTGTCGACATCGGGTCGAGCCCGGTGACGCGGGCGACCTGCGCGCCGTAGTGCTCGAGGTTGCGCGCCGTGCCGAAGCCGACCTCGAGCACGTCGCCCGACGCCGCGCCGACGGTCGGCTCGCGCAGGTCGTCCATGAAGCGCATCGCATAGTCCTGGATGCGCGGCTTCAGCCACTGTCGCAGACCCATGAGCGCACCTCGTGAGACCAGCATACGCGAGCGGGACGCGTGGTACGATCCGGCCCCTTTCGTCGGAGGATCCCCCCATGCTCTCGAAGAAGACCGTCGTCATTACCGGGGTCGGCCCCGGACTCGGCTCGGAGATCGCGCGCGCGTCGCTGCGCGAGGGCGCCAACGTGGTGCTCGCCGCGCGCACCGCCGCCAAGCTCGAGCAGATCGCCAAGGACCTCGATCCGTCGGGGAAGCGCGTGGCGACGGTGCCGGCCGACATCGGCGACGACGCGAGCTGCGCGCGCCTCGTCGCGGAGAGCGAGAAGCGCTTCGGCCGCATCGACGCGCTGGTGCAGGTCGCCGCGCTCGACGCCGTCTTCGGCACGCTCGAGCAGGGCTCGTTCGACGACTGGCGCCGCGCCTACGACGTGAACGTGGTCGGCTCCGCGCGCATCGCGCGCGCGGCCGCGGCGAGCATGGCGAAGACGGGCGGCGGCTCGATCGTGCTGATCGGCACGCAGGCCGCCTTCCTGCCGTCGACCGCGCAGATCGCCTACGGCGCGTCGAAGGGCGCGCTGAAGACCGCCATGTACTACATGGCCAAGGAGCTCGGGCCGAAGAAGATCCGCGTCAACACGGTCGTGCCGACCTGGATGTGGGGTCCGCCGGTCGAGGCCTACGTGAAGATGATGGCGAAGCAGCGCGGCGTCTCGACGGACGTGATCGTCGGCGAGATCACCGCGCGCATGCCGCTCGGCGAGATCCCGTCGGACGGCGACGTCGCCGAGGCCGTCGTCTTCTTCTGCTCCGACCGCGCGCGCATGATCAGCGGCCAGTACCTGATGGTGAACGCCGCGGAGCTGATGACGTAGCGCGCACGCGATTCTCGTTCATGCTTCACCGGATCGCGACGGCTGTGGGCCTGCTGGCGTTCCTCGCCGTGTCGGCCGCGTCCGCCGAGGAGAAGGCCGAGGAGGCGAAGCCGCCGCCGACGCCGAAGCAGCAGCTCGAGCTGCTCATGAACGAGGGCATCCCGTTCGCCGAGAAGATGCTTCGCGAGCACGGCGAGTTCTTCCCGTTCGGGATCGTGCAGAAGGCCGACGGCTCGGTGCAGCAGATCGGCGCGTCGGACGGGCGAGAGCATCCCCCCTCGAAGGACGTGGTCGAGCTTCTCGACCGCGCGTTCCGCAGGGGCGCGGAGTCGGGCGACTACGCCGCCACGGCCCTCTTCATCGACGTCCGCACCACGCCGCCGGGAAGCGCCGCGAAGATCGACGCCGTCCAGGTCGGGCTCGAGCACGTCTCCGGCTACTGCGTCGACGTCTTCTTTCCCTATCACCGATCCAACGACGGCGCCTTCGAGTGGGGCGAGCTGTTTGCCAGCAAGCGCGAAGGGTCGGCGTTCAGCTGCAAGTAGTCGTGACGTCCGCACGCGCATCGGGTGGCCGCCGGGCTCCTCGGGTGGCGCCCTCGCTCCTTGGCTCGGCCGCGAGCGCGCTCGGAGCTTCGAGCAAACCCGGAGCGCGGCCTGCGCTCTACTTCCGCTCGGGCGCCCCCCCCGCGCGCAGCGAGGCGCAGCCGAGCGGAGCCCCAAGGCTCGGCGTTCAGCTGCAAGTAGTCGTCACACCCGCACGTGCTCGGGGCGGACTCCCATCCCGATCAGTCGGCCGGGAATCCGGCACAGGATCGGGAAGCGTGCGAGGAGCTTCACGGCGAGCGGAAGGGCGGGTGGGTCCGTGCTGCCGAGCACGCGGCGGATCACGCGATCCTGGATGAACACCTGCATCTGCTGCGTGAGGCGGGTCGGCAGCATGCGCCGGTCCTGCACGCGGCGCAGGTCCTCGAGGGCGAGACGCCCTTCCCGCAGCGGCGCAGCCAGGAGATTCGCGGCGGCCACGGCGTCCTGGATGGCGAGGTTGATGCCGACCCCGCCGACCGGCGACATCGCGTGCGCCGCATCGCCGATGCAGAGAAGGCCCGGCCGGCACCACTGCGTCAGCCGGTCGACGCGGACGGTGAGCAGCTTGATCGCATCCCAGTCCCGCAGCTCGCCGACGCGGTCGGCGGCGAAGGGCGCCACCTGCGCGACACCGTCGCGGAACGCCGGCAATCCCTTCTCGCGGATCTGCTCGGCGGAGCCCTTCGGGATGACGAAGCCGCACTGCCAGTAGTCGCCGCGGTTCAGCCAGATGAAGATGCGGCCGGCGTCGAAGCGTCCCATCGAGCCTCGAGGATCCGTCTCGTGTCGGGGCAGCGCGAACCACAGCACGTCCATCGGCGCACCGAACTCCTGTACCTGCATGCCGGCCTGCGCGCGGACGACCGAGGTGCGCCCGTCTGCGCCGACGACGAGGCTGGCGCGCACTTCGAGCGGGCCGTCCGGCGTCGTCGCCGTGAGTCCGACCACGCGACCGTCTTCCTCGAGCAGGCCGTCGACCTCCGCTCGCATCCGCAGCCTGAACCCCGGGTAGCGGGACGCGCGCTCGCCCAGGAAGTTCAGGAAGTCCCACTGCGGCATCAGGGCGATGTAGGGACAGCGCACGGGCAGATGGGAGAAGTCTGCGATCTTCAGCTCGAGCCCGCCGAAGGTGCCGTGCAGCTCCGGCGTCTTCTGATGCGGCAGCTTCAGCAGATCGTCGACGAACCCGAGCTCGTTCATCACCTCCAGGGTCGAGGGATGGATGGTGTCGCCGCGGAAGTCGCGAAAGAAGTCGGCGTGCTTCTCCAGCACCCACACGTCGACGCCGGCGCGGGCGAGCAGCAGACCCAGCATCATCCCGGCCGGCCCACCACCGGCGATGCAGCACTGCGTCGAGATCCGGGTGGGCTCGGAATCTAGAGCCACGGCGCGATGCGCTCCTGTGCGGGCGTGCCCGGCCGCGTGATGTCGATGCTGAACTGCTCCTCGGCGAAAGGCCCCGCCGGCTTCGCGGGCACGATGCCGAGCAGCAGGAACGGCAGCCCGACGAACAGCAGGCCGAAGCCGGCGAGCCACACCGTGAGATGTCGCCAGCTGGATTCCGCCGTCGCCACGGCCAGCCCGTGCGCCGCGAGCGCCGCCAGCACGACGGCGGAGACGGCGAAGAGATCCCAGTCGAAGGGACCCCAGATCGGGCGCAGCACGAAGGGGTAGATCGCGAGCGGCGCCGCCGCCGCGCAGAGGAAGCGCGCGGTGGGCGTGTCGAGGAGCCGCCGCGGACCCCGCAGCGCGAGCGCGAGCAGCACCGGCAGCACGCCCGGCACCAGCAGGTGCGCGGCGTTGGCGAGATACTTGAGCTGCGCGCGGCTCGCGAAGGCGTAGTCGGTGACGGCGGTCGGCGTCTCGCCCCACGCGCGCACCCAGAGGCGCGGCGACCAGGAGCCCTGATCGCCGTGGAGCGTGCGCGCGAGCTCGCGCTGCAGGCCCGTCACGCCGTCCACGCCGATGCCGAGCTGCCAGGCGAGAAAGAGCACGCACGGGAGCGCCGCCAGCGCGAGCCCGACGGCGAGATCGCGCGGGCGCAGGCTGCGCGAAGCGAGCCAGCTGAGCGCGAGCAGGCTCGGCATCAGCAGCAGGGCGGAGAGGTGCGTCCAGATCGCGAGACCGAGCGCGAGGCTCGCCGCGGCGAACGAGCCGCGGCCCTCGAGGCGCGCGAGCGCGGCGTGCAGGTAGAGCGCGAGCGCCGCCAGCGAGAACGCGTAGACCTCGACGTGACCCGCGACGACGCGGAGCACGCCGCCCGAGAGGATCCAGGCGAGCGCGGCGCCGGCGCGTCCCGGCGCGAGCCGGCCCGCGACACCGTGGAGCACCACGACGGCGAGCGCGCCGGCCAGGCTGATCAGCGCCTGCACGAGGCTCACCACCTGCGCGTGCTCGAGCTCTGCGCTGCGTGCGAGCCGCACGACCGTGCCGAGCAGGAACGAGCTCCCCATCTCCTTCAGGTGGAAGCTGCGGCCGAGGCCCGTCTCGAAGAGCAGGATCTCGGAGTCGCCGTAGAGGCGCCGCTCGCGCAGCAGCCAGAAGATGAGCGCGAGCGCGGCGAAGGCGAGGAGCTTGCCCGCGATCCCGCGAAGCCGCGGCGCGCGCGTGTGCAGGGCGTCGCACCCGCGTGCGACGGCCTCGCGCACCGAGCCGGCGCACAGCGCGAGCGACGCGGCGGCGCATGCCCACGCCATCCAGCCCGGCAGGTACTGCCACAGATCGAAGGCCCAGGCGTGGCGGGCCGCCGGCACGAGGCCCTGCTGGAGGGCGCAGAGCGCGAGCCAGGAGGCGAGGGCCGCCACCGAGACGTGGCGGGCGCGCGGCGCGCTCAATGGACCGGCAGGGTCTCGAGCGCGGCCTCGACGCGCCGCTCGACCTCCTCCGCGCCGAGCCCGTCGAGTCCTCGCAGCACCGGCACCACCGGCTGCTTGTAGCCGGCGAGATGCCGGATCTTCTCGGCGAAGGCCGCGAACGCCACGTCGTGCACGGCGCCGGGCTCCATCTGCTGGATCAGCCAGCCGCCGGTGTTGTAGTTCGCGATGCCGAAGTACGAGTCGCGCGAGCGCGGCACGCTGAAATCGAGCCGCGTGTGGTCGTCCTCCACCAGCGGCTGGCTCTGCCACATCGGCGCGAGCTGCTCACCGCTGCCGACGTAGTGGGCGAGGAAATGGAAGGGGTCGCGCATCGGGATCGTCGCGAGGTCGGCACGCACGGCGGGCTCGGCGAAGCGCGCCTCCAGCAGCGCGACGTCGGGCGCGTGCGGCGTCAGGCTGCCGTTGATCACCCAGGAGAACATCGCGGGGCCGTGCCACACGGTCACGTAGGGGAAGACGTCCTGGATGGTCCGCACCAGCATCCAGAGCGCGTCCTCCGGCGTCATCACGTTGTTGACCCAGATGCTGAAGATGCCGCCCGGGGCGAGGTGATCCTTCGCCAGCTCGTAGAACTCGCGCGTGTAGAGGTTTACGACGCCCGCCGTGTGGAGCTCGGGCGGATCGAGGCGGATCACGTCGTAGCGCTCGCGGCTGGTGGTGAGGAAGTTGCGCCCGTCGTTGATCACGAGCCGGACGCGCGGATCGGAGAGCACGTCGCGGTTCGTCTCGCGAAAGAACGGCGCCGCCTCGATCACGCCGGGCGAGAGCTCGACGCAGGTGATGCTCTCCACGGGGTACTGCGCGATGGAGGAGAGCGTGTGCCCGACGCCGAAGCCGATCTGGAGCACGCGCTTCGGATCCGCGTGCAGCAGCATCGGGATGTGCGCGTAGGTGCGGTCCTCCGGCAAGGTGATGCTCCCGGCGGTCCCGCGGCCGTCCGCGTAGCGGATCATGCGCGAGCCGTCCGCGGCCTCGGTGACCATCACGGTGTCGGTCACCTCCTCGCGGTACATGCGCAAGGTGCCGAAGCGGTCGAGGAAGGGCTGCTCGAAGACGCGCGCGGGGATCCAGGCGAAGGCGGCGACGGCGGCCAGCGCGGCCAGCGCCGCAACCGGCAGCGCGGCGCGCCGCGGCGCGGCGGCCAGCGCCAGCGCGGCACCGAGCGCGAGGTTCACGACCACGAGCGCGAGGAAGGCGCCGCGCACGCCGAGCGCCGGCAGCGCGACGAAGCCGACGAGCGCCGCGCCGGCGATCGAGCCGAGCGTGTTGACGACGTAGGCCGCGCCGATGCGCCGGCCGACCACGTCGAGCGAGTCCACCACCGCGCGCGCGACGAAGGGGAACATGCAGCCGAGCAGCAGCGTGGTCGCCA
Source organism: Myxococcota bacterium (assembly GCA_036274295.1). Taxonomy (GTDB): domain Bacteria; phylum Myxococcota_A; class UBA9160; order UBA9160; family SMWR01; genus DASUFZ01. The sequence continues at coordinate 6,062 of DASUFZ010000161.1, forward strand.
GCATGGTGAGCACGGCCTCGGAGAAGATCAGCGCGACGACGTGCGACCACGAGGCCAGCCCGCCGAGCTTCTCGCCGAGCGCCGGGACGAGCCGCTCGAAGGACATGTAGATGCGCAGCGCAGCCAACACGCTGAGGGCGACCGCGAGCTGCACCGCGCCGACGCCGAGCAGCGGACGCCGCACCCGGTCCGCGAAGCGCGAGCAGACGGCGCTGCCGACGCTGAGGCCCGTCAGGAAGGTGGCGAGCATGGCCGTGTAGGCGTAGGTCGAGTTGTGCGTGAAGTGGACGAGCGCGCGGCTCCACAGCACCTCGTAGCCCATCGCGGTGAAGCCCGAGATGCCGAAGGCCAGCACGGCGAGCCGCGCGTGACGCGAGAGCGGCGCGCGGCGGGCGGACTCGTGCGGGGCCGGCTCGCGCGCGAAGCGGTGTGCGAGCGCGAACGCGCCGACGCCGACCGCCACGTTGAGGCTCGCCGCCAGCGCGCTCGTCGCGCGCAGTCCCAGCGACGGGATGAAGGCGAAGCCGGCGAGCACGCAGCCGACGACGGCGCCGAGCGTGTTGATCCCATAGAGGATCCCGGCGCGGCTCCCGACCTGGTCGAGGCGGTCGACGAAGGCGCGCGAGAGCAGCGGCAGGGTGACGCCCATGAGCGTCGCCGGGACGAGCAGGATGCCGAACGCGAGCAGGAAGCGGCCGGCGAAGAACGCGGGGCCGTCGCCGCCCAGCGCGTCGTGGAGCCACAGGAAGGCCGGCCCGAGGCCGAAGAGCAGCGCGGGAACGGCGAGTCCGCTCGCCGCGATGCCGAGCTCCGCCAGGCCGAAGGCGCGCAGCGGCAGGCGCACGCGGTCCGCGATGCGCGCACCGAGCCCCGCGCCGACCGCGAGACCGGCCATGAACGCGCAAAGCACCGTCGTCAGCGCGTAGACCGTGATCGAGAGCGTGAGGCTCAGGATGCGGATCCACACGACTTCGTAGACGAGGGCGCAGACGCCCGATGCGAAGAAGAGCGCGAGGACCAGCGGGCGCATGGGGGCCCGAGATTACCAGCGCGCTAGCGTCGCGCGCGCCTCGACGTGCGTGGGATCGAGCTGCAGGAGCGACTCCGCTGCGGCCCGCTCGCAGGGGTTGCGCATGGCCAGCCGACAGGCAAAGAGCTGGAGCTCCAGCTCGCGCAGGCGCAGCGACGGATCGGCCGTGTGGAGCGCGTCCGGGTCCGGGAGCCGGGCCGGCGGATCGCGCCAGCGCGCGCCGTCCACGGGGATGCCGTCCTGCCGCAGCTCGGATGCAACGGCCTCGGCGATGCGCTCGTGCGCGCGCAGGTTCGGGTGCAGCCAGTCGAGGAAGAGGTCGTCGCCGACGAGCGCGTCGCCGCTCTCCGCCTCGAGCAGCGCGTCGACGTCGACCACGTGGGCGTCGTGCCGCTCCGCGACCCGGCGGATCACGTCGTTGAAGGACGTGGGCGCGCCGTGCGGGACGCGATCGAGGTCGCTCGCCAGTCGGTAGTGCGCGCGCGCGGCATCGCGCTCGCCGAGGGCGCGCTGGCAGGCCGCCAGCTCGAAGTGCAGCCCGGCGTGCTCGGCGTCGAGCGCGAGCGCCTGAGTGAAGGCGTCGGCGGCCGCGCGGCAGTCGCCGCGCTGCTGCGCCTCGCGCCCGCGCGCAACGAGCTCGTCCCAGCGACGCAGGTCGGCGTCGGCGAGATCTTCGCGATGGCTCGACGCGCCCGGCGCCCAGTCGGAGAAGTTCTGCGAGAGCGTGAGGAAGAGGACCTTGGCGCCGGCCGCCTGCACGACGTCCGCCATCTCGTCGAGGTTGCGCTCGTAGAGCAGATCGCGATAGGAGAGATCGCGCTCCGTCGGGTAGCTCGCGCCGCCCGCGCGATCGTGCAGCACGGAGAACATCTCGAGCGAGTTCTCGTGCGCATCCTTGTGGAGCGTCTGCGCGCCCACGGGCCCGTCGCGGAGCCGCAGGAGCGGCGCGAGGACGCGGTACAGGCGCGTGTCGACGGCCCACTGCCAGAGCCGGAAGAGGCGCGGGTCCATGTCGATCAGGTGGGCGTAGTACTGGCGCTCGGCCCACTCGTTGTGGCCCATGTAGACGATCAGCAGGTCGGGCGAGTAGCCGGCGATCTCGCGCGCGACCGGCAGCAGCCGGCGGCTCGCGTAGCCCGAGAGCGCGGCGTTCACGACCTCGATCTTGCGCTCGGGCAGGGCTGCCTCGAGCAGGCGCCGGAGCCACGCCGAGAAGGCGTAACGCGGCGGATACGGGACGCCGGCCGCCGAGGACTCGCCGATCACGAAGGCGCGGAAGGAGCCCGGCGCGCGCTCGCTCGCGAACTCGCGGCCGTCCTCCGGCGACACCTCGGTGTAGCGGCCGGTGAGCCGCGCCGGCGAGATCCGGTACGTGGAGGCGTCGACCCGCTCGAACATCGGCACGCTCGTGCCGAATCCGGAGAACGGGTCGTGGCGCGGCGTGCCCTCCGCGACGCCGAGCGCACGCAACGCGCCCTCGGCCAGCGCGAGCAGCAGCACTGCCAGCAGCACACCGAGCGCGAGCGCACCGAGTCGAGCGTACATGCGTCAGGACCCGAGAGACGGCCGACGGTAGCAGCGGGTATGCTGGCGCGGTTGCAGCGGATCGCCGTTCTCGCGCTGTTCTTCCTCTCCGGCGTCTGCGGGCTCGTCTACGAGGTCGTGTGGGCGCGCGAGCTGACGCGCGTCCTCGGCGTGACGGTGCACGCCACCGCGACGGTGCTGGCCGCGTACATGGCGGGTCTCGCGCTCGGCAGCTTCGCCTTCGGGCGACGCATCGACCGCGCGCGCAATCCCGTGCGCGTCTACGCGTGGCTCGAGCTCGCGATCGGCATCTGCGGCCTGTCGATCCCCTTCGCCTTCGCGCTGGCGCGCGCGCTCTTCGCGAGCGTCGGCGACGCCTTCGGCGAGCGCTTCGTCCTGCTGAGCGCGTTCCGCTCGGGGATCGCGCTCTGCGTGCTGCTCGTCCCCACGTTCCTGATGGGCGGCACCGTCCCCGCCATCGCCCGCTACCTGGTCGAGCGGCGCGAAAGCGTCGGCTGGAACGTGGGCCTGCTGTACGCGCTCAACACGCTCGGCGGCGCCGCAGGCGTCGTCGCGACGGGCTTCGTGCTCGTCCCGTACCTCGGCCTCGGGGCGACGACGGCGCTCGCCGCGGCCGGCAACTTCGCGATCGCCGCGGTGCTGCTGCTCGCGCGTGTCGGCGAGGGCGAAAGCGCGCGTACGGCGCAGCCGAGCGAGCCCGCGCCGGCCGCCTTCGCGCGCAACGCGCGGCTCGCGGGCGTCGTCTTCGCGGCCTCGGGGTTCGCGGCGCTCGCCTACGAGGTCGTGTGGACGCGCGTGCTCGTCGTGCACGTCCACAACAGCAGCTACGCCTTCAGCACCATGCTGGCCGTCTTCCTGGCCGGCCTCGTGCTCGGCGACCTGCTGATGCTGCGCTTCGTCGACCGGCTCGCGCGGCCGCTCGGCTGGCTCGGCGGCGTGCAGGTCGCGCTCGGCATCTCGGTGGTCGTGGCGGCCGCCGTCTACGCGCCGCTCGGCGCGCTCGGCCGCATCGCAACCGGCGCAGCGGGGCTCGACAGCTGGCGCGCGTCGGTCGCGGAGATGTTCTTCCAGGCCGCGCTGGTGATGCTCCCGTTCACGGCGCTGCTCGGCACGACCTTCGCTCTCGTCGCGCGCGTCGTCTGCGGCGACGTCCGCACGGCGGGCCGCGCGCTCGCGAACGTGTACGCGGCGAACACCTGCGGCGCGATCGTCGGCGCGCTGGCGTCGGCCTTCGTGCTGATCCCGTGGCTCGGGCTGCGCGGAACCCTGCTCTTCCTCTCCGCGCTGAACGTGCTGCTCGGCGCCGCGTGCTGGCTCACGGAAGCCCGGCGTCCGGAGTTGCGTCTCGCGCTCGCCGCGGTCGTGCTCGCCGCGCTCGTGCTGCCGCACCTGGCGATCCCGCAGCACCTGTTCCAGGGCGCCTTCGGCGATGCGTCGCGAAAGCTGATCTTCTACCGCGAGGGCGCGAGTGACACGACGGGCATCTGGGAAGCGGTGCCGAGCGGACACCGCGTCGTCTTCTACGGCGATCAGCGCGGCACCGCCGGTACCAACACGAACAGCCTCAACCGCACGCAGGGGCACCTGGCGCACCTGCTCCACCCGCGGCCGACGGCGTCGCTCCAGATCGGCTTCGGCGTCGGCAACACGCTCGGCGCGGCGAGCCTGCATCCCGAGGTCCAGCGTCTCGACTGCGTCGAGCTCTCGCCGCACGTGCGCGAGACCGCGCCGTTCTTCTGGACGAACGGCGGCGTCCTCGACGATCCCAAGGTGCGCCTCGTCGTCGAGGACGGGCGCAACTACCTGCTGCGCACGCGCGAGCGCTATCAGGTGATCACGCTCGAGCCGCCGAACGTCTACACCGCGGGCGTCGTCGATCTCTACACCCGCGAGTTCTACGCGCTCGCGAGCGCCGCGCTGACGGACGACGGCCTGCTCTCGCAGTGGATCGCGGCCGTCGACCACGAGGACGAGGACGTGCGCAGCATGGTGCGCGCCGTCGCCGAGGTCTTCCCCGAGGTGACCGTGTGGGACATGGGTCCGCTCGACGAGTTCGGCATCGATGCGCCGACCGGGTTCCTGCTGGTGATCGCAGCGAAGCAGCCGCTCCGCATCGATCCGCGCGAGCTCGCGCGGCGCATGGACGCGGAGCCCGTGCGCGCAGACCTCCAGAAGATCGGCTTCGCGCGTCCCGCGCGGCTGCTCTCGCTCTTCGTCGCCGGGAACGCGGGCGTGCGCGCCTGGACCGAGGGCGCGACGCCGGTGACGGACGACTTCACGCGGGTCGACTACGCGAGCGCGCGCTCGGTCTACTCGGGATTCGGCCGCGGCTTCGCGGCGCTCGGCGGCGCGCAGGCGCGCGCCTGGCTCGGCCGGCTGGCCGGCGTCGGCCGGCTGGAGCAGCGCCTGCGCCAGCCGATCGAGCCGCTGCTCGTAG
>DASUFZ010000162.1:0-9219 GCA_036274295.1 Myxococcota bacterium
GGTGCTCATCGGACGTGAGCTGTGGATCACGCGCGCCGCTGCGCGCGCGGCGGTGTGACGGCGAAGCCGCCAGCGTGAGATGGCTCGTTTAGTCGCCGCTTTCGGCACCTCGCACAGCCCGGCGCTCAACAGCCCCGCCGAAGATGTGCCGGGGCACGCGCGGCGAGACGAGATGTACCAGGGGCATCTCGACCGCGAGGGGAACAAGGTTTCCTACGACGATTTGCTCAGTCAGGCAGCGAAGGGAATCGACCTGTCGATTGAGACCCAGAGGGAAAAAATCGCCGCATGCGAGCGGCACATCGAGCGCCTGTCCCGGGCGATCGCCGAGGCGAAGCTCGACGCACTCGTTGTCGTCGGCGACGACCAGCGCGAGCAGTATCTCGAAGACAACCAGCCGGCGTTCCTCGTCTACTGCGGCGAGACGATCGAGAACGGCCCTCTGCAGCTCCCCGATACGGCGCCCGAGTACTGGAAGCGCGCGCGCTCGCAATATCACGAGCCCTGCGGCATGCGCGCTTATCCCGTAGCGGCCGAGCTGGCGTTTCACATCACCGAAGACCTTTGCGGCGCCGGGTTCGACGTGGCTTACGCGAAATCGCTCTCGCGCCCGCCGCGCGGCGAAGGCCATGCCTTCGGCTTCGTGCACCGGCGCGTGCTGGGCGGCCGCACCGAGCTGCCGATCGTGCCCTTCGTCGTCAACACCTACTATCCGCCCAACCAGCCGCGGCCGGCGCGGTGCTTTGCGATCGGCCGCGCGCTTCGCCGTTCCATAGAAACCTTTGCAGAAGAAAAACGGGTCGGCGTCATCGCTTCCGGGGGCCTCAGCCACTTCACCGTGGACGAGGAGCTGGACCGCGCGGTTCTTGCCTGTTGCCGCGATGCCGACGAAGCGGGATTCGGAAGCATCCCGGTGAAGAAGCTGAATTCGGGCAGCTCCGAGATCCGCAACTGGATCGTCGCCGCGGGCGCCGCCGAAGGCTTGCGCACCCAGTGGCAGGAGTACGTGCCGCTCTACCGCAGCGCGGCCGCCACCGGCTGCGGCATGGCGTTCGCCGCCTGGGCCTGAGTCGCGCGCTCTCGCTCGAGGACGGTGTAGACGTTGTGAATCAGGTAGTCGTTGAGTAGCGGTATCCTGCCCGCCGCCCGGCACAGCGCGTCGGTGACGCCGCCTTCGCAGAACGCATTGACGCGCAGGAACGCGGCCTTCCACCCGGTGGCGCGGAGGTCTCGCAGGAAGCGCGAATAGCGGATCAGGTTCAATCCGCCCGCGATCTCGCGATAGCGGCGTGCCGGGTCGGTCGGCCGGTAGAACTCGCGCCGCACACGCATCAGGCTCTGCTCGTTGAAGAGCACGCCCCGCCAGGGCACCTGCCAGCGGAAGAACTCTCCCATGTGGTCGCCGAAGGGCGAGTGAAAGAGCGGGCCGAACGAAAGCACGGCCATGCCGCCGGGCTCGAGGAAGTCCGCCATGCGCGCGAGGAACGCGGCCGGGTCGTGCACGTGCTCGAGCGCGTCGAAGGAAAGCAGCACGTCGAACTTCCCCGGCGGCCGCCACTCGTGCAGGTCGGCGCAGACGAACGTCACCCGATCCTCCACGCCGGCGAGGCGGGCGTTGCGCTTCGCCACCGCGATCGAGCGCGCGAGAAAGTCGACTCCGGTGATGCAGCGAACGCCCAGACGCGCGAAGCCGACGGTGAGCTCGCCCGTGCCGCATCCCATGTCCAGGTAGCTCAGCCCCGCGTCGACCGGCAGGTGCCCCTGGAAGCGGCGCAGGATCTTGGCCATCTTCTGCTCGGCCGCCTGCGGCTCGTCGAGCGGCGAGAAGTACTGCGCCTCGAGCTCCGCCTCGGTCGCCTTGTTGCGCGAATGCGCGAGGCGCCGCAGCAGGTGGTAGTCGATCGCTTGACCAAACATGATGAAACGATATGCGCAGACCCGCAGCGCAGGAATGGCCCTTGCGGCGGAGCGCAGTAGTGTCAGAGAACCAGGAGGCTTCCATGGGCAGCACACTCGATCCGGACAACATTCCGCCCAAGCGCGGGCGCAAGACACTGACGGGCCACGACGTCGCCTCGCTCGGGCCAAGCGACACCTCCGACAGCGGGCAGGACATGGCGGGGCAGGGGCTGATCGAGGAAGACGCGCTGCACCTCGATCGCGGCACGAACGACGACGTCGAGCGCGGCAAGCAGCACGTGGTCGACGCGGGCAAGAACGTCGGCGACCTCGAGATGGACGACACGAGCGATGCCGAAGGAACGGGCGAGCACCTCACCGGCGGTCCCGAGCCGAAGGTGCAGGCCAACGAGGATCGCGACACCGATCGCGTCGTGCCCTCCGCGGAAGCGGGGCTCGGCTCCGGGCTCGACGAGGCGGAGGAGGCGCGCCTCGGCGTTACCGACGAGGAGCTCGAGAAGCAGGCGCAGCGCGGCGAGAGCGATCTTCCCGAGCTCGCGCCGGAGCGGTCTAAAAAGCGGAAACGCTGACGCCGTTCGCCTCGAGCGAGCGCACGAGCGCGTCGGTGTGCTCGGCGTCGCGCGTCTCGACGAGGAACTCGACCTCGGGGGTGCGCACCGAGGCGGTGCCGAAGATGCGCTGGTGCTGCACCTCGACGATGTTGCCGCCCGCCTCGGCGATCAGCGCGGCGACGCGCGCGAGGCTGCCCGAGACGTCGGTCATGGTGACGCGCAGGCGCACCAGGCGGCGGTCGCGCACCAGGCCGCGCATCAGCACCGAGGCGAGCACGCGGCTGTCGATGTTGCCGCCGGAGATCACCAGGCCGACGCGCTTGCCGGCGAAGCGCGCCGGGTGCTCGAGCAGCGCCGCGAGCGCCGCCGCGCCGGCGCCTTCGGCGACCGTCTTCTCGATCTCGATCAGCGCGACGATGGCGCGCTCGATCGTTTCCTCCGCGACCACCAGCACTTCCTCGACCTCGCGCCCGATGATGTCGAAGGCGATGTCGCCGACTTCCTTCACCGCGATGCCCTCGGCGATGGTGTCGCCGCCGACGCGGATCGGCTGCCCGGCGAGTCGCTGGTGCATCGACGGATAGGTCTGCGACTCGACGCCGAAGATGCGCATCGCCGGCTGCGCGGCCCTCGCCGCGAGCGCCATCCCCGAGATCAGCCCGCCGCCGCCGACCGGCACCACGAGCACTTCGAGCTCGGGCACCTGCTCGAGCATCTCCAGCGCGACGGTGCCCTGGCCGGCGATCACGCGCTCGTCCTCGTAGGGATGGACGAACACGAGGTCGTCGCGCTCCGCGCGGGCGCGCGCGTGCTCGCCCGCTTCCGACAGGCTGCGCCCTTCCAGGACGACTTCGGCGCCGTGCACTCGCGTGTTCTTGATCTTGGTGTTCGGCGAGCCGCGCGGCATGACGATCACCGCCGGGATGCCGAGGCGCGCCGCGTGGTAGGCGACCGCCTGCGCATGGTTGCCTGCGCTCATCGCGATCACGCCGCGCTTCCTCTCCGCGCTCGAGAGCGAGAGCAGCTTGTTCAGCGCGCCGCGCTCCTTGAACGAGGCGGTGAACTGCAGGTTCTCGAACTTGAGGAACACCTCGCAGCCGGCAAGGCGCGACAGCGTCCGGCTCGGCAGGCAGGGGGTGCGCTCGACTGCGCCGGCGATGCGCGCGGCCGCGGAACGGACGTCCTGCGCGGAGACCATCCGCGCGATGTTAGCCGCTACTGCAGGGTTTTTCTCGGCGCGTCTTCGGCGAGGGCCGCGACTTCGGGCTGCCGCTCGCGCTGCTCGTCCAGCCGCAGGGCGGTGGCGATGTAGCCCGCGAGCCCGACGATCAGCTTCAGCCGGTCGCGCGCGAGCTTCTGCGTGCCCGGCAGCTCCTCCATGGTGATGTGCGCCTGCTCCTGGATCTGTACCAGCTTGCGGATCAGCTCTTCGCTCTTGCGCGACATGCGTTTGACGATAGCAAAACGCCGGGCGTCGCGGTTGCGCAACGTTGCCGAAAACCGACGAAATTGCTGTAGCGATCCGACGACAGCCCATCGCAGAGTATCATCCGGCGGACATGGACTCCGAGCGGGACGGCGAGCGCAAGCTGAGCGAGCAGGCGCTGTCGCGCCGCCTCGTCGAGGCCGAGGAGGCCGAGCGCCGGCGCATCGCCGGGGAGCTGCACGACCGCGTCGGCCAGAACCTCTCGGCCCTCAACATCAACCTCGACATCGTGCTCGGCGCCCTGGGCGAGGACGCGCCGATGGACGTGCGCGTGCGGCTGCGCGACTCGCTCGCGCTGGTCGACGGCACGCTGCAGGCGATCGAGAACGTGATGGCCGAGCTGCGCCCGCCGCTGCTCGAGGAGTACGGCCTGGGCGCGGCGCTCGGCTGGTACGCCGAGGAGTTCTGCCGGCGCACCGGCATCGAGGTCGACTTCCGCGACGACGCGCGCGAGAGGAACCGGGAGCTGCGCCGCGAGGCGGCGGTGGCGCTGCTGCGCATCGCGCAGGAGGCGCTGAGCAACGTCGCCAAGCACGCAGGAGCGCGGCGCGTCGGCATCGCCCTCTCGGCGGCCGACGGCGCGATGAGCGTGGAGATCAGCGACGACGGCGCGGGGTTCGACGCGCAGGCCGCCCAGGCGCGCTCCAGCCGCTGGGGCATGACCACGATGCGCGAGCGCGCCGAGGCGGTCGGCGGTGCGATCGATATCGCGAGCCGCCCGGGAAGTGGTACCGTGTTGCGCGCACGCGTGCCATTCTGAGGGCCCCACTCATGCCCATCACCATTCTCATTGCCGACGACCACGGCGTGGTCGCCGAAGGCCTGAAGCACCTGATCGAGGCGCAGCCCGACATGAAGGTGGTCGCCATGGCGGGCGACGGGCGCGAGGCGGTGCGCCTCGCGCGCGAGGCGCAGCCCGACGTCGTGCTGATGGACCTGTCGATGCCCGAGCTGAACGGCGCGGACGCGACGCGCGCCATCCTCGAGCGCGAGCGCGACTGTCGCGTGATCGTGCTCTCGATGTACGCCGACCGCGAGTACGTGCGCCGCGCGCTCAAGGCGGGCGCCTGCGGCTACGTGGTGAAGCGCTCGGCGGCGAAGGAGGTGGTGGATGCGATCCGCGCCGTGCATGCGGGCCAGCGCTATCTCAGCCCGCGCGTCGCCGACGTGGTGATCGACGACTACGCCGCGGAGGACAAGCAGGACCCGCTCGCGCGGCTCTCGGCGCGCGAGCGCGAGGTGCTGCAGCTGCTCGCCGAGGGGCGCACCGGCGCGGAGATCGCCGCGCGCCTCGCGCTCTCGCAGAAGACCGTCGAGACCTACCGTGCGCGGCTCGTCGAGAAGCTCGGCATCCGCGACGTCGCCGGGCTCGTCAAGTTCGCGATCCAGCGCGGCATCGTCTCGCTGGAGTAGTTTTCCTGTCATTGCATCCGGCGTGCACGCAGCGGCGCTTTGCGACAGCGCGGCACGGCGCCCGGCGATAGCGCGCGGCGGCGAGGCTGGGCAAGATGCACTTCGAGCGGCGGAAATGAAAGAGGGCACGACCGCTAGCCGTGCCCTCCGGTGCTGCCCTTCACTGGCGATCGGACGGCGACTGCGCTTTGTTTGGCGCTACCGTGGACCGGCTTCTCGTGCAAGCCGGTCTCTCGGAGGGCGCTCGTAACAGCGTGCGGGCCGCTTCCCGTGCCGAGGTTCGTCTACGGCACGGTCAACATCTTACGACGCGCACGCGACATCCCGTTACGCCACGGGTAGTCCGCCGAGACTATGCCCTGTCGGGCCGCCCCGGACGAGAGCTTGCGGCCCCCACCCGACTGACATGCGCCGGCGCGCTGCCTAGCATGGCGCATGACCCAGCCCGCCTGCGCCCTGCTCGTAGAAGACCACCCGGAGATGCGCGCCGCGCTGCGCGACTGGCTGCAGCGCCTGCTCGCCCCCCTGCACCTGCGCGAAGCGCACGACATGCGCGAGGCGCTCGAGCACGCGCGCGAGGTGCGCCCCGACTTCGCGCTGGTGAACGTAGAGCTGCCGGGGCCGAACGGCATCGAGGCGGCGCGCGAGCTGCACCGCCGCTATCCGCACTGCCGGGTGATCGTCATGTCGGTGCACGATTCTGAGGCGCTGCGGCTCGCGGCGCTCGGCGCCGGTGCGCATGCGTTCGTCTGCAAGCGCGAGCTCACCACCGCGCTCCTGCCGATCCTCGCCGACCTCGCGCCCGCGTAGCCCTCGGTTGTCGTTCCCGCGAAGGCGGGAACCCAATTTTTTAGGAAACGGGGCCCCCGCCTTCGCGGGGGCGACGACGTATTGCGTCCTCCTCTCGGGTGCTACTCTGCTCTTGCGTCCTGCTCTAATCCGCCTCGAGGTACGCCGGCAGCGCCGGCGCCGGGGATTCGTCCACGTGCTGCAGCCAGGGCTCGGTGTTCGCCAGCTCCCAGCCGCAATGCGTGGCGCGCGAGGGAAGGGCGCGCCCGCAGTAGTGGTCCATCAGCCGAGCGAGGACGGTTTCCGGCGCGCGCGCCTGGCCGACGAGGATCAGCGCGTCCCCGTCCCACAGCAGGTAGATGCCGGGCTCGGCCGGCGCGTACATCAGCACGCTCGGGGTAAAGGCGTGGCGGGTGTCGTCCATGGGGTACGATGCGCGCGCCGCGCGTGCGGCGTCGATCTTGGCCGCTAGTCCGCACGACGTACTCGATCTGCCGACAAGCGGAAAGCGGCCCGTTCTATATACGCGCCCGCCAGGCGCTTCGACAATGCCTGCCATGACGCGCGCCAGGGTGCTCGTCGTAGACGACGAGCCGGCGATCCGCGAGCTGCTCAAATTGCACCTCGCCAATGCGGGCTACGACGTGCGCGTCGCCGAGGACGCGATCGTTGCCGAGCGCGCCCTGCGCGAGGCGCCGCCCGATCTGGTCGTGGTCGACGTGGCGCTGCCCTACCGGGGCGGGCTGGAATTCGTCGCCGGCCTCTCCGCCGACGAGGCGCTCGCCGGGCTGCCGGTCATCTTCATCACCGGGCACGAGGCGCTCGCGCGCGGGGCGCGCGCGCTCGGCGCCGGCTGCCTGCAGAAGCCCTTTGCGGTGGACGCCCTGCTCGAGATGGTGGGCCTGAATCTAAGAAGGGCCGACCGGGATCTCGGCGAGCAGCGCTAGCAGCGCCTCCGGATCGAACGGCTTCGCGAGGTGATGGTCGAAGCCGGCGATCTTCGCCGCGATGCGGTCCGAGGCCTTCTTCCACCCGGTGACCGCGATGAGCACCGGCCGCGCTCCGAACACCGCGCGGATCTCGCGCGCCACGTCGTAGCCCGTCATTCCCGGCATGCCGATGTCGAGGAGCGCCACGTCCGGCACGAACTCGCGCACCAGGCGCAGCACCTCCGAGCCGCGGTACACCTCGCGGACTTGGTGCCCGTCGTGCGCGAGCAGCGCGGCGAGCGTCACCACGGCATCGCGATCGTCGTCGGCGACGAGGATGCGCAGGCGGCGCTCCGGCTTCGCGCTTGGCTCGCGGGATTGCTGGACCATCGCCGCCAAGATAGCAGCCCTTCATTACATTGCGTGGCTCTTCGCTGTAGGGGATTGCCCTACATCTTCCCTCTGTAGCGATACATCGACAGCAGAGTCGAGCCACTTCGACAGCGAGTGTGGGCTAATCTTCGACGGTTTATCGCCGAAAGAAGATAGGAGAGGAGCGCCGTGAACCTTCCGCTCAAGGACTCCGCCGCGCGGGCCGTCAACCATGCCGAAGAGCTAGCGCTGATCCACGCGGGGCTCGTCGCGCTGCGACGCGGCGACGCCTCGGCGCGCCTGCCGGTCTCGGGCAGCGCCGGCTTCGGCCGCGTCGCCGACGTGTTCAACGATCTCGTCGAGCAGAACGTGGCGATGGCCGAGGAGCTCGCCAAGCTCGCGCAGGCGGTGGGCAAGGAAGGCAAGCTCAAGCGCCGCGCCGCGCTCCCGCAGGCGCGCGGCTTCTGGGCGCAGAAGGTGGAAAGCATCAACTCGCTGATCGACGACCTCGTCCACCCGACCAACGAGGCGGCGCGCGTGATCGGCGCGGTGGCGCAGGGCGACCTCTCGAAGACCATGGCGCTCGACATGGACGGGCGACCGCTCGAGGGCGAGTTCCTCAAGAACGCGAAGATCACCAACCGCATGGTGGAGCAGCTCGGCAACTTCGCCGCCGAGGTGACGCGCGTGGCGCGCGAGGTCGGCACCGAGGGCAAGCTCGGCGGCCAGGCGAAGGTGAAGGGCGTGGCGGGGGTGTGGAAGGACCTCACCGACAACGTGAACTCGATGGCCGGCAACCTCACCTCGCAGGTGAGGAACATCGCCGACGTGACCACCGCGGTGGCGAAGGGCGACCTCTCGAAGAAGATCGAGGTCGACGTGAAGGGCGAGTTCCTCACGCTGAAGAGCACCATGAATACCATGGTCGACCAGCTGCGCTCTTTCGCGGCCGAAGTCACGCGGGTGGCGAGGGAAGTAGGAACGGAGGGAATCCTGGGCGGCCAGGCGCGTGTGGAAGGCGTCTCGGGCACCTGGAAGGACCTCACCGAGTCGGTGAACTCGATGGCGGGCAATCTGACCTCGCAGGTGAGGAACATCGCCGACGTGACCAAGGCGGTGGCCGCGGGCGATCTCTCGAAGAAGATCACGGTCGACGTGAAGGGCGAGATCCTCGAGCTGAAGAACACCATCAACACCATGGTGGACCAGCTCTCCTCCTTCGCCGCCGAGGTGACGCGCGTCGCGCGCGAGGTGGGCACCGAGGGCTCGCTCGGCGGCCAGGCCGACGTGCAAGGCGTGGCCGGCACCTGGAAGGACCTCACCGAGTCTGTGAACTCGATGGCGACCAACCTCACCAACCAGGTGCGCAACATCGCCGACGTGACGAAAGCGGTGGCGGCGGGCGACCTCTCGAAGAAGATCACGGTCGACGTGAAGGGCGAGATCCTCGAGCTGAAGAACACGATCAACACCATGGTGGATCAGCTGAATGCCTTTGCTTCGGAGGTGACGCGCGTCGCGCGCGAGGTCGGCACCGAGGGCAAGCTCGGCGGCCAGGCCGACGTGCAGGGCGTGGCGGGGATCTGGAAAGACCTCACCGACAACGTGAACTCGATGGCCTCCAACCTCACCTCGCAGGTGAGGAACATCGCCGACGTGACCACCGCGGTGGCGAAGGGCGACCTCTCGAAGAAGATCGAGGTCGACGTGAAGGGCGAGTTCCTCACGCTGAAGAGCACCATGAATACCATGGTCGACC